>URCS01000030.1 GCA_900546455.1 uncultured Collinsella sp. | reverse complement strand
GGCGCCGGCGACGCAGGCGCTCGTGGTGAGGTTGAGACCGATGGCGGCTGCGCAGTAGAGCGCGTCCATGACCTGCTCGTCGTCGAGCTGAAGGTGATCGGCGAGCGTCAGCACGCAGCCGGGCACAACACCCGCGGGGCCGGCCGTGGGGGCGGCGACGATCACGCCCATGGTAGCGGAGCGCTCGAGAACGGCCATGGCGCGGGCAACGGCGTCGGTCTGGACGGCGCCCATCAGGCTTGCACTCAAATCGTTGCGGCGGGTTGCTTCGACGAGCTTGGCCTCGCCGCCGATAAGTCCGCCGAGCGAGCGCTGCGGATTTGCGATAGGGGCTGTGGTCTCTTCGCGCATGACGTCGAGCACGCGGCGCATGGCGGCGACGGCGTGGGTCTCGCCGGTCAGACGCGCCTCGCGCACGGCCATGACGGCACCGATGCTGAGTCCCAGTTCCTCGCACGCATCGAGCAGCTGCTCGCCGTCGTCGAAGATCTCCTTTGCCGAGACACCGGGGGAGAGCGACGAGGCAGAACCGGGGAGCTCGATAAAGGTCGCGTAATCGACATTGTCGAGTTTGCGTAGCATGGGGATAACGGTGTCGTCGGGCGCGCCGTCGGTCTCAAAGACGGAGTAGGCCTGGCCGCCCACTTCGGTGCGGTAGGTACGGCAAAACGCGATGTTTACATGGGCGTAGGCGAGTAAGTTCGTGAGTGCGGCGAGTACGCCGGGAACATCCTGGTGCGCCACGAAGAGCGTGGAGTACATGCCCGAGATGTCGACGCCGACGCCGTTGATGCGGCTGATACGCATCTTCCCACCGCCCAGACTTTCGCCGCGGACCTGTGCCGTGGCGCCCGTGTCGTCTACCATGTCAATGTCGACGGTATTGGGGTGGATGGAGGCGTCGTCGCCCTTGATGTCAAAGTGATATTCGAGGCCCTGCTCGCGAGCGAGGTCGAAGGCCTGCTTGATATTCTCGTCATCGGTGTCGAGGCCTAGGATGCCCGCGACGAGCGCACGATCGGTGCCGTGGCCGCGGTAGGTGTGGGCGAAGGAGTTCCACAGGCCAAAGGTGGCTTTGGTGATGCGGCCTTCCAGCAGGCTGGCGGCAACTTGGGCGCAGCGTAGGGCGCCGGCGGTGTGCGATGAGCTGGGGCCGACCATGACGGGGCCCAAGATCTCGAATGCCGAGGTCGTAGCTAGTGTTTGCGGCTTGCCTGCCATGGCTGCTCCTTCTTTGTCCCGTCGTTCCGAGGGCTTTGGTATTTGGTCGCCTGCTCGGGCAGTCCTGCTCGCACGGAGAGCACATTAAGTGCTCTCCGGCTCGTGCGGAACTCGCGACCGACCAAATACCAAAGCCCTCGGAACTAAGGATACATGGTAGAGGCGCGTGTGCTGCAAAATTCATTAGCTGGTGACGCAGCGTGGGCTCATATCGAAGCATCTTCACCACCGTTTAAATAAAAAGAAGTACCGGTTGGGAGCGGTACTTCTTTTTTAAGCGCTTATGTCGTTGAAACCTTGGCGGTTCTTAATTACAGGCCGCAGGCTGCTTTGAGTTCTTCGACTCGATCGGTTTTCTCCCAGGTGAAGTCGGCGTCTTCGCGGCCGAAGTGACCGTAGGCTGCCGTCTTTTCGTAGATGGGGCGACGCAGGTCTAGGTCGCGGATGATTGCGCCCGGGCGCAGGTCGAAGGTCTTCTCTACGGCCTCGACGATCTTGTCCTCGGCAACATGCGCGGTACCGAAGGTGTCGACCATGATTGAGAGGGGCTTGGAAACGCCGATGGCGTAAGCAAGCTCGACTTCGCAGCGGTCGGCCAGGCCGGCGGCGACCACGTTCTTGGCGACCCAGCGCGCGGCATACGCGGCGGAGCGGTCGACCTTGGTGCAGTCCTTGCCGCTAAAGGCACCGCCGCCGTGACGGCCGTAGCCGCCGTAGGTGTCGACGATGATCTTGCGGCCGGTGAGGCCCGTGTCGCCCATGGGGCCGCCCACGACAAAGCGACCGGTGGGGTTCACGTAGATGTCCGCGTTGTCCCACGGCATGTTCTCGGCGGCCATGACCGGGGTGATGACGTGCTCGATGAGGTCGGCCTTGATCTTGCCCATGTCCTCGATCTCGGCGGCGTGCTGCGTGGAGATGACGATGGTCGTGACCTCGACGGGCTTGCCTTCCTCGTAGCGCACGGTGACCTGGGTCTTGCCGTCGGGACGCAGATAGGCGAGGGTACCGTCGTGACGCACGGCGGCCAGGCGCTCGGCCAGGCGGCTTGCCAGGTAGTGTGGCATGGGCATGAGGGTCTTGGTCTCGTTGGAGGCATAACCGAACATCATGCCCTGGTCGCCGGCACCGATCAGGTCGATCGGGTCGGTGGTAGCGCCGGTCTGGGTCTCGAAGGACTCGTCAACGCCCTGGGCGATATCGGGTGACTGTTCGTGGATGAGGCTCATAACGCCGCAGGTGTCGCAGTCAAAACCGAACTTGGCACGGTTGTAGCCAATGCGGCGGATAACACCGCGGGCGATTTCCTGTACGTCGACGTAGGCCTGGGTGCGAATCTCGCCGGCGACGATGACGGTGCCGGTGGTCACGAGGGTCTCGCAGGCGCAGCGGACGTTCTCCACGTTGGCCGGCACGCCGTTGGGGGCGATGTAGCCCTGCTCCTGGAGCTCTATTTCTTTAGCGAGGATTGCGTCGAGGACGGCGTCGCTGATCTGGTCAGCGATCTTATCGGGATGACCTTCGGTCACCGACTCCGACGTAAAAACAAAGGACCCGTGTTGGGGCGGGATGGAACGAAGTTCTTCTGACATGATTGTCCTTTCAAAAACGTGTCCCGGCGACCGTTACCATTCCGCCGGGCTCTCTATGCAAGGGCACATCATAGCGCGTAAATCAAACATTCACACCCTTTCCGCACCTACTCATTGGGGACAGACATAAATGGCCGGCCGGGTACTCATTGGGGACAGGCTTAAACGAACAGTCTTACCTAAATGCCGACAGGTTGCCCAAAGACTGGTCATTTAAGTCTGTCCCCAATGAGTAGGTCGGTGCCCTTTGTGCGGAGGTTGCTTTGATGCTTTATACTGGTGCGGTTAGACATCCATCCTGCAATCGAGGAGATTTCCATGGCATCAGACGTTCGCGTCCGCTTTGCACCCTCACCGACGGGCAAGCTGCACATCGGCGGCGCCCGCACCGCTATCTATAACTGGGCTTTCGCCCGCGCAAACGGCGGCACGTTCATCCTGCGCATCGACGACACCGACCCCACCCGCTCCACCGACGAGAACACGCAGATCATCCTGCGCGCCATGCGTTGGCTGGGCCTGGACTGGGACGAGGGTCCCGAGGTGGGCGGCGATTTTGGCCCCTACGCCCAGACCGAACGCCTGGACCTGTACAAGCAGGCTGCCCAGAAGCTTTGGGACGAGGGCAAGGCCTATCCGTGCTTCTGCACCAAGGAGCAGCTCGACGCCGATCGCAAGGCCGCGCAGGAGCGCAAGGACCCCTTCCAGGGCTATCAGCGCCGCTGCCGCGATCTTGATCCCAAGGAGGCCCGCCGCCGCATCGAGGCCGGCGAGTCCTACGTCCTGCGCATCAAGGTGCCCGAGGACCGCGGCGACGTCGTCATCCACGACGCCGTCCACGGTGAGGTGACCTTCGACGCCAAGGAGCTCGACGACTTTGTCATCTTCCGCTCCGATGGCACGCCCACGTACAACTTCGCGACCGTCGTCGACGACGCTATGATGAAGATCACCCACGTCATCCGCGGTGACGACCACCTGTCCAACACCCCGCGTCAGGTCATGGTCTACGAGGCCCTCGGCGCGCCCGTGCCCACGTTCGCCCACATCTCCATGATCCTGGGCGCCGACGGCAAGAAACTCTCCAAGCGCCACGGCGCTACCTCGGTGGAGGAGTACCGCGACGCCGGCTACCTGTCCGACGCCTTCGTCAACTACCTGGCGCTGCTCGGCTGGTCGCTCGACGGCGAGACCACGATCATCCCGCGCGATGTCCTGGCCAGCAAGTTCTCGCTCGATCGCATCTCCAAGAACCCGGCGACCTTTGACCCCAAGAAGCTCGATTGGGTCAACGCTGAGTACATCAATGGCATGTCCGATGCTCAGTTTGCCGACGAGATCATGGTCCCCGAGCTGCACGAGGCGGGTCTCATCGAGGGCAATGTCGAGTACGGCGAGGATTGGATCGATGCGCTTGCCGCCATCGTCAAGCCGCGCACCAAGATGCCGACCGACGCCGTGACCGTCGCCGCTCCCATCTTCGCTACGGCCGAGACGCTCGAGTATGACGAGAAGTCCGTCAACAAGGGCCTGGCCAAGGAGGGCATGGGTGCCATTCTGGATGCCGCCAAGGCCGCGCTCGAGGGCGTGGACGAGTGGACGGCTGCCAACATCGACGCCGCGCTTGAACCGCTGCCCGAGCAGATGGACCTTAAGAAGCGCGTGGTGTTCCAAGCCGTGCGCGTTGCCGTCTGCGGCAACATGGTGAGCCCTCCGCTGGGCGAGACCATGGCACTCGTCGGCCGCGACGACTGCCTGGCGCGCATCGACCGCGCCCGCACGATGGCGCTGTAGCAGCCGTGTAAACGCACGTATCCGAGCCCCGTTCACCCCGAGCGGGGCTCTTGTTTCTGAAGACGAATGGGATGGGAGGTGCTGGGGCCATGGCCGAGCAACTGTCGCTGTTTGGTTCGCCGGAACCGGAGGAGGCTTCGAAGCCCGCGGCTCCTGCCGCCGCCCCGGCGCAGCCCGGGCCCGCACCCGAACCCGTCGCCGCCTATGCGAGCGTGGTTCTCGACATCCCGACGCGTGCGCTGTCCGAGCCGTTTGCTTACGGCATTCCGCAATCCCTCGCCAACGAGGCCCAAGTCGGGTCTACGGTCCTGGTCCATTTTGGCAACCGTGCGGCCGCGGGCTATATCATTGACATTGCGTCTGAGCTGGGCGACCTGCAAGGCAACAAGGTCCTCGATCCTGCGCGCATCAAGCCCGTCGAGGCGATTCTCAGCAAACCGCTCTTTACCGCGGAGGCTGCCCGTATCGCACGTTGGATGAGCCGCGAGTATGTCGCGACGCTTTCCGAGTGTCTGCGCCTGTTCTTGCCCCCGGGCGGCAGCCCGCGGGTGGTCAAGGGCGATGACGGTGCATGGTCGGTTGAGCGTCCCGCCGTCATACCTATTCAAAACCGCTGGGTCATGCTTACGCCCGAGGGATTTGACTATACGCCGCCCAAAACCGCCGTTCGCCAGCGTCAGCTCATCGAGGCGCTCCAGTGCGGACCGGTCACGACGCGCGACCTCAACCTGCTCTATAACAGCATGTCGGCGACCATCAAGGCGCTCGAAAAGCGCGGCGTCGTGGTGGTAGAGGAGCGCCGTGCTTGGCGTGGCTGCAACGAGCAGACCACGCTGTCCTCGGCAAGCGGTAAGGCGCCGGTCTCCCTTACCAACGGTCAGCAACAGGCACTCGCACAGATTGAGCGCGCCCGTCTGGACGCTCATGGCGACGTGGTGCTGGTTGACGGCGTCACCGGCTCCGGCAAAACCGAGGTGTACCTCTCCGCCATCGAGCGCGTGCTAGCGGCCGGCCGTTCGGCCTGCGTGCTCGTGCCCGAGATCTCGCTGACGGCTCAAACTGTCGGCCGCTTCCGCTCGCGCTTCGGTGAGACGGTCGCTGTATTCCATTCGCGTCTTTCTGCTGGTGAGCGTCTGGACCAGTGGGATATGGTCGCCAGCGGTGCCGCACGTGTGGTCGTGGGCGCCCGCTCGGCGCTCTTTTGCCCGCTCAGCGACTTGGGCCTCATCATCATCGACGAGGAACATGAGACCAGCTACAAGCAGGGTTCCAGCCCGCGCTACCACGCGCGTGAGGTGGCGGCCGAGATGGCTCGCCGCTATCGCTGCCCGCTTGTGTTGGGCTCGGCCACGCCTTCTGCCGAGGCCCTCGACCGCTGCCGTCGCGGCATGTACAACGGTGCCACCTGGACTCGTGCCGAGATGCCCGAGCGCCCGGGACACGCCGTTCTGCCCGAGGTCCGCATTGCCGACCTGCGGCGCGAGTTTTCGCACGGCAGCCGCTCAATGTTTTCAAAGCCGCTGATGGAAGGCTTGGAACGCGTGGTTGAACGTCGCGAGAAGGCCGTGCTGCTGCACAACCGCCGCGGTTTTGCGCCGTTCCTTATGTGCCGCGAATGCGGCTGCGTTCCCACCTGCAACCACTGCTCCACCGCGCTCACGTATCATGAACGCACGCACACGTTGCAATGCCACACCTGCGGTTCGTCCTGGCGCGTGCAACCCTATCCGGCGCCCACGAGCCGCTGTCCCAAATGCGGCAGTCGTTATCTGGCAAAAATGGGCCTGGGCACGCAGCAGATTGAGGACGCGCTGCACCAGATGCTGCCCGAGGACGTCGCCATCATTCGCATGGACGCCGATTCCACGCGTGGCAAGGACGCGCATAAAAAGCTGCTCGAGCAGTTCGATGCGGCCGATTGCGCGGTGCTGCTGGGTACCCAGATGATCGCCAAGGGCCTCGACTTTCCCGAGGTCACGCTCGTGGGCGTGGTCAATGCCGACTTTGCGTTAAAGCTGCCCGATTTTAGAGCGGGGGAGCGTGCCTACGATTTGCTGGAGCAGGTCGCGGGCCGCGCCGGTCGCGGCGATCGCCCCGGTGAGGTCATCATCCAGACCTATCTGCCCGAGGACCCGGTCATTCGCGCCGTCGCCGAGCACGACCGTTCGATCTTTACCGACTACGACCTGGACCAGCGTCGCGACGCGCTGTATCCGCCGTTTGTTCGCCTGGTCAACATCTTGGTGTGGTCGGCGAACCGAGACGAAGCGCAAGACTACATCGGTCGCATCGCGAAACTCCTCAAGCGCCGCTGGCATGTCGCCGCTCCCGACTTTTTGAGGGCGGGGAGTGCTGCGCCGCAGGTGCTGGGCCCTGCTTCGTGTGTAATCGAGAGAGCAAAGGACCGTTATCGCTTCCACCTGCTTGTGAAGTCGCCCGTGGGGTACCATGTCTCTGATGATATCGATGCCTGCCTCAAAGAGGTGGGTTCCGTGCGTGGCGTGAGCGTGAGTGTTGACGTCGACGCCTATGATTTGATGTAACAACCCGAAAGGATGGCCATGGAAGCCAACGGAATCGTACTGTCGCCCGACCCTCGTCTGCGCCAGGAGTGCGCTGTCATCGAGGAAATCACCCCAGCGATCGAGGCGCTTGCCGAGAAGATGAAGAAGATGATGTTCGAGAACGGCGGCTGCGGCCTGGCTGCTCCGCAGATCGGCGAGCTCATCCAACTCGTCACCATCGACTGCGATTACAGCGACAAGAACGACTATGACCCGTACGTGCTCATCAACCCTGTCATTGTTGAGCAGAGCGACCATCTGGTGCCGTTTAGCGAGGGCTGCCTGTCCATTCCCGGCATTAGCTGCGAGATCGAGCGTCCCGACCATGTCGTCGTCGAGGCGTATGACCTGGATGCCAGCCTGATTCGCTACGAGGCCTCGGGCGATCTGTTCTGCGTGTGCCTACAGCACGAGATCGATCACCTGCACGGCAACACCATGTTCGAGCGACTCAAGCCCATGCAGAGGCTCAAGGCAGTCAAGGAGTACCAGGACGCCTTGGCCCGCGGCGCTCGACCGGGCGAGACGGAGTAGGTCCCTCCGTCCCCTTCCGCCGCAGGGCTTAGGTTATTGCTCCATGCTCAAACAGTCCTGCTCGCACGAAGAGCCCATTAAGTGCTCTTCGGCTCGTGCGGAACTGCGCGTGGAGCAATAACCTAAGCCCTGCGGCGGAAGGGGACTGCGTTTTCGTGCTCCTTTTCGCCCGGGTGCCGTCGGGCCAGGGAGGGGCGTCTTCGCTGATAGTCTTTGTTGAGAGGGAGCTGCTTTTATGCGGCTCTTTCTTTGGTTTTGGGTATATTTGTTCTTGTTGAATTGTTATTGCGGATGGGCTGGGTACTTGGCTTTCCGCTGTTATTTGTAGCCGTCTCGGCTTTGGTTGAGGGGAGACGTTCTCTATGCGTATTGTGTTTATGGGTACGCCTGATTTTGCTGTGCCTTCGTTGGCTTCGCTTGTTGAGGCTGGGAACGAGATTGCGCTTGTCATTACTCGTCCTGATGCTGTTCGTGGGCGTGGTAAGAAGCTTGAGCCTTCTCCCGTTAAGGCCAAGGCGCTTGAGCTGGGGTTGCCGGTTGTTGAGGCTAATCGTATGACGCCGGAGGTTGTTGAGGCGCTCCAGGCTGCGCAGGCTGATATTTTCTGTGTGGCTGCCTATGGCTGCATTTTGCCCGATGAGGTGCTGCATATGGCGCCGCTCGGTATTGTGAATGTTCACGCTTCGCTGCTGCCGCGTTGGCGTGGCGCTGCTCCTATTCAGCGTGCCATTCTTGCTGGTGACGATGTTGCCGGCGTTTCCATTATGCGTATTGGACATGGCGTGGATACCGGCGCTTATTGCGCGCAGGCCTCGACCTCGGTTGCCGGTAAGCATGCCGAGGCACTGACGATGGAGCTTGGCCAGCTGGGCGGTAAGCTGCTGGCCGATACGCTGCCCGCGCTTGCCGATGACACGGCGGTGTGGACCGAGCAGGATGAGTCCCTTGTCACGCATGCTGCCAAGATTTCTAAGCAGGAGATGCGTTTGGATCCTCAGATGTCGGCGCTCGATTGCGTGCGTCATGTCCTGGCTTCGTCTGACACCGCACCCGCCCGTTGTGTGATTGCCGGCAAGACGGTTCGCGTGCTCGATGCTGCGCCGGCTGATGTGTCGCTTGGCGAGGGCACTGTTGCCGTCAAGAGCAAGCGTGTCTACCTGGGGCTTTCCGATGGTGCGGTTGAGCTGCTCGAGGTTAAGCCCGATGGCAAGCGTGCCATGGCTGCTTCTGCCTGGGCTGCCGGCCTGCAGGGTGCCGATCTGACGTGGGGTGTTTTGTCATGAGCAAGCTTTCCCCCGCGCGCAAGCTTGCGCTCGATGTGTTGATGGAGGCCGATCGCCGCGGTATGTACGCACGCGACGTGCTCTCTGCCCGCGCTACAGCTAAGGCCATTGACCAGCGCGATTCTGCTTTTGCGGCTCGTTTGGCACTTGGTGTTGCAGCCACCCAGGGCATTTTGGACGAGCTGCTCGACCAGTTTCTCGATAAACCCAAAAAGGTCGCGCCGCGTGTTCGCATGGCGCTTCGCATCTCGGCCTTTGAGATGCTCTACCTGCATACGCCTGGCCGCGTTGCGGTGAGTCAGGGCGTTGAGCTGGTGCGCAGCGGAGCTAAGTCTGCCGCCGGTTTGGCCAATGCCGTGCTGCATAAGGTCGCGGACAACGTCGAGGACTTTGCCACTGCGGCGGATGCCGATGAGTCCGAGCGCCGATTGGTTCGTCTGTCGCGCCTGTTGGGTCTGCCGCGTTGGCTGTGCGCTCGTATTATGGCTTCGTTTGACACACCGGAGGGCGCGCTTAGCTTTGCCGGTAATCTGGCCCCCGCTCCGCTGGCCCTGCATGAGAACGCCTTTGCGACCAAGCCCGATCCGTATATCTCGCAGTTTGTTGCGCCTGTGTTCCCGGGTTGCCATGCGCCGGTCGATGCACAGGCCACAGTTGCGTCGGGTGTGTTTGAACGCGCGGCGGCCGTGGCCTCGGACCTTAACGCTCAGCTCATCGCTACTGCGGCTACTCGTCCCGGGCGCTGCCTAGAGATTGGCGCCGGTCGTGGTACCAAGACGTATGTGATGATGTGCCAGGCTAAGCGTGCCGGCTACGACCGTCAGCACACTGCACTCGATTTGCACGATCGCAAGTGTGATCAGAATCTTGCGCGCCTGCATAAGGCTGGTATCAAGGGCGTTCGTACCGTCTCGGGTGATGCGTGCGAGCTCGATACGGTCCTCACGTCGTTCGATGCGATGCTTGGTAAACCCGTTCTGTTCGATACGGTGTTTATCGATGCCCCGTGCTCGGGTACCGGCACCATGCGCCGTCATCCTGAGATTCCGTGGCGCTTGACCGAAAAGGACGTGACGGTTGAGCTTCCTAAACTGCAGCAGACGATGCTCAAGGAAGCCGCCGCGCGCGTGGCTGCCGGCGGTGAGCTTATCTATGCCACCTGCTCGGTTTTTGCTGAGGAGAACACTCAGGTCGTGGATGCCTTCCTGGCTTCTCCCGAGGGTGCCGGCTTTACCGTGGCGCCGCTCTCCGAGGCGCAAATCCTGCAGCTGCCCGAGTTTGCCCAGGCTAAGAAACTCGTCTCCGTCCGCCAGAACGCTCGAGGCCTCTTCCAAAGCGTCCCCGTAAACGCAGATTCCTACGACGGCCACTTCTGCGCCAGACTGGTCCACAAGTAATGACTAAGTTGCGGTGAAATAGGGATTGAATAGCGGCTTCTGCCCGCCAAACAGTCCTTATTTCACCGCAACTCATAGTGATGCCTGGGTAGCTAAAGAAACAGCCCCGCGATCGTCGTTGATCGCGGGGCCGCGTTGTTCCTAGTGGTTGTGCGGGCAGTTGGCGCAGCAGCCGCTGGTGGCGCTAGTGCTGGAGCCGCCGCTTCGCTGGTCGGTGTTGTAGAAACCACTGCCCTCAAATTTAATGCCGCTGGCCGAGAACGTCTTGGCCGCCGGGGCACCGCAGCTGGGGCACACGACCTCGGGAGTCTCGGACATGGGATGCTCAACCTCAAACACGTTGCCGCAGCTCGAGCACTTGTAATCGTAGCGCGCCATAATACTTCCTTTTCAGCACAAAGCGGGCAGATTACTCTGCCCGCAAAAATTCAAACGTCTGTAACTGTACCCTATATCGGGGGTTTTATCACGCTTCGCCCCAGAATCTATGGTTGTTGCGCAGGAGCTGTGCGGTTTTGCCCTCGGCGGCTGCAATGTTCGCCTCGTTAGCCTGCCAGGTCCAGTTGCCCGTGGCCACGCCCGGAACGTTCATGCGCGCGTCGTCGCCAAGCCCCAGGACATCCTGCAGCGGCATCATCACCAGGGGAGCGTCGCTTGCCAGCGCGTCGCTCATCAGCTTGGCCGCCACCTCAACACCGCTCGGTTCATCGCCGCCCGCAAAGGAACGCGTACACCAGCCGGCCAGCGTCGACGTATCGTGCGTTGAGGTGTACAGGATCTTTCCTGGCGTGGGGTGCACGCCGCAACGGACGTCGTAATCGCTAAACTCCAGCACGTCCATGCCGGGGAAACCGCAGGTCGAAGCCATGGCGCGAACACCGGGCGTCAAATAGCCCAGGTCCTCGGCGATAAAGTTGAGCGGACCCAGCTCGTCGTAGGCAGTCTGGAACAGGTCTTTGCCCGGTCCCGCCAGCCAGCGACCGTCGGCGCAGGCCTTGCCGGCGGGGATGCTAAAGTAGCTGTGGAACCCCAGAAAGTGATCCAGACGCACGCGGTCGTAGAGCGAGAACGCGCGGCGCAGGCGATCCATCCACCAGCTATAGCCGTTCTGCTTCATGTGGTCCCAGCGGAACGTCGGGTTGCCCCATACCTGACCCTCGGGCGCAAAGTTGTCGGGCGGCGCGCCGGAAATCTCGATTGCTTTGCCGGTATCGGACAGCCAGAAGTTCTCGGGTTCGCTCCACGCGTCTGCCGAATCGTCGGACACGTACATAGGAATGTCGCCGATAACCTCGATACCCTTCTTGTGCGCGTAGTTCATGAGCTCGCACCAGGCCAGGTCAAAGCGGTACTGCATGTACGCCTGAAGCTCGGCCTCGTTGTGGAAGCGCTTGTCGTCGATTAGATGCTCGTTGTAGCGAGCGACATCTGCCGGCCAATTGTGGCGCGACTCGCCCTCAAAGTACTTTTTGACGGCCATATAGACGCAGTATTTCTCGAGCCAATCGGCATTGCGATGTTTAAACGCTGTGTACAGCGGGTCGGCATCCTCGCCGCCGCGGGCCTTCCAGGTCTCAAAGTCGGCGGCCAGCTCCTCGTGGCTCTCGGGTAGCAGGTCGATATTGCCTGCAAAGGCCGAAGGACCGGCGTATGGGGAGCGGAAGAAGTCCGTGGGGTTGACGGGGAGAACCTGCCAGTAGCGCATGCCCATGGCGGCCAGATGGTCGATAAAGCGACGCGTGGGCGCACCGATCGTGCCGGGCTTGCCGTCGTCGGTCGGCACCGAAGTGATGTGGCACACGACGCCCGCACCGTGATCGAGCGGCTCCTGCAGGCGCTGCTCGGCATGGTGATAGATGATCGACGACCCCAGCGGATACAGATCGAGTGTGACGGTGCCATTGTGAATCTCGCACTCGTGACCGCTAATCACATCGCTCGCACATTCGCCGAGCGCCGGAATCGTCACTCGGTGTGAATTGCGCAGGCTGCGGTTGATGATAACCGTCGCGGACTCGCCATCCTTGCCCGTGCGGTTGTATGCCAGCACCTCATCATTGAGCGCGAAGGCCTTGATTTCACCGTCAACCATAAACGGCAGTGCGCGGCGTACGGCGGAGGCGTTTTTGACAATAGCCAGCGTGTCGAAGTCGTGCAGTTGGTCCTTGGTCGGCAGGGTGCGGCGGTTGCCCGGATCGGTTAGACCCTCCAGGCCATATTCGTCGCCGTAGTAGATCGAAGGCACGCCGGGGAAGGTCATCTGCATGAGCGTGGCGAGCCAAAAACGGCTCTTGGCCAGGCCCATCGAGTTCTCGTCCAGGCGCCATTTGCTGCGCTCGCACTCGGGCAGCTGCGACTCGTCGGGGCCGCCGCCGAGCACCGAGATAATACGCGGGCGGTCGTGGCTCGACAGCAGGTTGAGCGCGCAGGACAATGCCTCGCTCGGGTAGTTCTCGCGCAGGGTCTCGATATCCTCGGCTGCCTGGTAGGCGTTCTTGTAGCCCATCAAAAAGCCGATGACCATGTCGCGGAAGGGGTAGTCCATGGCAGAGTCGAGCTCGGATCCCTGCAGGTAGCGGCGCAGATGGCCGTAGCTAATCTTGTTGGAGGCGTCTTCCCAGACTTCGCCGAGCAACAGTGCATCAGGCTTTTCGGCAAGTACGGCCTTCTTGATCTCGGCCAGGAAATCGTCGGAAAGCTCATCAGCGACGTCTAGGCGCCAGCCATGAGCGCCGGCACGTAGCCATTTACGGATCACGCCGTCCTTGCCCAGGAGCCGCTCGCGTACCAGCTCGGAGCTCTCATTGATGGCGGGCATATTGCCCACGCCCCACCAGCAGTCGTACGAGCCGTCCTCGTGGAAATAAAACGCATCGCGCCACGGCGAGTCCTCGCTCTGCCACGCGCCCACGCCGGGGTAGTTGCCGTAGCGGTTGAAATAGATGGAGTCGTCACCCGTATGGTTAAAAACGCCGTCCAGGATGATGGAGATGCCCAGCTTCTCGGCTGCCTGGCACAGCTCGGTAAAGTCCTGCTCGGTGCCCAGGATCGGGTCGATCTTGGTGTAGTCGGCCGTGTCGTAGCGGTGGTTACTCGCGGCTTCAAAAATGGGGTTGAGGTAGATGGCCGTAAAGCCCAGCTCGGCGATGCGGGGCAGGTCATTCTGGATGCCCTTGAGCGAGCCGCCGTAAAAGTCCCAGGTCTTGATGGATCCGTCTTCGGCGCGCTCGTACACAGGCGGCTCGTTCCAGTCCTCGACCATGCGGCGCTGGATTCCGTTGCGCGGCTTTTCGACCTGAGCCAGCGTGCGCTCGCGCCAGTTTTCGTCGCGGGCATAGCGGTCGGGGAAGATCTGGTAGACCATGCCCTGCTCGTACCAAGCTGGACGGTTCTCGCGGTGCTTGTAGACGGTAATCTGGAAGGACGGGACCTCGGCGTAGTCGTAGGTTACGCCTTCGCCGCCGGTGCGGCCCTGTGGTGCGCCCAGACGAACCTCGGGCTGGCCCTCAATATTGCAGATAAAGCTGTACCAAATAAGACAGGGCTCGGTGCACTCAAGCTCTGCGGTAAATATGCCGTCGCCCTCGTGCGTCATGGGATATCGAGATTCACCGATCTCATCGACCCAGGTGCGCAGCGTAAGCGTTGCCTGCGCGGGATCGGCGTCCTCCAGAATCACGGAGAGCGAAAGGGTTGTTCCTGTGGTCACAGCGCCAAACGGAGTGCGAAACTGCGGCAGACGGCTGTTGTGTATCAATCTCATAGTACGGTCCAGTTCAATAGAATCACGGCCTGCTGGCCATGGGCTTTACGCACAGGATGTAAGTATATCTGTTGTACACAGGCTGTATAAACAACATCCGTTTACCATCGGCGAACGGTTGTCCTAGAAAATCGTTTTACCAACTACCTACAGAGAAGGGGCGCCCGGTTGGAGCGCCCCTTGCATGGGGTTTGATTAGGTTTTGGATCGTCTTTGGGCTAGCGGCGCTTGCGGGTGGCCGTGGCCTTGCGGACGGACGTCTTCTTGGACGGGGCCTTTTTCTCTGCCGGAGCGGCGGGGGAGACCGGAGTCTCCTTGGCGGGCTCGGGCTTGGCCGTAGCCTTCGGTGCGGCCTTGACCTTAGCGGCCTTCGGCGCCGGCTTGGCCTTTACCTCGGCCTTGGCCTCTGCCTTGGGGGCAGCAGCTTTGGTCGTGGTCTTCTTGGCCGTCGTCGTTGCGCGCTTACGCGCGGTGGTCTTGGCGGCCGGCTTTGCCTCGGCAGTTGCCTCGGCCTTGGGCTCGGCGCCCGCCTCCTCGACCTTGACGGCGGGCTTTGCGGCACTCTTCGGGGTAGCCTTGGCCGCAGCGGCCTTGGTCGTAGTCGTCGACTTCGTTGCCGTTGTCTTCTTGGCAGCGGTCTTTGCCGGAGCACTGGCGGCCGGCTGGGCCTCGGCGGCCTCTGCCTTTACCTCGGGAGCAGCCTCGACATCGGCGGCCTTCTTGGCAGCGGCGGTCGTGCGCTTGCGCGTGGTCGTTGCCTTGGCAGCCGTTGTTTTTGTCGTGGCAGCCTTGGTCGTCGTAGCCTTCTTAGCGGTCGTCTTGCGGGTCGTGGTCTTCTTAACTGCGGGCTTTGCAGCGGGCTTGACTTCGGCCTCTGCCTCAGGAACAACCTCAGCCTTCACCTCAGGCTCGGCCTTTGCGGGCTCAGCCTCAACCGGCATCTCCTCGGTCTTGGGCTTCTCGGCGGCCACCGGCTCAGCTGCAGCCTCAGGCTCGTCGACAACAGCCGCCGGCCTCTCAATCTCCGGATGCATAAAGAAGTACAGGTCCAGATACTTATCGGCCGAGCGCGTCCAGCTAAAGTCCTGGCTCATGGCCTGTGTGACCAGCTGGTTCCAGGCCTCGCGGTTATCCCAGAACAGACGCGCCGCGCGGAACACCGCGTCGCCCATCTCGTCGCCGTTAAAGTTACTAAACGAGAAGCCCGTTCCCTCGCCGGTAAACTCGTTGTACGGGATCACGGTGTCCTTCAGGCCACCGGTCTCGCGCACGATGGGCAGCGTGCCGTAGCGCATGGCGATGATCTGCGACAGGCCGCAGGGCTCAAACTTCGAAGGCATCAGGAACATATCGGCGGCAGCATACATGCGCTGCGACAGCGCCGGATCGAACTCGATGCGTGCGGCCATGGTGCCGGGGTACTTGTCCTGGAAATAGCGTAGACCGTCCTCGTAGTCGCGGTCGCCGGTGCCCAGCACCGCCACCTGCACGCCGCCAGCCAGGATGCGGTCGAGCGCGTACATGACCAGGTCCATGCCCTTCTGGCGCGTCAGGCGCGTGACCATCACCATGAGCGGGCGGTCGTCGCGAACCTCGAGGCCCAGCTCCTCCTGCAGCTTGGCCTTGCACACGGCCTTGCCGGAACGGTCCTCCACGGTGTAGTTGGCGGCAATGCGCTTGTCGGTCGCCGGGTCAAAGCCCGCAACGTCGATGCCATTCAAAATGCCCTGCAGCGCGTACGAACGTTCGCGCAGAACGCCGTCCAGGCCCTCGCCAAATTCGGGCGTCTGGATCTCGTTGGCATAGGTGGGGCTCACCGTGGTAATGGCGTCGGCATAGCGCAGGGCGCCCAGCATGTAGTTGATGCTGCAGGCGTCGCAACGCAGCTGCGAGGCAGCCGCCGGAATATGCGCCACACCCAGGATGTCCTCCATTACGGTGTCGCTAAACTGGCCCTGGAACGCCACGTTGTGGATCGAGAACACGGTCTTTACGCGGTCATACAGCGGCAGGCCCTGGTAGAACTCGCGCAAAAACACGGGTGCCAGTGCCGTCTGCCAGTCGTTGCAGTGCAGGATGTCGCACTCAAAGCCGGCGGGCAGGTGCTGCAGGCTCTCGGTGATGGCCTTGGAGAAGAACGCAAAGCGCTCGCCGTCGTCAAAGAAGCCGTACGGATAGTCGCGCGCGAAGTAGCGCTCGTTGTCGATGAACATATAGGTGACGCCGTCGTGCTCGAGCTTCTCGAGTCCGCAGTACTCATTGCGCCAGCCCAGGCTCACGTAAAAGTCGGAGAAGTGCTCCATCTGCGACTTGTACTCGTCCTTGATGGTGGCGTACTTGGGCACCATCACGATTACTTCGGCGCCGGCGCGCACAAGCGCCGCAGGCAGCGAGCCCGCCACGTCGCCCAGGCCACCGGTCTTCACAAACGGTGCGCACTCGGCCGAGGCAAACACGATCTGCATCTTTTTGCTGGAATCAGCCATATTGTCTCCCTGTTGCAATTCGAGAATAGCCGCCTGGCGCAAACCGGGCGGCTATTCTACGTGTTACGAGCGATGTTGCGGTGCCAAAGCTAGCTCGCGTTGGTGATATCAGAAGTTAACGGGGCCTTTCCCAGCACCAGGATGTTCTCGGGCGTGCCGCGAAGCTCGGTGTTGGTGGGAACCACGTTGTTCTTGTCCAGGATGGCGTTCTCAACGCGGGCGCCGCTCTTGATGACGCAGCTCTGGTTGATGATCGAGTTGGTCACCGAGGCGCCTTCCTCGACCACAACGCCGCGCGACAGGATCGAGTTGCGCACGGTGCCCTTGATGATGCAGCCGGCCGAGATGATCGAGTTGCACGCGTGGCTACCGGTCGCATAGCGCGAAGGCGGCACGTCGTGAGCCTTGGTCAGGATCGGGCGCTCGGGGTCAAAAAGCTGGTCGGCCACGGTCTGGTCGAGCAGGTCCATGCTGCGGCGATACAGCGACTTCTCGCTAAACACGCCCACGACCTCGCCCTTGTACTCGTAGCTGCACACGTCGATGTTGCCAAAGTCGCCCTGGAGCGCCTCGAGCAGGTCCAGATAGTCGGCGGCCTGGTAGTGGTCGATAATCTCGAGCAGCGTCTCGCGGTTGACGATGCAGCAGTCCATAGACGCGTTGTCGCCATACACGACGCCGGCGCTCACGCCCGTCAGGCGGCCGTTCTCGTTGATCTGCAGCTTGGTCTCGTCCTCAACGTTGCGCGTGGCCTTGCAGTACACGACGGTCATCTGGGCGCCAGAGTTCTCGTGCGCCTCGATGATGGTGTTGAGGTCCATGTTAAAGATGATGTTGGTACCCATCATCACAACGTAGGGCTTGTCCGAGCGCTGGAACAGCGTCTTGTTGGAGATGATGTCGCGCAGCAGGAAGCGCATGCCGCCCTTGGTGGTGCCATACGCGTTGCCGGGCACCATGAACAGGCCGCCCTTCTTGCGGTCCAGGCCCCAGTCCTTGCCCGAGCCCACGTGGTCGATCAGCGAGCGATAGTTGCCCGGCATGACGACGCCGACGGTCTTAATGCCGGCATTCATCATGTTGGACAGCGGGAAGTCGATCAGGCGGTAGCGGCCCAAAAACGGGACGGACGCGATAGGACGGTCCTTGAGCAGCACGCTGCCGTAGGTCGAAGAGTAGTTAGCGGTGATGTAACCGATGGCCTTGCGATTGATCATCGGATCATTCCCCCTTCCCGATAACGACGTCATTTCCAACGACGGCCGTATCCTTGGTGGTATCGACAGAGCCGAGCTTCACGCCCTCTTCGACCGTGGAGTTCTCGCCCAAAATTGCGCGGCAGATGTGCGCACCGCTCTTAACGTGCGCACCCGGCAGCAGCACGGAGTCCTCGACCACGGCACGCTCCTCGATGATGACATCGGTCGAAAGGATCGAGTGGCGAGCGGTGCCGTAGATCTTGCAGCCGTTGGAGACCAGGCAGTCGTCCAGGCGGCCGTCCGGACCAATGTAGTGCGGCGGACGCGTGGTGATGTTGGACATGATGGGGAAGTTCTTGTCAAAGAGGTCGAACTCGGGGTTGTTGCCCAGCAGGTCCATCGAGGTCTCGTGGAAGCTGGCGATGGTGCCGACGTCCTTCCAGAAGCCATGGAACTCGTAGCTGTACAGTCGCTTTTCCTCGCCGAGCAGCTTGGGGATGATGTCCTTGCCAAAGTCGTGACTCGAGCGCTGGTCCAAGGCGTCCTCCTCGAGGGCCTCGATCAGCACGTCGGCCGAGAAGATGTAGATGCCCATGGACGCGAGGTTCGAATCGGGCTTCTCGGGCTTCTCGGTAAACTTGGTGATGCGGCCGTCCTCGGGGTCGGTGGTCAGGATGCCAAAGCGGCTGGCCTCCTCCCACGGCACGGGCATAACGCTCACCGTGAGGTCGGCATTGTTCTCAATGTGCGTCTTGAGCATCTTGCGGTAATCCATGCGATACAGGTGGTCGCCGGAAAGAATCAGGACGTACTTGGGGTCGTTGGCCTTGATGTAGTCGAGGTTTTGCGTAATGGCGTCGGCCGTGCCCGCATACCAAGCGCCGCCGGTCTGCGTCTCGTACGGCGGCAGGATCGACACGCCGCCGTCACGGCTGTCCAGATCCCAGGCCTCGCCGGAGCCCACATAGGCATGCAGCAGGTAGGGGCGATACTGCGTCAGAACGCCCACCGTGTCGATGCCCGAGTTGGAGCAGTTGGACAGCGAAAAGTCGATAATGCGGAACTTGCCACCAAAGCTAACCGCCGGCTTAGCGATCTTTTGGGTGAGTGCCCCCAATCGGCTGCCCTGTCCTCCTGCGAGGAGCATCGCGATGCATTCTTTCTTACTCATCGATTTCTCCTTCTGTCATCGATGTTTCTAACCCATTAGCGGCGGGCGCGGCGCTTGGACGCACCCGCCGAATAATGCCGTGCCGGCAAAGGGGATGTGCGCCCTTTACGCGTGCCAGATTTCGTCGCGGTACTCGCGAATGGTGCGGTCACTCGAGAACCAGCCACTGGATGCGGTGTTGAGCAGCGCCTTGCGGTTCCAGGTCTCCTGGTCGCCGTAGCTGCCGGTGAGCTTTTCCCATGCATCCACGTAGCTGCGGAAGTCGACCATGACCAGGTCGGGGTCGTTGTTGTTCATGAGCTCGTTGTAGATGCTCTCGAAGTTGCCCGAAAGACCCGCAAAGGTGTTGTCCTTGAGCTCGTCCATCACGCGGCCCAGACGGTCGCGATCGTTGTTGAGCGTATCCCATGCAAAGTAGCTGTTCGATGCCCAGAGCTGCTCGACCTCGGGAGCGGTCAGGCCAAAGATGGCCTCGTTCTCGCGACCAGCCAGGTCGGCGATCTCGATGTTGGCGCCGTCGAGGGTGCCCAGCGTAATGGCGCCGTTCATCATGAGCTTCATGTTGGACGTGCCCGAGGCCTCCTTGCCGGCCGTGGAGATCTGCTCCGAGATCTCGGCGGCGGGGTAGATGAGCTGGGCGTTGCTCACGCGGAAGTTGGGGATAAAGCAGACCTTCATGACCTCGTTCACGCGGGCGTCGTTGTTGATGACGTCGGCCACGGAGTTAATGAGGCGGATGGTCTCCTTGGCAAAGGTGTAGCTCGAGGCAGCCTTGCCGCTAAAGATGAAGGTCGTCGGCGTCACGTGGAAGTTGGGATCCGCGATGCGACGGTTGTAGATGTCCATCACCTTCATGATGTTCATGAGCTGGCGCTTGTAGGCATGGAAGCGCTTCACCTGAACGTCGAAGACGGTGTTGGGGTCGATGACCAGACCGGTCTCGGCCTTAACGTAGGCGGCCAGACGCTCCTTGTTGGCGCGCTTGGAGGCACCCACGGCCTTCAGGAACTCGGTGTCGTTCTGGAATTCCTTGAGCTTTTCGAGCTCAAAGGCGTCCTTAAGCCAGCCATCGCCAATGGCCTCGGTCACGAGCTTGGCATAGGTGGGGTTGGCCTCGGCAAAGAAGCGACGGTGCGAGATGCCGTTGGTCTTGTTGTTGAACTTCTCGGGCGTCAGGGCATAGAAGTCCTTGAGCACGATGTTCTTGATGATGTCGGAGTGGATCTTGGCCACGCCGTTGACGCTGTGGCTGCAGATCACGGACAGGTTGGCCATGCGAATCTCGCCGTCCCACAGGATGGCGGTCTGACGCAGGCGCTCCTGCCAGCCCTCCTGCGTGGTGTCGAACGACTCGTGCCAACGACGGCTGATCTCGTCGATAATCTGGTACACGCGGGGGAGGAGCTTGGAGAACATGCCGATGGGCCACTTCTCCAGGGCCTCGGGCAGGATGGTGTGGTTGGTGTAGCTCACGACCTGCGTCACGATGTTCCAGGCGTCATCCCACTCGAGCTTCTTCTCGTCGATGAGGATGCGCATGAGCTCGGGGCCGCACATGGCGGGGTGCGTGTCGTTGGTGTGGATGGCCACAAACTGCGGCAGCAGCTCCCAGTTCTCGCCGTGCTCCTTCTCAAAGGTGTCGAGCAGGCTGTAGATGCCGGCCGAGACAAACAGGTACTCCTGCTTCAGACGCAGCAGACGGCCGTGCTCGCCGGCGTCGTTGGGGTAGAGGATGGCGCTGATGGCCTCGGCCTCGGCGCGCTCAGCATCGGCCAGGGCATAGTCGCCGCGGTTGAAGGCCTCCAGGTCAAAGTGCTCCTCGACCGGCTCGGCGGCCCAGACGCGCAGCTTGTTGACGGTCTCGCCGGCATAGCCCACGACGGGGATGTCATAAGGGACGGCCAGGATATCCTGCGTGTCCACCGTGCGGTAGAACGTGCGGCCGTTCTCCTCAAAGCCCTCAACATGGCCACCAAACTTAATAGTCACGGCCTTGTCCTGACGACGGACCTCCCAGGGATACCCGTGGGTGAGCCACTCGTCCGTAGCCTCGACCTGGCTGCCGTTGACGATCTCCTGCTTAAACAGGCCGTAGCGGTAGCGCATGCCGTTGCCGTAGCCGGCGATGCCCTCGGCTGCCATGGAATCCAGGAAGCATGCGGCCAGACGGCCCAGGCCACCGTTGCCCAGTGCCGGATCGGGTTCCTGGTTCTCGATGACGGAAAGGTCGAAGCCCATATCGTCGAGCGCCTCGGCGACCATGTCGCGCACGCCAAAGTTGAGCAGATAGTTGTCGAGCAGGCGGCCGATCAAAAACTCGATCGAGAAGTAGTACACGCGCTTCTTGCCCTCGGCGGTGACGCGGGCGTCACTCTTGGTGGCAACGGTGCGTGCCTTCTCGGCCACGAGCTTGGCCAGGGCGTTAAAGCGGTCGAGGTCGCTGGCGGCCTCGACGCTCTTGCCACTGATGCTCATGACAGCATCGCGATAGAGCTCGGTAAACTCCTGCTTGTTGTCGAAGATCTTATTCATACGTTCCTTTCCCCCGGGGATGTTTCTCCCGGAACGGTTTTGACTTGTATCCTACGCCCCCGCGGGGCGGGTGATTACAGCTGTAACGGCTTTGTTACGCATCCTTGCCAGATGCTTTAACAGCGCCTGTCTTAGCCTTGGGAGCAGCCTTTTTATTGGTTGCCTTCTTGGCCTTGGGCTTAGCCGTAGCCTTGGCAGCGGGCTTGGCGGACTTCGCCTTAACCGGAGCCTTCTTGGCAGCCGCGGTCTTGGGCTTCACCGAGGACGCACACTTGCGCGCCGCCTTCTTGGGCTCCTCGATCACGGGCGGCTTATAGCTGCTGGGACCGCGGCGCTTAAGCACCACGCCTGCCAGGCCGGGCACCTTAATCTCGATAGAGTCCATCTGCCCGTTCCAGGGATAGGGCTCGCTCGAGCAGGTGTAGGGTTCCTCGCCGGCGTATCCGCTGCCGCCAAACTCGGGACGGTCGGAGTCAAAGATGACCTCCCAATCGCCCTCGCGCGGCACGCCCACTCGGAAGCTCTCATAGCTCTCCGGGTCAAAGTTGATCAGGATCACCAGGTCGTCATCGACGTCCTCGCCCTGACGGACAAAGCTCACGATAGACTGCTTGGAGTTGTCCGCGTCGATCCAGGTAAAGCCATCGTCGGTGTAGCCGCGCTCGTACAGGGCGGGCTCGGCGGTATACAGGTGGTTAAGCGCCTTGATGAACGCCTGATGATGACGGTGGGTCTCGTACTCCTCGGTCAGGAACCACTGAATGGACTCGTAGTAGCGCCATTCAATAAACTGGCCGATCTCGTTGCCCATAAAGTTGAGCTTGGCACCGGGGTGCGTCATCTGGTAGAAGGCCAGCGTGCGCAGGCCGGCAAACTGGCGCCACCAGTCGCCCGGCATACGGCCGATGAGCGAGCACTTGCCGTGCACGACTTCGTCGTGGCTCAGCGGACAGATGAAGTTCTCGGTAAAGGCATACATGATGGAGAACGTGAGCAGGCCGTGGTTGCCGGGGCGCCACGGAAAATCGGTCTGCATGTAGTGCAGGGTGTCGTTCATCCAGCCCATGTCCCACTTGTAGTGGAAACCCAGGCCGCCGTCCTGCGGCGGGTAGGTCACGAGCGGCCACGCGGTGGACTCCTCGGCCATCATCATCACGTCGGGGTAGTGCGCCTCAACAGCACAGTTGACCTGGCGGATAAACGCGCTGGCGTCCAGGTCCTCCTCGGTACCGTACTTGTTGAACTTCTTTTGGCTGGGATCGTCAATGCCAAAGTTGAGGTACAGCATACTGGACACGCCGTCCATGCGAATGCCGTCCACGTGGAAGTTCTCAAGCCAGTACAGCACGTTGGAGACCAGGAAGGAGCGTACCTCGCCGCGGGCGAAGTCAAACTTGTGCGTGCCCCAGTTGGGGTGAATCTCGTGCTCAAACAGCATGTGGCCGTTAAAGGTGGCAAGGCCGTGGGAGTCGGCGCAAAAACCGCCGGGAACCCAGTCCATGATCACGCCGATGCCCGCCTCATGGCATGCATCGATAAAGTGCATGAGCTGCTGCGGGTTGCCGTAGCGCGACGTGGCGGCGTAGTAACCGGTCGTCTGGTAGCCCCAGGAGCCATCGAAGGGATGCTCCATAAGCGGCATGACTTCGATATGCGTATAGCCCATATCGCGGACGTAGTCCACGAGCTCCACCGACAGGTCGTCGTAGGTGTAAAACTCACCGCGCTGCGCGGGGAAGGGGTCCATGGGACCGGGGTAGTTGCCGTACTCGTCGGGCTCGCCCTGCGGCGCGTCGCCGTGGCGCTTCCACGAGCCAATATGCACCTCGTAGATGTTAAGGGGTTGCGACATGTGGTTATGGCCGGCGCGTCGCTTGAGCCAAGCCGCGTCGTTCCACTGGTAGCCATCGAGGGTCCACAGCACGCTGGCGGTACCCGGAGGGCACTCGGCCTTAAAGGCGTACGGATCGGCCTTATAGAGCTTTTCGCCCTCGTTGGTCTCGATGAGATATTTATAGAGCTGGCCCTGCTCGGCGCCAGGAATAAAACCTTCCCAAATAGCGCTCGTATGCATGGGCACCAGCGGGTTGGCTTGCTCGTCCCAGTCGTTAAATTCGCCAATGACGTGAACACTCTTTACGCCGGGCGCCCAAACGCAAAAACGCCAGCCGCGCGTACGGTTCTGCGTGTCGGGGTGCGCGCCCATCTTTTCCCAGCTGCGCTCCCACGTGCCGATGCCAAACAGGTAGACATCGTCCTTGGTGAGCTCCGGCGCGTGCGGGGCGGCTTTACGGGTAGCAGGCTTTTTTGTTGCTGGCTTTAGCTTTGTATCGCTCACGTTTGATCCCATCATGACGCGGCAGCGTGTTGCCTTGGTGACTAGATGCGAAAGGTCCAAGGCTGCACGAATCGAAGGGACGGCGATAGTTCTATGATTCGTTCCACCTCGCGTGCTCGGTGGAACTTTCGGCACAAAATAAGATAGCACCTGTACGTTACTTTTATGAACGAAAGAGGATTTGCAGGGGCGTTTAATCGGTAAGCGCCATGTTTATACCACTTGCAGAATTGCCGTGGTAAAACTCTTGACAGTTTTACCAATTAGCGTTTCTAGATTGTTAGGTTGACGTTAGGTAAAACGTTTTTAGCAGGTTGTTTACCATTTGACATCGAAAGGCTCGTTTATGAACCACATCGCTGCCCCAAGTGTTGCTTTTATTTTCGATTGCGACGGCACGCTGGTTAATAGCACCCCCGTTTGGGCCTATGCCCAGCCCGAGTTATTGCACCGCCACGGAGTTGACGTGACGGTCGATGATTTTGCTCAGTTTGAGCATTTGTCGCTCGAGGATGAGTGCCAGGCCTACCACGACATCTGGGGTATTGGCGAAAATGGCGAAGAGCTCTACCACGAGCTGAGCGACATCCTGATCGATGGCTACTCCAAGGTGCCGCCGCGTGAGGGCCTGCTTGCATTTTTGAAGCAGGCGCAGGAGGCCGGTATTGCCATGTGCGTTGCCACGTCCACGCCCGCCGAGTTGGTTAAGTCTGCACTTGCGGGCGCCGGCCTTGATCGCTATATGGAGTTTATTACCACGGCGGGCGAGGCGGGCCGCTCCAAGCAGTTCCCCGATGTGTATGAGCTGGCGCTGCGCCGCCTTGAGGAGCGCCACGGCTGCAAGTTTGAGCGCGCCTGGGTGTTTGAGGACGCCGTCTTTGGCCTAAAGAGCTCTGGCACTGCAGGCTTTAAGCGCGTGGGTATCTATGACCCGCACGGCCGTATGGAGCGCGATGAGGTGCGTGCCAACTGCGACATCTTTATCGATAGCTATGAGGAACTGGATCTGGCCCGCGTTCTTACGTTTGAGGGATAGGCGAGAGCTGTGGCTTGTAAGGTGTTAGTGGTCTGCGGCTCGCCCGTGGTGGCGAGCGCGGATTTGCTGCGTCAGCTGGCGGGGGAGTGCGACCACGTTGTCGCCGTGGACCGCGGACTCGATGCGCTGCTGGGCGCGGAACTGGGCTGCGATGTATATGTAGGGGACGCCGACACGGTTAGCGATAAGGGCCGAGCGCTAGTCGAAGCCGCCAAAGACTTCGAAGTAGAGCGCCACAATCCCTACAAGGACTATACCGATCTGGCGCTAGCGCTCGATTCCGTTCGCCGTCGTTGGCCGGGTGCCGACGTGGTTGCGACCTGCACCACGGGTGGCCGTCCTGATATGGCGCTTTCCGTACTGGGGTTGCTCGCAGGCTACGAGGATGCTCCCATCTGGATCGCCGAAGACA
This sequence comes from uncultured Collinsella sp., assembly GCA_900546455.1. GTDB lineage: Bacteria > Actinomycetota > Coriobacteriia > Coriobacteriales > Coriobacteriaceae > Collinsella. Next base: position 899 of record URCS01000030.1, on the reverse strand, counting down.
AGGTGGTCGCTCGCATCCTTCACGCAGGTGAGTCGTGGACCATCGAAAGCGCCGAAGGCAAAACGTTCTCCATCATCGCCATTGCCCCCAACACCGAGGTAAGCGAGCGCGGCCTAGAATGGGAACTAAATCATTCCCCCCTAGGACTCTTGGCTGACACGGGCATCTCTAATGTCGTCCGGAAAACGGCCAAGATCCAAGTCCACCAAGGAACCGCAATCGCTTACCTCTACAAGTAAGGTGCCGCCGCGTGAGGGTTTTATCGGGACGGTGGGCTGAATTGACTGATTTTGCCGAAGTCATAATCAGTCAATTCAGCCCCATTACAGTTTGAGTCGTCCGAAAGGGCGGCTCTTTTCCGTTGCACGGCTATACGATTGAGCCGTACCGGTGGTCGCTGGCCGACCGCCCCGGACGGCCGTCAGCCCCTGCCCCGTAGAGGGCCCGGGACGTGTTGCCGCCGGGGCGGGAGGGGCCGCGGGGAACGACTGATAGAGATGTGCCGGGCCCGGACCGGGCCACGGCCGGGTAATGTGGGTGTCGCTTCCGCGGCTTACGGCCGGCTCAAGGGAGAGGATACACCATGCCTGCAGCAGAGACGCCCGTGGCCTACCTGGGGATCGACGTCGGGAAGAGCTCGCACAGCGCGTGCGCGCTCGATGCGGGAGGGGGCGTCGCCTTCAGGGCCGAGCTGGCCAACAGGCCCGACGACATCGACCGGGTGCTCGAGCGGGCCGGCTCCGGCGCGCTGGTCGTCGTCGACCAGAAGCGAAACATCGGCGCGCTGGTCCTCGCGCGCGCCCATGCGCACGGGAACCCCTGCGCCTACCTGCCCGGATATGCCGAGAAGCAGGCCCGCGGGATGTTCCCCGGCATCGCGAAGACCGACGCCATCGACG
>URCS01000029.1 GCA_900546455.1 uncultured Collinsella sp. | reverse complement strand
AAAGCACATTAAGTGCTTTCCTTTGCGTGCGGAACTCGCGACAAACTTAACCCGCCCCGGCCCCCGATGGCCCCAGACCGGCGGGATGGACCAGTTCAGATGGGGCTTTGATGCATGGGTGGTCTGTTGTTGTGCAAATGGGTATCATACTGTAGTTATTGCATCGACTCTGTGATGCATGTTTGTACGTTCCCGGCGGTCGGTTTGCCAGAAGCGCCCCGTCGGTTGTTTCAGACCCGTTTCGAAGAAAGGAAACAACACTAACCTATGGCAGCTAAAAAATCATCTCCCTTGAAGATCATCCCGCTCGGCGGCCTTGACGGCATCGGCAAGAACATGACGGTCTTCGAGTGCGGCGACGACATGGTGCTCGTCGACGCCGGCCTCATGTTCCCGGATGACTCCCAGCCCGGTATCGACCTGGTGCTTCCCGACTACACCTATGTTTTGGAGAACGAGGAAAAGCTCCGCGGTATCGTCGTTACCCACGGCCACGAGGACCACACCGGTTCGCTTCCGTATCTGCTGCAGGACCTCAACAACAAGGTGCCCATCTTTTCGAGCAAGCTGACGCTTGGCTTTATCGAGGGTAAGCTTTCTGAGTTCCGCATCCGCGCACCCAAGTTCCGCGAGGTCAAGGGCGGCAGCCATGTCAACCTCGGCGGCATCTCGCTCGACTTCTTCTCGATGACGCACTCCATCCCCGGCGCTCTGGGCGTGTTCATCCGCACCAATCAGGGCACCGTTATGCACACCGGCGACTTTAAGCTCGACCAGACGCCCATCGACGGCGTCACGCCCGACTATGCCGCTATCAGCCGCTTTGCCAAGCAGGGCATCGACCTGTTGCTGTCCGACTCCACCAATGCCACGGTTCCCGGCTTTACCAAGTCCGAGGCCGAGGTTGGTCCCAACCTGCTGCATGCCATCAAGAACGCCCCGGGTCGCGTGTTCGTCGCTTCGTTCTCGAGCCATATCCATCGTTTGCAGCAGATCTGCGATGCCGCCCGCAAGTGCGGCCGTAAGGTCGTTGTGACCGGTCGTTCCATGCTCACCAACACCCGCGTCGCGCGCGAGCTGGGCTACCTCAACATCGACGATGCCGATATCATCGATGCCTTCGATATCGATAACCTGCCCGACGACAAGATCGTCGTCATGTGCACCGGTTCGCAGGGCGAGCCGCTGTCGGCCCTGTCCCGCATGGCCAATGGCGAGCACAAGACGCTCTCTATCCACGAGGGCGATACCGTCATCCTCTCGGCAACTCCCGTTCCCGGCAACGAGAAAGCCGTCCAGCAGGTCGTCAACAGCCTGGCCAAGCTCGGCTGCGACGTGTGGGATAAGAACCGCGCTCTTGTCCACGTCTCGGGCCACGGTAGCCAGGAGGAGCTCAAGCTCCTGATGGCCATGGCCAAGCCCACTTACTTTATGCCGGTTCACGGTGAGGCCGTGCATCTGCGCGCCCATGCCCAGCTTGCCCGCAAGATGGGCATCAAGGACGATCATATCTTTATCCTCGATAACGGCGACACGCTCGAGATGCGCGGCGGTATCGTCAAGCGCGGTACGCCCGTCGAGTCCGGCGTCGTCTACGTCGACGGCCTTCGTATCGGCGATACCGACCCCATCGTCTTGCGCGATCGTCAGAAGCTCGCCAATGACGGTATGGTTACCGCTGTTGCCATCGTCTCGCTTAAACACAAGAAGATCGAGGCCATCGAGTTCTCGGGCCGCGGCGTCTCGTTTGCCATCGACGACCAGTTCTCTGAGGATGCCTCCGCGTCCATCATGAAGACGATCGAGAAGGGCAAGTTCAGCTTTACGAGCAGCGGTTCCGATGCTATTCGTAAGGCCGTGCGCGATTCGCTCTCTAACTTTATCTGGAGCCGTACGCGCACCCGTCCGATGATCATCCCGGTCGTCATGGAGGTTTAGTTTGGCGCGTGGATCTGCACAAAACGCCAAAAGCAATAAGGCCAATAACCAACCGGCATCTGCTAAGGGTGCCGGTTCCCATCTGCGTGCCAATAAGGGCCACGAGGCGGACTTCGACGATTTTGAGCCTTTGGTTGAGCCCTCGGCCAACCGTGATATCGCCGGCGTGGTCATCGCCGTTTTGGCGATTGCGTCCTTCATTGCCGTGATTTCGCCGGCGACCGCACCCGTTACGGCTGCGGTTGCCGGTTTCTACCACCTGGGCTTTGGTCTGGGCGCCTACGTGCTGCCGATCGTCATTTTGCTGTTTGCCGCCACGCTCTTTTTAGGCGAGGACTCGCCGCTCAACGTACGCTCTGTTGCGGGCGGCGCCGTGGTCTTTATCGCCGTCGTCTCCATTCTTTCGCTGATGGTGCCGGGTACGAGTGTCTCTTGTGACCTTATGTTCACGCCGCAAAATTTGTCCGCCTCGGGTGGCTACATCGGTGCGTTTATTGCGAGTGCGCTGCAGAATGCCCTGGGTAAGCCTATCGCGATGGTAGTCCTGTTGGGCTTTGTCGTCGTGGGCTTGGTCATCATCGGCTTTTCGGTTGGCGGCGTTTTGCGCTCTGCTCGCGACCGTGCGGCCGATTTTGCCGAGCGCCGCCGTGCCGATGTCAACGCCAGCCCGTGGGGTGACGACGAAGCCCTGTCGGTGCCCGGCGTTGCCCGTCCGCACCTGAGCATTCTTCGTCAAAAGGGCCCCGATGCGGCCGTGACTACGGTTATGGGTAGCGAAGTCGATCCGATTCTGGACGATGAGGACGTGGACGAAGATCCGTTTGTCGACGTGTCTGAGGCCGTGGAGGCCGAGCGGGCCAAGACAACGCTGTTGCCGCGCCGCCATGCCAAGAAGGGCAAGGCTGCGCCCAAACTCAATACGAGTGAGCCCGACCCGTCTTGGTCCGAGAGCGAGATTGAGCTCACCGAGGGTGATGACGAGGACGACGAGGCTCCGATTGAGACCGCAAAGACAACTTTGCTGCCGCGTCGCCATGCAAAGCGCGACCAGGTAACCGGTCAGCTTTCGATGGAAGACGACCCCGATAAGATCGACGAGTCCGAGCCGCCGTTTGCCGTGAATCCTGTCTCGGCAGCACCTCAGATCCCCGACTTCTTGAAGCATCCCAAGGTTGCCGATGCGCCTGCCTTGAGTGCTGTCGAATCGGCTGCGGCCAGCGATGGGGGAACGGACGGCGGCGCCGCAGATAACGAGGGCGAAGAAGAGGACGGCCTCAAACTTCCGCCACTTGAGATTCTGTATGCCAACCCGCAGTCGGCTTCCGCTGCGTCTTCGGACAAGGAGCTGGAGCAAACTGCCGAGTCGCTGCAGTCGACCCTGCTTGAGTTTGGCCGCAGCGCCCGCGTGGTCGGCTGGATCGCCGGCCCCACGGTGACGACCTTTAAGCTGCAACCTGGCGAGGGCGAGCGCGTGAGCAAGATTTCGAGCCTCGAGGACGATATCGCGCTTTCGCTCGCAGCTCAGTCGGTTCGTATCTTTGCCCCGATCCCCGGCACGTCGCTCGTGGGTATCGAGATCCCCAATCGCAAGCGCCAGAACGTCAACCTGGGCGACGTGCTGCCCTATGTGAAGGGCGGTCCGCTCGAGCTGGCCATCGGTCGCGATGCCGAGGGTACGCCGGTCGTCGCCGACCTCGCCAAGATGCCCCACCTGCTGATCGCCGGCACGACCGGTTCTGGTAAGTCGGTGATGATCAACTCCATCATCACGACCCTGCTCATGCGCGCGCTTCCCGAGGACGTTCGCCTGATCATGGTCGACCCCAAGCGCGTCGAGCTTGCGGGCTATAACGGTCTGCCGCATCTTTACGTGCCTGTAGTGACCGAGCCCAAGCAGGCCGCGAGCGCTCTGCAATGGGCCGTGTCCGAGATGGAGCGTCGCCTGAAGGTCTTCGAGCGTCTCAATGTACGTAAGATCTCGACCTATAACGAAAAGCAGGCCGCCGGCGAGTTTGAACATTACGATAACCCGCCGCAAAAGATGCCCTATCTGGTCATTATCATCGACGAGCTCTCGGACCTGATGATGGTCGCCGGTAAGGATGTCGAGGCCTCGATCGTGCGTATTGCTCAGCTGGGCCGTGCCGCCGGTATCCACCTTATCGTGGCCACGCAGCGCCCGAGCTCCAACGTGGTGACGGGCCTCATTAAGGCCAACATCACCAACCGCATCGCCTTTAACGTCGCCACGGGCATCGACTCGCGCGTCATCATCGACCAGATGGGTGCCGAAAAGCTCACCGGTTTGGGCGACATGCTGTTCTCCAAGGTCGACTGGGGCAAGCCTCGTCGTATTCAGGGCTGCTTTGTCTCGGACGATGAAATCAACGAGATTGTCGAGTTCGTCAAGTCGCAAAGCGAGCCCGACTACCATGAGGAGATCCTGTCGGCTGTGGCGCCCGCTTCCATGTCCATGGCGGGTGGCGGCATTGTCCGCACCGGAGTTGCCGAGCCGCAAGACGATGATCCGCTCATTTGGGAAGCCGCCCATATTGTGGTGGAATCGCAGCTGGGCTCCACATCTGGCCTGCAACGCCGCCTTAAGGTTGGCTATGCGCGCGCCGGGCGTATTATGGACATGCTGGAAGAAAAGGGTGTCGTCGGCCCGCCCGACGGTTCCAAGCCGCGCGAGGTCCTGTTGGACGAGGAGGGGCTTGCCGCGCTGGAGTCTGTCGACGCCGAGATGGCACGTGAAGATCGTGAGTTTGGAGGATTCTGATGGCTGCACGCTTTGGTGACATGCTGCTCGAGCAGCGTCGCCGAATGGGCCTTTCCATTCAGCAGGTCGCCAACACCATCAAAATCAGGCCGCAGATCATCGAGTTTTTCGAGACCGGTAACTTTGCTTCGATGCCGCCGCGCGGCTATGCGCAGGGCATGATTTCGAGCTATGCTCGCTTTTTGGGCCTCAATCCGCGCGAGGTCGTCAATGCCTACTTTGACGACCTGATGGCATACGAACGCGAGACGTCTCAGCAGGGCGGTCGTTTTCAGGACGCCGCTGGCTACGTCAATTCGCGCTCCTCGGTCGATAACGGGCGCTTCCTGATGGTTCAGGGCGGTCGTTCGACCCGCTATGGACAGCGTCCTCAGCAGGCCGGTTATATTACCGAGACGGGTTCGGGCGAGGAGATTCGCTCACAGCGTGACCGGTTCCGCAGTACGCCGATGCCTGAGGACCGTGCGCTTCCCGCTGCCCGCGGCGTGGCGCGTGACCCTCGTGCCGGCTACGGCGACGGCGGCTATTCCGATCGCGGTTACCGTGGTGCCTCTACGGGACGCTCTCGCGGTGGCTATGCGGATGCCGATACCACGCAGGTAACGCCGCGTCTTCGCTCTCAATCACAGCCGTATGGCCAGCGCTCTTCGGCTTCGCGTTCGGGCCAGCGTGGCTATCAAGGCCGCGGTGAGCTTGCGCTCCGCTCGGGTCAGCGCAGCCTTCAGGGCCAGGGCGGCTATCGCGGCCGTTCCGATAGCAATCGCGGCCGTATGCCTCAGGGAAGCGGCCGCAGCAGTTCCGGTCGTGGACGCGGCGGATCCCGTACTCCTCAAAACAACGGGCTCGATCCGCGTATCGTCTACGCCGGCATCGGTGCCGTGGTGTTGCTGCTGATTGTGCTCATCGTGGTGCTTCTGCGCGGCTGCGCATCTTCGACGCCCGAGACCACGCCCGAGACGCCCGCTGCTACCAAGACGACGACCAAGAAGTCTTCTAAGAAGTCCGAAACGGTCGACGAGGACGAAGACACCGATGAAGCGACGGATGCGTCGACTGATTCGGACGCTACCAAGACGACGGCCAAGAAGGAAGAGAACGAGGTCACGAAGGTCAAAGTTTCCGTTGCCAAGGGAAAGACCGCGTGGATTGAGGTCAAGGTCGACGGCAAGTCGGTCTATGGCGCTCAGGCGACTGGCCCCTTTGAGCAGGAGTACACGCCCGAGTCCTCGATCGAGATCACCACGTCCAAGCCTTCCGATGTTACCGTTACCAAGAACGGTGAAAAGGTCCGTTACGATACCAAGACCTCGGGCGTGGCTCGTGTGACGATCACCGTTCCTAAGAAGGAGACGACTGATTCCGAGAATGGTGAAAGTTCTGATGGCACCGACACCACCGATGGTACCGATACCACCGACCGCACCGATGCCCAGTCCGCGGATGGCGCCGATACCGCAACTGACGGTCAGACGCCCACCGATTCTACCGACTATTCGTACGATAGCTACTAAGCCGCTCGTACGCGAAAGGAAACATCATGGCTAAAGATTCCAGCTTCGACGTCGTGTCCGAGGTCAACATGCAAGAGGTCGACAACGCCTTCCAGCAGACCACGCGCGAGATTTCCCAGCGCTATGACCTTAAGGATTCCGGCGCCACGATCGAGCTTTCGAAGGGCGACAAGCTCTTTACGATCAACGCCCCGGCCGACTTTGTCTCCAAGCAGATTATCGACGTGCTGAGCTCCAAGCTCATCAAGCGCGGCATCGACCTCAAGGCTGTCTCGTGGGATGCTCCACAGGCGGCGTCGGGCGGCACCGTGCGCGTGCTCGGCCATGTCGTCGAGGGTATCGACCAGGCGACCGCCAAGAAGATCAATAAGGACATCAAGGACCAAAAGCTTAAGGTCAAGGTGACCATCGAGGCCGACAAGCTGCGTGTTTCCTCTGCTTCGAAGGACGCGTTGCAGACCGTGATCCAGTTCTTGCGCGACCAGGACTACGGCCAGCCGCTACAGTTCACCAACTACCGCTAATATCATTCGAAAGGACCGCTCTCCAACATGGATACACCGTTGGGCTCCGTGCTCTACATCACCCTCGGGTGCGCTAAGAACGAGGTTGACACCGACCGCATGCGTTCTCTTTTGACCGCCGCGGGCTACGAAGAGGCATTCGACCCGCAGGATGCCGATATCGCCATCGTCAATACATGCTCGTTTCTCGCCTCCGCAACGTCCGAGAGCATCGAGACCACGCTCGAGCTCGCCAACGAGGTTCAGGACGGCGTTCGTTCTTGCCCCATCGTTATGTGCGGCTGCGTGCCGTCGCGCTATGGCGACGACCTGCCTGACGAGCTGCCCGAGGTCGCTGCCTTTGTGAAGGCCGACGAGGAGGACGGCATCGTGGCGGTCATCGATGGCGTGCTGGGTGTCGAGCGTGAGATCGCAGCCTATATCCCGCAGGTCAAGCGTACCGTCGAGGGCGCCGTTGCCTACGTCAAGATTTCCGATGGCTGCAACCGTTTCTGCAGCTTCTGCATGATCCCCTATATTCGCGGTCGCTATCATTCGCGCAATGCCGAGAGCATTATCTCCGAGGTGCGCGACCTGGTTGCCGGCGGCGTGCGCGAGATTGTGCTGATTGGCCAGGACACGGGCATCTGGGGTACCGACTTTGCCGACGAGGACGTCACCGAGGGCTCGCCGCGCAATCTGGCGCAGCTGCTGCGTGCCGTCGCCGAGGCCGTGCGCCCGCACAACGTCTGGGTCCGCGTGCTCTATCTGCAGCCCGAGGGCATGACCGACGAGCTTATCGATACGATTCGCGATACGCCCGAGGTGCTGCCCTATATCGATATCCCCGTGCAGCACTGTGACGCGCGCATCCTTAAGGCCATGCGTCGCTTCGGTTCGCGTCAAGAGCTCGAGGATCTGTTCCGCGATCTGCGTGAGCGTATCCCCGGCATCGTGATCCGTTCCACGGCCATGGTCGGCTTCCCGACCGAGACCGACGACGAGTTCCGCGACCTCATCGACTTTATGGACACCGTCGGCTTCGACTACACGAGTGTCTTTGCCTACTCGCGTGAGGAAGGCAGCCTGGCCGCCAAGATGGAGGGTCAGGTCGACGAAGAGGTCAAGCTTGAGCGCGCCCAGGAGGCCATGGATCTGGCCGAGTCGCTCGGTTTTGCCGCTACCGCCGCACATGTGGGCGAGCGCGCCCAGGTGATCGTCGACGGTATCGAAGAGACCGAGGACGGCGCCGAGCTGATCGGCCATGCCTGGTTCCAGGCGCCCGATTCCGATGGCGCTGTGCACTTGGACGCCAGCGAGGCGTCCGTGGGCGATATTCTGACTGTCGAGTTTACCGATAGCTTCTGCTATGAGCTTATCGGCCATGTTGTGGAGTAGGAGAGCGTCGTGGCAAACGAGAGCAATAAGGAACTGACGAGTGTTTGGACGCCCGCCAATATCGTGACGTGCGTGCGCATCGTCTTTATCCCGGTGTTCATGATTGTGTCGGCGCTGTCTCACACGAGTGTTGCCGGTACGGATTGGAGCATCTTCGACGGCCCGCTCGCCGCCGCCGCTTTTATTCTGTACGTGATTCTGTCGTGCACCGATAAGGTCGACGGCTATCTGGCGCGCTCGCGCAACGAGATCACCGATTTCGGCAAGTTCTTGGACCCCATCGCGGACAAGCTGCTGGTGTTCTCGGCCCTGCTGCTGTTCTTGGATTTTGGCGCGGTGACCGTGTGGTCCGTGTTCATTATCCTGTTCCGCGAGCTGCTGGTGAGCGCTCTTCGCATGGTCGCGAGTGCTGCTGGTGTGGTCGTTGCGGCCGATAAGCTCGGCAAGTACAAGACGGCGACCACGATGGTCTCCATCTGCGGTTATCTGTGCGTCTTTGCGATGGCCGGCTTGCACCTTGGCCCGGTGGCGCTGACGCTCGGCATCTACTCGGTGTCGCGCTTCCTGTACGCCGTTGCCGTTGTCCTGACCGTTATCTCGGGCGCCCAGTACTTCTGGAACTGCCGCAAGATCGTCTTTTCGGTCTAGGTCCTGGTGGGTATGACGGACTCTTTTGAGCAGATTTCCGCACATAACGAGGAGCTGGCGCGCGATATTGTCGAGCGCGCGAGCGCTCGGGGCGTGACGGTTTCGACGGCTGAGTCGCTGACGGCGGGTATGATCGCCTCGACGATTGCCGATATCCCGGGCGCCTCGGCGGTGCTGCGTGGCGGTGCGGTGACCTATTGCGATGAGATCAAGCATCGCGTTCTTGGTGTTGAGCAGGAGACGCTCGACCGCTATACCGCGGTGTCGCATCAGACCGCGCGCGAGATGGCGGCGGGTTCGCTGGAGCTGTACCAGAGCGATATTGCAGTGAGCGCAACGGGTTATGCCGGCCCCGGCGGTGGCACTGAGGAAGATCCGGCGGGCACTTTCTATATTGGCTGGGCGTATCGCTCCGCCGATGGGGGCGTGCCGGTCGTGGACTCTGTGCGCTGCCACTATGAGGGCGACCGTTCGTGTGTTCGTGCCCATGCGGTCGCGGAGGCATTGGGACGCATTGCCCTTGTGCTCAACTCTATGGAATAGACGTGTTTTAAGGGGCCTCCGGGCCCCTTAATTGTGGAGATAGGGACCTCAGAAGAATTTAGCGTTTGTGCTGTTCATGGGTGTATTTTTGCCTGCCTTGTTCATTTTTGGTCCTTTGTGGTCAAGCATTTGGTCAGTGTTTGGTCGGCGTTTGGTTGGGTTTTGGAAAGGTCGGCTGCATATGATTTATCTGAACGGTTGACCACGAACAGCCGTTCGTTTATTATCGATGCAGGTTGTTAAGAGGAGGGCTATTCATGGCCAAGAATTCAGGTCCCGTACGTACCGTTCATGCTCGCACGACGGGTAAAGAGCGCGATGAGATGATCGCCACCACCAAGGCCGAGATCGAGAAGAAATTCGGCCAGGGTTCCATCATGAGGTACGGCGACGGTGGCCCCGAGCTCGAGGTCGAGGCCATCCCTACGGGCGCTCTGGCACTCGATGCCGCTCTGGGTATCGGCGGTGTGCCGCGCGGCCGAATCGTCGAGATCTACGGTCCCGAGTCCTCCGGTAAGACGACGCTTTCGCTCGAGATCTTGGCCGAGGCCCAGGCAATGGGTGGCGTTGTTGCATTTATCGATGCCGAGCACGCGCTCGATCCCACGTATGCCGCGCGCATCGGCGTGGATATCGACGAGGTGCTCATTTCCCAGCCCGATACGGGCGAGCAGGCGCTCGAGATTGTTGACATGCTCGTGCGCTCCGGCGCCATCGATGCCATCGTCGTCGACTCCGTCGCCGCGCTGACCCCGCGTGCCGAGATCGAGGGAGAGATCGGCGACACTACGGTCGGTCTTCAGGCTCGCCTGATGAGCCAGGCGCTCCGCAAGCTCGCCGGCTCGCTGTCCAAGTCCAACACGACGTGCATCTTCATTAACCAACTGCGTGAGAAGATTGGCGTCATGTTCGGCAACCCCGAGACTACGACGGGCGGCCGCGCCCTTAAGTTCTTCTCTTCGGTGCGTATCGACATTCGCCGTATCGACAGCATTAAGCTTAAGGACGAGGTTATCGGTAACCGCGTGCGAGCCAAGGTCGTTAAGAACAAGGTGGCAGCTCCGTTCCGTTCTGCTGAGTTCGACATCATGTACGGTACGGGCATCTCTAAGGAAGGCTCGATTCTGGACATGGCTGTCGAGTGCGGCATCTGCAAGAAGATGGGCTCCTGGTTTGCCTATGGCGAGGACAAGCTCGGCAACGGTCGCGAGGCCGCCAAGGCTTTCCTGCGCGAACACCCCGATTGCGCCGACGAGATTGAGCATAAGGTCCGCCTTGCCTGCGGACTTGAGTTTGATGACGATGCTCCGTCCGAGGTCGAGCTGACCGATCAGCCTGCGCCTGAGGAGTTTGACGAGCTTTACGCCATCGATGGTTCCGCCATGCTCGATGATGACGACGAGTAGCGGTTACGCTCATGTCGTATACGGTGACCGAGGCCACGGTCGTCTTTCCCGATAAGAAGGCGGCCTCCTCGTTCTCGAGCGGGTATGCGTCCAAAAAGCCTTGCGCACATATCGATTGTGAGCTTGAGGGCGGTTTTGAGCGTTCTATTTGGATTCCCGTGCGGGTCGCGCGCCTGTATGTCAAAAACCGCCCAGATCTTCCCTGTGATTGGGACAACTTTCGTGAGGCGGTGCAGCTCATCGAGCGTAAATGTGCACTTACCATGGTGACCGAGATGTTATCGCGCCGCGACCATGCGACGGGTGAGGTCCGTGACAAGCTGGCTTGCTACGGCTTTCACCAGACAGCGATTGATTTCGCCGTCGAGCGCGCCACCGAGTATCGCTTTTTAGACGAGAACCGCTTTTGCTCGTACTTTATCGAGGAACGCAAACGGCGTGGTTGGGGACAGCGCAAAATCGAGACCGAGCTCAAGCGTCGTCATGTCGTGCTCGATGACATTCCCGGTTATCCCGAGGAATATTTTGCCGTCGAAGACGATTTGGCGCGTGCGTCAGCCCTGCTCGCCAAGCGACGTGTTCCAGAGACGCGCGGATTCGAAAAACTGGTTCGGTTTTTGATGGGCAAGGGCTTCTCGTATCACATCGCCGCCGATGCCGTTAAGGCACGCCTCGATGCCGAATGCGAGGAATGTGCGGTTTAGGCATATGCGTTTTGTGGTCCTGCCGTTCACCGCGTTTTAGCCGCCGTGCTGGGGCCATTTATTTGACAGTTGTTGTGGTTCAACGTACGATAAACACTGTCATTTGCTTTGTGATATGTGCTCATCTGTGATGAGTTTGTTTATATGTTTATCTGTATCCGACCCGCATAAGCTGCGCCCATATTACTCAAATGTCGCGAGCCGTTCGTAAGGATGGTTCGCTTTGTTGTGTAACGAATTCATAAAAAGGAGTGAGCATGCCTATCATCGCAGCGCTCGTTGGCATCGTTTTGGGTGCCATCGCCGCCATTGCCTTCATGCGCACCGCCAAGCAGGGTAGTCTTCACGAGGCCGACGAAAAGATTCAGTCGGCACACGCACAGGCTGAGTCCCTGATCGGTGATGCTAAGCGTCAGGCCGAGACCCTCAAAAAAGAGGCTCTGCTCGAGGCTAAAGAGGAAATCATCAAGAACAAGCAGGCGGTCGAGGCCGAGGACAAGCAGCGTAAGAACGAGATTCGTACGCTCGAGAACCGCGTGATGCAGCGCGAGGAATCCCTCGATCGCCGCAACGACGCTCTCGACAAGCGCGAGCATCAGCTGTCCAGCCAGGCCGGTCAGGTCGAGAAGCGCTCCCGTGAGCTCGAGGAGCTCTGCGCAAAGCAGACCTCCGAGCTCGAGCGTATTGCCGACCTTACCCGCGAGGACGCCCACAAGGAGCTCCTCGATAAGGTTCGCGGCGAGGTCACCCACGAGGCTGCCACGATCATTCGCGAGTCCGAGCAGCAGGTTCGCGCCGAGTGCCACAAGACCGCCCAGGAGATTCTGTCCCTGGCGATTCAGCGCTGCGCTGCCGACCACACAGCCGAGGTCACCGTTACCTCCGTGCACATTCCCTCTGATGACCTCAAGGGCCGTATCATCGGTCGCGAGGGTCGCAACATCCGGACCTTCGAGCAGGTTTCCGGCGTCAACCTCGTGATCGACGACACGCCCGAGACTGTCGTTCTTTCGAGCTTCGACCCGGTCCGTCGTGAGACCGCCCGTGTTGCCCTCGAGAACCTCATCGCCGACGGCCGCATTCACCCCGCCCGCATCGAGGAGATGTATCACAAGGCTGCCGACCTGGTTCAGCAGCGCGTGCGCGAGGCTGGCGAGCAGGCTGCCTTCGATACCGGCATCCACGACCTGCATCCCGAGATCGTCAAGACCCTTGGTGCCCTGCGCTACCGTACCTCGTTTGGTCAGAACGTGCTTCAGCACTCCCTCGAAGTCTCTGACCTGTGCGGCGTGATGGCTTCCGAGCTTGGCCTGGACGTTGTGACCGCCAAGCGCGCCGGCCTGCTGCACGACCTGGGCAAGGCAATCGACCATGACGTCGAGGGCCCGCATGCCGTCATCGGCGCCGAGCTTGCCCGCCGTTATGGCGAGAAGCCCGTTATCGTCCACGCTATCGAGGCTCACCATGCCGACGTCGACCCCAACACGGTGCTCGATGTCCTGGTACAGGCCGCCGATGCTGTCTCTGCCTCTCGCCCCGGTGCCCGTCGCGAGTCTGCCGAGAACTACATCAAGCGTCTTGAGAAGCTCGAGGAGATCGCCAACTCCCATGATGGCGTCGAGCGTACCTATGCCATGCAGGCTGGTCGCGAGGTCCACGTCATGGTTCAGCCGGACAAGATCTCCGATGCCCAGTCCACGGTCCTGGCTCACGATATCGCCCATCAGATCGAGGAAGAGATGGAGTATCCCGGTCAGGTGCGCGTCGTCGTGATTCGCGAGAGCCGCGCTGTCGATATCGCTAAATAACATGAGCGACGCGAACGAGCTCATCTCATTTATCGCGTCGATGTCGGGGGAGGGCAACCTTCGCGTCGAGGAGAACCTTGGCGAGGGGTATGTCCGCCTCCGCGTTTCGGAGGCCGAGCGGCGCCAGGCAAAGCACGACATTCAGCATGTCGAGGATATCGTCATCGAAATGCTCCGTAATGCTCGCGATGCTGGTGCCGACAAGGTCTATCTCGCCACGACCAAGGAAGATGGCGTCCGCACGCTTGTCTTTCTGGATAACGGTTCGGGCGTTCCACAGGATATGCAAGAGCGAATCTTCGATGCCCGCGTTACCTCCAAGCTCGAGAGCATGAAGATGGACCGTTGGGGCGTTCACGGTCGTGGCATGGCATTGTTTTCGATCAAGCAGAACACTGACGAGGCCCGTGTGGTCACGTCTGGTGTCGACCTTGGCTCGGCCTTTAAGGTGAGCGTTGCGGCCGACCGCCTCAGTGAGCGTGCCGATCAGTCCAGCTGGCCCCAGGCCGTCAGGGATGAGGACGGACGTTATGTCTGTGCTCGCGGCCCGCATAATATTATTCGCGCTGCTTGTGAGTTTGCGCTCGAGGAGTTGTGTGGTTGCGATGTCTATCTTGGTTCTCCGTCTGAGATTGCCGCGACCCTTTATGCTCAGGCGTCAAGTCGGCTCGATACGTCGCGTCTCCTGTTCATTGATGACGAGAGTGAGCTTCCGGTTGTCGATCGTTTAGGCCTTGCCTCTGATGCCGAGGACTTTATCCGTATCTGTTCGGGTTTGGGTCTTGAGATGTCCGAGCGCACTGCTCATCGCATTTTGGCAGGGCAGATTAAGCCCGTTCGCGGTGTGACCGCGCGTCTGCTGCGCGAGCGTGATTCGTCCTCGCATGCGCCGGCTCCTGTCGATCTTGCGAAGGATCGTCGCGGGCTACGTATTGCCAAGGATGACATGGCACAGTTTTCGCGTGCTGTGGAGCGTGACTTTAATGACCTTGCCGCCCGGTACTATCTCAACCTTTGCGGCGACCCAAAGATCCGTGTTTCGCGTGATCGAATCACCGTGACCTTTGATCTTGCCAAAGAGGAATAGTGCCTTTACCGAGTCCACTCGGTACGATACAGTTGTTGCAGTTAAAACGTACTTTTAAATGCAGGAGTTTCTTCATGGATTGCCTGAAGGTATCAAGCAAATCATCGCCCGCGTCCGTTGCCGGCGCCATCGCCGGCATGGTCAAGGATGGTGTACCCGTCAACATCCAGTGTGTCGGCGCCGGTGCCGTCAACCAGGCTATTAAGGCCGTTGCTATCGCGCGCGGTTTTTTGATTCCAACCGGTTTTGATATTTCCTGCGCGCCCGTGTTCTCCGACATCCTCATTAACGGGGAGTCGCGCACGGCCATCCGCCTTTCTATCTACGTTCACCAGATCAATCGAGCTGCTATGGATAACGTCGTCATGGATGATGTTAAGCCTGTGGCATAGCTTCTGCTTGCCTTGTTTCGCTCCCCATCGTTAGGACTTATGCACATGGACCAGCGTTCCGTACGCGATATTCTTGCCGGTAAAACCTACTTTATCCGCACCTTTGGCTGTCAGATGAATCAGCACGACTCCGAGCGTGTGAGCGGTCTGCTTGATTCGTATGGCTGCCTCATGGCGCTCGATCCCGCGCATGCCGATATCGTTGTCTTCATGACGTGCTGCGTGCGCGAGGCCGCCGATACTCGCCTGTACGGTCAGTGCAATTCCTGCAAAAGCCTGCCGCCTTCGCCTTCGGGCAAGCGCGTGGTTGCCGTTGGCGGTTGCATCGCGCAGCGCGATGGCGAGGGCCTGCTCACCAACGTCGATAACGTCAATGTCATCTTTGGCACGCATTCCATTGCACATGTGGCCGAGCTCATTGCCGAGGCGTTCCTTGATGGTAAGCGTCATATCCGCACCAATGAGCATGAGGATACGGATGCCATGAGCATGCCGTGGCATCGCGAGACCCAGCATCACGCCTGGGTGCCCATCATGACAGGCTGCAATAATTTCTGCACCTATTGCATCGTGCCGTACGTACGCGGTCGCGAAAAGAGCCGCCCCTTCGAGGAGATTGTCGACGAGGTGACCGGTCTGGTGCGCCAAGGCGTTCGTGAGATTACGCTGCTGGGCCAAAACGTTAACTCATATGGTCGCGATCTGTTTGGCAAGCCGCGTTTTGCCGATTTGCTGCGTGCCGTGGGCGATACGGGCGTGGAGCGCATCTTCTTTACGTCTTCGCATCCTAAGGACCTGCTGCCCGAGACCATCGACGCCATGGCCGAGACACCTGCCGTAATGCCGCAACTGCACCTGGCCGTCCAGTCAGGTTCGACGCGGATCCTCAAAGAGATGAATCGCCGTTATACACGCGAGGACTATCTGGGCCTGGTTGATCGCATTCGCAACCGCATGCCCGATATCGCGCTCTCGACCGACATTATCGTTGGCTTCCCGGGTGAGACTGAAGAAGACTTTGAGCAGACGCTCTCACTTGCCGAGACGGTCCGCTATGCTCAGGCCTATACCTTCATCTATTCCAAGCGCGCCGGTACCCCGGCCGCCGAGATTGACGATCCTACGCCGCATGATGTTATTCTCGAGCGTTTCAACCGCCTGGTTAAGGTTATCGAGACCACGGCACACGAGTATAACCAGGGTGCGCTTCATACTGTGGTTCCCGCGCTCATTGAGGGAACGAGTAAAAAGAACGATGCGGTCCTGCTGGGCAAGAGTCCCAAGAATCAGACCGTGCATGCGCCTATCCCCGAGGGTTACAGCATCGATCAGCTTGTTGGCAAGATCGTTGATGTTAACGTTGACGTTGCCAAGACCTGGTATTTGTCCGGTTCCGTTGTGGGCGAGCCGCGCTAATGGTTTCTCCCGGGGCAGGCCTTTCCGCCGTTGCGATCGTCGGTCCGACGGCGGTTGGTAAGAGTGATGTTGCCGACCGTTTGGCAGCTCGTCTTTCGTCCGAAGTGCTGTCGTGCGATGCGATGCAAATCTATCGCGGCATGGACATCGGTACCGCAAAGATGGCGCCCGATGAGTGTACGGCGCCGCTGCGTCTCGTCGACATTGTAGAGCCGGGTGTAGCATATTCTGCTGCGCTTTATCAGGCTGACGCTCGCGCGCATGTTGAACGTCTCCTTGGTTCGGGTTGCCTGCCGGTTTTTTGCGGAGGTACGGGGCTGTATCTCAAGGCTGCCCTTGATGAGATGGACTTTCCCTCGGGTGAACTTGAGGACGATCGTCGTATGGGCTATCAGGAGCTTGCCGAGCGTATTGGCGAGGAAGAGCTGCATGCCCTGCTTGCCGAGCGCGACCCAGAATCGGCTGCTGTTATTCATCCCCATAATGTGCGCCGTGTGATTCGTGCGCTCGAGATGCATGATGATGGTATTTCCTATGCACAGCAAAAAAGTCAGTTTAGTGTTCCGCGCGAGCATTATCATGCTCTATGGTTTGGTCTGACGCGTAATCGCGAGGTGCTCTACGAGCGCATTAACCTGCGCGTCGATCTGATGTTTGAGCAGGGTCTTGTCGATGAGGTTCGCGGTCTTATGGACCAGGGGCTGGGAGATGCCCTGACTTCGATGCAGGCAATTGGCTATAAAGAGATCATTGATGCTTTCAATGGCGTGATTTCTATGGATGAGGCTCGCGAACTCATCAAGATGCGTTCGCGTCGCTATGCCAAACGTCAGCTTTCGTGGTTTAAGCGCGATGACCGTATCGTGTGGTTTGATATGGACGAGTTTACGATCGATGAGGTCGTTGAGGACATCCTGCATCGTATTGAGGCTGCCTAATGGCCCGTTTCCCCCTTGTTCCCACGGCACCCGAGCCCGAGCGTGCCATATTAGTTGGTGTTGAGTGGCGCGACAATGCATGGCCGCTCGATCGCTCGCTTGATGAGCTGGAGCGTCTTACCCACACGGCTGGTGCCCAGTGCGTGGCACGCTTGTCACAGCGTTTGGTAAAGCCGTATCCTAAATCGTTTATCGGTTCCGGTAAGGTTGAAGAGCTGTGCGGCCTGGTGCATCGCATGGATGCCGATGTCGTTATTTTTGACGACGACCTGACGCCCTCGCAGCAATCCTATTTGGAGAAAGCCGTGGGCGAGCCGGTAAAGATTATCGATCGTACGGCACTGATCTTGGATATTTTTGGCCTGCATGCTCAGACGCGTGAGGGACGCCTACAGGTACAGCTGGCACAGCTTCAATATCTGTTGCCTCGTCTGCGTGGCATGTGGAGCCATCTCGCCAAGGAACAGACGCGCGGCGGCATCGGCTCACGCTTTGGTCAGGGCGAAAGTCAGCTCGAGGTCGACCGTCGCCTCATTCGTAATAAGATCGCTGCGCTTCGTCGTGAGCTCAAGCAGGTTGAACAGCGTCGCGATGTTCAATCCAAGAGCCGCATTGAGTCACCGGCGTTTCGCGTCGCGTTAGCCGGTTATACCAATGCGGGTAAATCGTCGTTGCTCAATCGTCTGACCGGATCTACGGTGCTTTCGCAGGACAAGCTGTTTGCTACGCTCGACCCGACGACGCGTTCGTATCGCCTGCCCGGCGGTCGTGGCATGACGATTACCGATACTGTTGGCTTTATTCAAAAGCTGCCGCATGGTTTGGTCGATGCCTTTAAATCGACGCTGTCCGAGGTGTTGGGTGCCGATCTAATTCTCAAAGTCGCAGATGCGTCTGACGAGGACTATGAGCGACAGCTGGAGGCTGTCGACCGCGTGCTTGATGAGATCGGCGCTGGAGAGCGTTTAACGCTGACCGTATTCAATAAAATCGATCTTCTCGATAGCGTTGATCGACTGAGCTTCCGTCGTCGCTATCCCGAGGCCGTTCTGTTCTCGGCCCAAACGGGCGAAGGGCTCGACGATCTCGTCGATCGCATTGCTCGCGAGGCGGCTGCCACCGATGTGTTGCTCTCTGCTGATATTCCGTATCGCGAGGGCGCCCTCATCACGCTGGTGCATGAGCAGGGAACCCTTTTGCACGAGGAATATCTCGAGGATGGCGTTCGTATTGTGGCGAAGCTGCCGGCTCGTATTGCGCCGCGGCTCGAGCGTTATCGCACCGAGTAGGCGAGCTCCAAAATGCCCAGTATGATGGGCTGATGCAGCAGATAAAAGGGGAGTGCGTGACGTCCAAGGCTGGCGAGCGCCGGTAGGGGGTTGGCGTAGGTCCAGCTAGGGACGGTCTTATCGATTCCCTGCGCTATATGTGCGGCGAAGTATCCTGCAAGATACATAAAGATAAACGGGATGATGGGGTAGTAATCACCTGAAACAAACCCAGGGCTCGGAAATCCCAGCCACGCCAGGTAGGGGACAGGGTAGATTGTTTTGGGGATGCTCCAGGTGAGGGCGAACAACACAAGGCATAGGGACATGCCCCATCTCGCCGATATCCTCTTAAGGACGGGATCGGTCAACGCCACGATGCCGGTACATGCGGCCATGCAGTAGATGATGCCAAAATTAACCGAATCGTCTACTGAGACAAGTGTTGTTACCAACCAGACGACGAGTGCTGCTAAGGCGTATTTGGCGGCACGTTTGATATTGTTGCGCGAAAGGGTGCACATCCAACCCGCGATAAACAGAAATACCCAGCTGATGCTGGCGCGCCAGATGTCTTGAAAGACAGTCTGGGTAAACCAGGGCATATCCCAACCGTACAGGTAGGCGAGATCGTAGCAAGCGTGAAAACCTGCCATTGAAATCATCGTAAACCCGCGGACGGTATCAAAGATGGTGATGCGTTTTTGCATTACGAGAACCGGCGCATCAAGCCGACGACTTTGCCCAAGATAACGGGATTCGTTGCATAGATAGGCTCCATGGTGTCATTCTCGGGCTGCAGGCGTACGCGTCCCTGCTCCTTGTAGAACGTTTTGACGGTCGCTGAACCATCAATCATGGCCACGACAATTTCGCCATTCATGGCACTCTTTTGTTCACGGACGATGATGTAATCGCCATTGAAGATGCCGACATTGATCATTGAGCTCCCATGCACCTCAAGGATAAAGGAACCCTGATCGGTGGCGATTTCGGTCGGGATAGTAAAAGTGTCTTCGATGTTCTGCTCGGCCAGAATGGGGATCCCAGCCGCGACGCGACCAACGAGCGGTAGCGAGACCGTTCCGCGAGGTGCGGTGGGCTCGTCAGATTTAGAAATTGAGACAGAGGAGCCGTCCTCGTTAAAGAGTTCCAGGGCGCGCGGTTTGGTGGCATCGCGCTTGAGCAGCCCGCGCGCCTCCAAGGCAGATAAGTGGGCGTGCACGGTGCTGGGGGAGGAAAGGCCCACGGCAGAAGCCATCTCGCGCACGCTGGGCGGATAACCCTTCTCTTGCTGATATTCCTTGATGAAGTCGTAAATTTGCTGCTGACGCTTGGTAATTTTGCGAGCCATCAGGGCATCCTCTCTACCCATGTCAAACAAATGTTCGAATTTTGCTTGACAGGAACAACTGTTCGAAGATAATAATAACCGAACATTCGTTCTCGCGCTAGACATTTTTGTCCGCGCGGCTTGATAAAACTGTTCTCAGCAAAACACGCGAGAGGAGAACATGATGAACGCAACGAATATGGTCCAGGGAAACCTCGCCCTTAAGCTCGAGACGCCTGCGGCGCCGGCTTTCACGGTTGTTAAAGGCGGCCGATCTGGTTTCCAAACACTGCCTGGCAAGCCCGTCCGCAACCAGTGCGTCGCCACGACTTCGGCCCCCGTTGCCCTAAAGGCTTCGACGATTGTCGCCCTGGCCGTTGCGCTCACGCTCTTCTTTGTACTTGCCACCTCGATCTTCAGCGCTCGTCACGCCGCATATGCCGAGTCGGCATCCAACGTTACCTACGAGACCGTCCGTGTTCAGTCTGGCGATTCCTTGTGGTCGCTAGCCCAGGAGCATCCGATTGAGGGTCTTTCCACGCAGGAGACCTCTGATATGATCCGCAACGTCAATCACCTGGAGCATGGCTCGCTCGATGCCGGTGCGCATCTTAAAGTTCCCGCACGTTCCTAAGATTTAAGTACCGTCGCATGGTACCCTTGTAATCGTTTTAGAGGAGGTACCATGCGCTGTCCCAAATGCGGCAAGGCACATACCCGCGTCGTTGATTCCCGCATGCAGGAATCAAATAACACCATCAAGCGCCGTCGCGAATGCTGCTCATGCAATTATCGCTTTACGACATTTGAGCGTTGTGAAGACCCTATCGAGGTCATTAAGTCAGACGGATCCAAGCAACGGTTCGATCGCAATAAGCTGCTGGTCGGTTTGATGCGCGCCACGATCAAACGAGATATCGACACTAAAAAGCTCAACGAGATCATTGACGATATTGAGGTTGAGCTTCGCTCCCGTACGCTCACGGCTGTTACGTCCCATGAGCTGGGCGATATGGTTCTTAAGCGGTTGGCCAAGATCGATAAAGTGGCCTACATCCGCTTTGCCTCGGTCTATCGCGATTTCAAAGATGTCGATGAGTTTCTGCAAGAGCTCGACAAGCTAAGGTGATTTCATGTCCAACATTACCGTTAACATTAAGCGTCTCGACCCAACCGTCGAGCTTCCCAAATACGCCCATCCCACGGATGCCGGTCTTGACCTCCGAGCCAACGAGGATTGCACCCTCAAGCCTTTTGAGCGTCGCCTGGTCTCCACGGGCCTAGCTGTCGCTCTGCCCGACGGCTACGCCGGCTTCGTCCAGCCCCGCAGCGGCCTGGCTATTAAGCAAGGCCTGTCCATAGTCAACACTCCTGGCCTCATCGACGCCCACTACCGAGGAGAGCTCAAAGTCATCCTCGTCAACCTAGACCCCACGAACAACATCCAAATCAACAAAGGCGACCGCATCGCCCAGCTCGTCATCCAAGAAGTCCCCACGGTCAACCTCATAGAAGTAGAAGAACTAGACGAAACCGACCGAGGCAACGGAGGCTTCGGCTCCAGCGGCGTATTGTAATGTCCGCTCACCCGTGGGAGGTCCCTATATATCATTCCATGCTCAAACATTCTCGCTGCGCTGCGAAACTGCGCGTGGAACGATATATAGGGACCTCCCACGGGTGAGCTACGTTTGCATGCTTGCAACTACCGTGTATCTTCGCTGGTAACCGTTAGCATTAATCAATTGGTAAGCCGGTGCGACAAGGGGATTTCTCCTTTGTCGCACCGGCTTACTAGTTGGATTTCAATTTGTTTTCAAGCAAGAAGCCTCCCGTCCGGGGCTCACCCATATCGTTCCACGCGCAGTTTCGCAGCGAGCGCAGCGAAGCGAGAATGTTTGAGCATGGAATGATATGGGTGAGCCCCGGACGGGAGGGATTAGTGCGCCCTGCGAAGCGAGAATGATTGAGCACTGGATAATATATAGGGGCCTCCCACAGGCAAGCGGACATTAAGACGCTAGCGGATGTGCGCGGGTTTTTCGCCCCAGTAGAAGCGGCAGAAGGCTCGTTTTCGTTTTTGAGGTTTTCCTACGAGCTCCATGGTTGCGATGGCTATGTCTTCGGCTGCGTGGGGGCGGCGTAGTACTTCGCCGTTGATGAGCAGTGCCTTGAGCGACTCAGGATGATCGTGGAGATGACGCAACGTTACGATGAGCTCTCGTGCGGTGGTGACATGCATGCTGGCGCCCATGCCGGTGAGCATGGTGGTATTGGCCTTTTCCTGGCCATAGGACTTGCCCAGCAGGATCATTGGCAGATGTGCGCATAAGCACTCGGTGACCGTGAGTCCGCCCGATTTGAGGATTGCCAAGTCGCAGCCGTGCATGAGGGCTGCCATGTCGTCGACATAGTCCAACACCGTGACGTTCTCGAGCTTCATGGCATCGAAGAGCGTCTTCAGCCGGGTGGCATACTCCACGTCTTTGCCGGGCAAAAAGACAAAGTGCATGTCTTCGAAGCTGCGCAGGAAGGGGAGTGTGTGGTCCATCGCCGCGCGAAAGCGGACGTAAGGCTGGGGCAAGCTGGCGCCGGCCATTACCAGCACGACGGTCTTGTCGGTGGGGAGGTTGAACTTGGTTAGCTCTTCCTCGCGATCGTAATTCGTGTCGAATCCGGCGCGAATAGGGATGCCGGTAATGCGAATCTTTGCCTCGGGCACCTTGCGCGGACGCAGCGTTTCAGCCATGAATTCGTTGGCAACACAGAATAGATCGGTGTCCTTGTGGGGCCACCAGCCCTCGACTTCGTAGTCGGTCGGTACGCAGATGACCGGATAATCGATACCCGTAATTACGCGGGCGCCAACGGCAACATTGGCTGCCGTGATGTGCGTTGCGACCACGGCTATGGGCCTTCGACTACGAATATATTCGTTGAAGGCGGGGAACATAATTCGCGACCATGCCGTGCCGCCACCCCAGAGAAGATGCCCCGTAAGCGTATATCGCCAGGTCAGGTCGTAAATGGGGCGAGTGGCTCCCGTAAAAGAAGCCGCGGTCTTATTGCCGTCGAATTTAATGCGTCCAAAATCAAGGATATCGAGCACTTCAATCTCAACATCCTCGGGGATGCCATTGGTGCCGCGGATGAGGTCGAATGCCTGCGCAATCGCATTTGCGGCGGCCTTGTGGCCCGAGCCGACCGAGGCGTGCACGATGGTCACGAGGGGTTTTTGCTGAGCCAAGAGCGTGGTTTGCTCCGATTGGGGAGCGCTGTTCGTGAGCAGGGGAGCATCGTCGCTCGTCTGCGTCTGATCCATCGATAACTCCCCTTCGACGTTGTAACACGGATTTATCATTGTAGTGCATGAGTGTCACGTTCACGTAAATTTGGGTATGAGCGCAAAGAACGACAACGTTTCGACGAGAGGACTCTTCATGACTACCGATCAGACAATCGATGTTGCGATTATCGGCGGCGGCCCCGCGGGCTATGCTGCCGCCATTTATGCGGCGCGTGCCAACCTGACGACGACTGTCCTTGAGCAGGGCATGTCTGGCGGACAGATCGCCACGTCCAACGAGATCGAGAATTATCCTGGCATTCCGCTACTGAGCGGTGCCGAACTTGGTGAGCGGTTTCAACAGCATGCTGAAGGCCTGGGGGCTCAGGTTGAATGGAGTATGGTGACAGGCGTCGATTACGATGCCGATGCGGCACAATTTACCATCCATCATGATATGGGCGATACAGCAGCCAAGAGCGTTATTGCGTGCATGGGCGCCACGCCGCGTCCTGCGGGTTTTGTTGGCGAGGACACGTATCGCGGTCGTGGCGTTTCGTACTGCGCGACGTGTGACGGCATGTTCTTCCGTGGCAAGCAGGTCTTTGTTGTCGGAGGCGGCAATTCGGCATGCGAGGAGGCGCTGTTCCTGTCCGACATTGCCAGCAGCGTGACCATTGTGCTGCGTCGCGATCAGTTCCGTGCACCCGAGGGCGTTGTGAATAAAGTGCTCGCTAAGGACAATATTTCAGTTAGGTACCAAACTAGTATTGTTGAGCTTTCTGGCGAAGCGATGCCCACGACAATTACGTTCAAGGACAATGCGACTGGTGAAATGCACGCTGAGTCCTTTGAACCTGGCTCATTTGGCATTTTTGTCTTTACGGGGACGCAGCCACATACCGAACTTGTTGAGCATCTCGTCGATCTGGCTCCCGACGGCGGCATCCTTACCGACGATTCGATGGCTACCCATACGCCCGGCTTATTCGCAGCCGGCGATATCCGTTCCAAGCGTTTACGCCAGGTTGTGACCGCCGTTTCGGACGGAGCCATAGCGGCAACCAACGCATACGCTTTCCTACGCGGATAAGTACGATAATATATCTTATGTAAGGTTGCTATCTTTAAACAAAGTGGTTGAACGGTGCTTCAATGTGCTGTCCAACCACTTTTACTTAGCGGCTATGTGATATGCAAAACTAGATAACCTAGAATACAATATATAAAACGAACGGAGGCCCTTTATGAACCACGTCAAACATGTTATCCCGATGTCCGATACATCGGTCAGCATTAAGCCGGAGGATATTCAGCCGACGGTGCTGCCGGATGCATTTATTCAGTCCGATATGGTGGGTAAACTCAACGCGTTGAGCCTGCCACGCTATGATCAGCTGCCCAACGTAACGCTCTATCGCGATCAGGTTATTGAATATGTTGCGCTGTGGATGGAGCCGCTTTCGATTTGTGTAGAGCAGCCCGTTATCACGCCTTCGATGATCAATAACTACGTGAAGGTCGGCCTCGTCCCTGCTCCGGTTAAAAAGCAGTATGGCCGTGAGCAGATTGCGCGTCTCATCGCCATTTGTATCTTTAAGCAGGTGCTGCCCATCGCTGCGGTTCAGGCGCTTTTTAATATTCAGCGCTTGAGCTACGACGCTCCGACGGCTTTCGATTATGTTGTCGATGAACTTGAGGCATCGATTCGAGCGGCGTTTTCCGTCGAGCAGACTCCCGTGCCCGATACCGCACATCAGGTTACGCGTGAGTCATTGCTCGTACGCAGTGCGGTGTCGTCCTTCGTTTCGAAGGCGTACCTGATGAGTTACCTCAAGTTCAATGGGTTTAATAGCTAGTCAATGTATAAAACGGGCGGGACAAAGAGCCATCTGTCACTTTGTCCCGCCCGTGTTTTTGCTTGGTTGAACGTTATCGACCCGAAGCCACACCCATGCCGTAGCCGATGATGAGGCCGTGCATCTCGGCGTAATAGGAATCTAGCCCGTTACAGGGCATGATGATAGTCTTGGAGCCTGGCCAGTGCTCCACAATGCGGTCGGCAAGCGCCTGGGCTCCAGCTTCGTTCTCAACGTGATCGATGATGACCTCGCCGCCAGTAAAGCCCTCGGCCTCCATGGTGTTAATAATCTTGGTGAACATCTTCTTTTCGCCGCGCGTATGCCCAACGAGTTCAATTTCGCCCGCTTCGCTCGCCGTGCCTAAAATGCGGATATTAAGCTTGTTGGCAATAACTCCGGCCGCCTTAGGGATACGTCCGGCCTTCGCAAGGTTTTCATAATTGCACAAACTAAAGAGAGTCTTGCTGTTCTGCTCCAAGCTATCGAAGTAGGCACAGGCGTCCTCAAAGGAGGTATCCGGGTTGCTTGCAAGATAGCGGTCGAACAGTAGGAAGATCAGATCCATTTTGCCACCTGCGGCTCGCGAGTTAACCAAATGAATCTGACGATCCGGCTCCTCGGCAAGCACCATGTCACGCGCGGTGGCCGCGGCATTGTAGCTACCCGAGACGCCCTCGGAGATGGGCATGCAAATCGTCTTGTCAGCGAGCTTAAAGAGCTCAGCCCACTCCCCTACGCTTGGGCAGGCGCTCGATGATGCGCCGGCTTCCGATTGAATGGCAACATTAAGCTCGTGAACATCGAGCGAGAGGTCGTCAACGAATTCACGCTCCCCCACTCGGATCTTAAGGGGTGCAAATGCAAAGGTGGTATGAGGTGCGGTTGGTTGCCAATCGCGAAGATTGCAGCTCGAATCGGAGATGAGTGCCCAGCTCATTGAGGGTCCTTTCTAATTGTTCCCCAACAATTATAGCCATCTTTTTGATTGTTTGGACGGCTATCTAGTTTTGAATACTAGATAGCCGTCCTGATCTTATGGCAAACGGTAGGGGCAAAAAGAATGGGCCTCGTGATTCAAGATCGCGAGGCCCACGTTCGTTCGCTGTAGTACCAAATTAGTAGCGAACGAAAATGTAATTGTTGTTCATGCCAGCGGCAACGGAGCTGATGATGACGCCCGTCTTGTAGTCGGAAGCATGGATCATCTGGCCGTTACCAATGTAGATGCCGGTGTGGTAAGAGTTAACCACGACGTCACCAGGCTGGGGATCGGACACGCGGGTCCAGCCCATGAAGGTACCCGTGGTGCCAAGGCGGCAATAACGGCCGGTGAGGCAATAGCTCACAAAGCCGGAGCAGTCAAAGCTGTTCGGTCCAATACCGCCCCAAGAATAAGCATAACCGAGCTTGCTGTAGGCGCGCGAAACAACGGTACCACCGTCAACGGACTGGCTCGGTGCGGAAGGCGTCGGAGCCGGAGCGGGCGTCA
>URCS01000028.1 GCA_900546455.1 uncultured Collinsella sp. | reverse complement strand
CGGCAGCTGCGGCGCGCTGCGCCTGCTGCCTGGGGTGACTTTGGGGTCGTGCGGCAGCTGCGGCGCTTCGCGCTTGCTGCTTTAGGTGACTTTGGGGTTGGTGCGAATCGAAGGTGAATGGTTTTCCGCGAAGTGAACGACCTATTTTGGGCCCTTGAAGCATCGGCATATTTTGGCCGCCATTTCCTGCGGTTTTATCGCATGAATCCTGCTGTTTTGCAATCAAAAAATGCGGATGCTTCGGGGCCCTAGTTTTACTCGTTCACTTCTCGGAAAACCATTCACCTTCGTTTTTGCCGGACATCGTTTTGGGCGTTGCGACTCGGTATCGGCCGATATCGAGAGGGAAAATGCCCTCCCTTGGACAATCAAGTCTGTCCGAACGTATCTGCGGGGTTGTCTGCACAATTCGCGGTATTATGTTGCGGAGTTTTGAAAGGAGCCGCTGGTGGTCACGACGACGTTTGCTTCGCCTTTGGGCGAAATCTTGCTTGCCGCTGATGGCCGCGGTCTGACGGGGCTTTGGTTTGAGGGGCAGGAGCACTTTGGCTCCACGCTGCTCAAAGAGGATGCGGAGTATGTCGTAGGTGCCGATGCGGTTTCTGGTACCGGTGGGATGTCTTCGGTGAGTCCGGCAAATGGCGCGGCTTCTTCGGTGCTTGAGCGTTCTTGGGCTTGGCTGAATGCTTATTTTGCGGGGCAGGAGCCTCGGTTTACGCCGCCGTTGCATATGATTGGCACGACGTTTCAGCGTGAGGTTTGGTTTGAGCTGCTTTCTATCCCGCGTGGCGAGGTCGCTACGTATGGTGAGATCGCCCAGCGTGTTGCGGCTCGACATCGTGTACCGGGAAACGAAGCACCTGTTGTGTCTCCCCGTGCCGTGGGGGCCGCGGTCGCGCGGAATCCTATTTCGATCATTGTGCCGTGCCATCGCGTGGTTGCCGCCGACGGCTCGCTTAACGGATATGCCGGCGGGCTTGACCGCAAGGAGTGGCTGCTTCGGCTCGAGGGCGCGTACGAGGAATAACGTTCGAGCACTTTGCATAGCCAAGACGCCGTGAAAGAACGGGATGCGCTTTCCGAATGGCGTCCCAAACGGAAACTGTGTCCCGGAATACAGCCTTAGAGTGGGATGCCGTTTCCGGTTGAGACCACTTGCTTGGACATCTT
This sequence comes from uncultured Collinsella sp., assembly GCA_900546455.1. Taxonomy (GTDB): domain Bacteria; phylum Actinomycetota; class Coriobacteriia; order Coriobacteriales; family Coriobacteriaceae; genus Collinsella. The sequence continues at coordinate 25,964 of URCS01000028.1, read as the reverse complement.
TCTACGCCCGCTTCTGCAGGGCATAGATCGACTTATCCATGTTGAACAGGTAAGCCGCGACGCAGACGATGAAGAATGCCGGCAGATTACCGAAACCGAAGACTTCGCAGCCAATCAGGATGGGTGCGAGCAGCGTATTGGTGGCGCTGCCAAAGACGGCTGCGTAGCCCAGCGCGGCGCAAAGCGCGATGGACATGCCGAGTTGAGCCTCGTTATGGCGACATCTGGGTAACAGAAAGGCCCGCGTTCCTCAGAGGCAAGATAGGCAATGCTGCTTTTGAGGTAGATCTCAATTCTGCCGACCGCATCAAACATTAACTGCCGGAGGGCTCGGTCAAATTCATACGTGTAGATGATGGTTTCGAATGTTGTGCCTTCGCGAAAGATGGTAATCCCGGACTTGCATTTGGTTTTGTAGGGAAACCAGTAGGCCGACAGTCTGTAGTGGCCGACTTCGACCAAAGCTCGCTCGAGTTCGCTTTGATCAGAGCACTTAAGACCCCTGTATTCTGTCAATAGTGCTATTTGTTCGTTGATGGATATCCGCGACTTCCGGTATTTCATTTAAGCCTCTTGATAGAAAAAGAGCTGGAGTTGCGCATCGTTGAGAGGCTTTCCAGCTTTAGCAAAACAAACTTATAAGATGCGACGGGCCGCGTCAAGATAATTGCTTGACAGCCTAGGAGGCGGCTGGTTGGCTGGCTTAAAACCTAGCGCGTGAAATGACGCTCCACGCTATTCAGCGCGCTTGATAGGATGACGAACCACAGTCTTAAGTTTCTCCGGCGCACACTTGCGTGGATCGGAGAGATAGATTTCGTGATGTAAACGGGTATCTGAGAAGTCGGGGACATAGCCCTGCTCGGTCGTGTATTCATGCATAGCGTTTACGGTCGCCGGTTCGTTGTCGTAGGGCCCGGTGTGCATGCATTGAACGCAGAGACCCTCGTCAACTTTAAGCAGTTCGACGGCGGAAAAGTCCAGTTTCTTTTTGGTCGTGGCTTCCGCGACCGCCCAGTCAAAGTCATCTCGGGTGACGAAATCGGGCAGGCGGATGCACGAGATAAAGTTGAAATCGTCCTTGCGTACATAATCGATGTCGCCGATCGGGGAGTCTTGCCACCAGAATCCCTCGAGCGGCGGTACTACAAAGTCGAAATAGCCCTCGATACTCCTTGAGCCTTTCTTCGACATCTTGACGGTATAGGCGATGCCGTAAAGCAGTGGCAGGGCGTTTTGATACTCGCCACCTTCGGTATTTGGGTCGCCCTTTCCGCGAACGGCAACGTAGCTCATAGGCGGGACAGTTACGATACTCGGCTTGCTTGCAGGTTTGTAGAGCTCCTTGCATTCCTTCTTAAAGTCGAACGCCATGTTGGCCGCCTTTCTGCGTATTGGCCTACTTAGATAGTGGAATCATATCATAGAAACGAACAGCTGTTCGAATGATTCGGCTGACAGATAGAGATGCGTGCGTTGTGTTTGGCGGTCGGCCTGACCCCGTCGATGATTTCTCTGCCTCCCCGGCGTCTCATCTATGGCTGTCGTTTCCCCATATAAAACCTGCCAAAATGAACCTGTCCCTTTTTGGTCGGCGTGAAATGGGTAATACTAAAGAGTTATCCGACCAGATGGGAACCGATCGATGGCCTATATCGAATTCAAAGACGTCATCAAAGCATACGGCGAGGGCGATGCCCGCATCCATGCGCTCGACGGCGCGAGCTTTACCGTTGAGCGCGGTGAGCTCGCCATTATCCTGGGCGCTTCGGGCGCCGGCAAGACTACGGCGCTCAACATCCTAGGCGGCATGGATACGGTAACCTCCGGCTCCGTGACAGTGGACGGGCGCGACGTGAGCTCTGCCAACGAGGCGCAGCTTGTGGAGTACCGCCGCGCCGACGTCGGCTTTGTCTTTCAGTTCTACAATCTGGTTCCCAACCTGACGGCGCTCGAAAACGTTGAGCTTGCAGCTCAGATCTGCCCCGATTCGCTCGATGCCGAACAGACGCTTCGCCAGGTTGGCCTGGGCGAGCGCCTCGCCAACTTCCCCGCGCAGCTTTCGGGCGGCGAGCAGCAGCGCGTGTCCATTGCCCGCGCACTGGCCAAGAACCCCAAGCTTCTTTTATGCGACGAGCCCACGGGCGCGCTCGACTATAAAACCGGCAAGCAGATCTTGCAGCTGCTGCAGGATACCTGCCGCAAGCAGGGCATTACGGTCATCATCATCACGCACAACTCCGCGCTCGCGCCCATGGCCGATCGCCTGATCCGCTTTAAGAGTGGTCGCGTGGAGAGCGAGACGGTCCAGCAAAATCCCGTGCCTATCGAGACGATCGAGTGGTAGCGCCCATGGACCAGGACCGCCAAAACAGCCAACGCCGCGACGCGCGGAACATGGAGCACGAGCAGGATTTTACGACCTATCGCACCGCCCAAAGTTCAAACGATATGGTGCCGACGGTTTTTCGCCGCGGCATCTACCGCACAATCCGCGGCAGTCTTAAGCGCTTCTTATCTATCGTGGTCATCACCGCGCTTGGCGTGAGCGTGATGTGCGGCCTTAAGGCGGGCTGCGAGGACCTGCGCGATTCGGTCGACGCCTATTTTGACCAGCAGAATGTCTATGACATTAACGTGCAGTCGACCTATGGCCTTACGCGCGACGATCTTGCGGCTATCCAAGAGGTCGACGGCGTCGAGACGGCCGAGGGTATCTACACCGAGACCGCCTACACCGCCGTGGGCACAACGCGCGAGCGCGTGGTCGTGCAAAGTCTCTCCAAGGAGAATATCGATCAGCCGGTGCTGGTGAACGGCGATTTGCCCGAGAGTGCCGATGAGGTCGCGGTGACTTCGAAGTTCCTGAAGGCTTCGGGCAAAAAGCTCGGCGATACGGTGAGTTTTGCTGCCAATGACGCGAGCTCGTCGAACCAAAGCGCCAAGGACCAGTTTGCCGCGGGCGATTACACCATTACGGCCGAGGTCCTCGATCCCACCGACGTGAGCTCCGACTCGACAGTCAACGCCTTTCGCGCTGCTTCGGCTGCGGACTATAAGTTCTATGTGAACGAGGACGCCGCGACATCTTCTTCCTACTCCTCGGTCCACGTGATCGTCAAGGGAGCCAAGAGCCTCAACTCCTATTCGGATGCCTACACGACAAAGATCAACGAGGTCAAGGGCAATATCGAGAAGATCCGCGAGGAGCGTGAGAAGGCGCGCGCTCAGGAGCTGACGGTCGACACGCCGGCAAGCTTAGATGCGGCCGAGCGCCAGGCGAATATGCTCTTTGGGATTGAACAGGGCAACATCGACCGTATGGCCGAGGGCAGCGAGGAGCGCGTCCAGGCTCAGGCCGAGTTGGACCAGCGCCGCGCCGCCGCCGACCAGCATTTTGCCGATGCCCGCGCCGAGCTTTCCGACCTGGGCGAATGCACCTGGTACATCCAGGACCGCGGCAATATCGCAAGCTACTCGAGCGTCGAGAGCGATAGCTCGTCAATTGAGGCCATCGCCACGGTGTTCCCGTTTATCTTCTTTATCGTCGCCGTGCTCATCAGCCTTACCACCGCCACGCGTATGGTCGAGGAGGAGCGCACGCTCATCGGCCTGTATAAGGCGCTCGGCTATTCGCGCGGACGCATCCTGTCCAAATACGTGGACTATGCGCTGTGGGCTTGTCTGATCGGCGGCGTGCTCGGCAACATCATCGGATTTGTGGGCCTGCCGCTGTTCTTGTTTACGGTGTTCGACGACATGTACTCGCTGCCCCAGATGTTGCTTTCGTACGACATCGTGTCCTCGATCGTCTCGGTGGCGCTGTTTGCCGTGGGCGTGGTGGGCGCCACGATTATCGCCTGCCGCCACGAGATGGCCGAGACTCCGGCCTCGCTCATGCGCCCCAAGGCCCCGCGCGCCGGCTCGCGTATCTTGCTCGAGCGCATCGGCTTTATCTGGCGCCGCATGGGCTTTTTGAACAAGGTGGCAGCACGTAACCTGTTTCGCTACAAAAAGCGCGCCTTTATGACCATCTTCGGTATCGCGGGTTGCACCGCGCTTGTGATCTGCGGTATGGGTATTCGCGACACGTCGGTTGCGCTTTCGCCCAAGCAGTATGGGCATATCACGCGCTATGACTTGCTGGCGGTTGCCAATCCCGACGATTTTTCGCAGACGTGCGCGGCATTGGATGAGCGCAGCGCGGCTAAGGATTCTAACGTGACGGTGTCTTCGACGCTGCCGATTATGACCGACAACGTCACCTTTACATTTGGCGGCAAGAGCGAGACCGTGCAGCTGATCGTGGTGCCCGATGACCGCACGAACGACCTGGACGACTACGCGCGTCTCGAGGATGAGTCCAAAGAGCCACTGTCTTTGCGTGACGGAGACGTGTATCTGAGCAAGAGTTCACAGCTGGTTCTTGGGATTCAGCCGGGCGACACGGCGCAGGTCCAGGATTCGTCGCTCAACGTCGCCAAGGTCAAAGTCAGCGACATCTCGCTCAACTATTTGGGCAACACGCTCTATATGACGCAGGGCACCTATGAGCGCGCGTTCGGCCGAAGCGCGCGTCTTAACGGCATCTTTGTGCTGCTTAAGGGCTCGTCGGCCGACCAGATTGCGTTTAGCAAGAATCTTAAGAGTGACGGTTGGCTCACCATCTCGAGCACGGCCGAACATTGGCAGAACTACGAGGCGAACTTCACTATCATCAATTCCGTCGTGGTGCTCGTGACCTTTATGGCGGCGTGCCTGTCGTTTGTGGTGGTGTTTACGTTGTCCAACACGAATATCTCCGAGCGCGAGCGCGAGCTGGCGACCATCAAGGTGCTGGGCTTCCGCCGTGGCGAGGTACACCATTACGTCAACAAGGAGACGTTGATCCTCACGGCGATTGGCACCGCACTGGGCGTGCCGCTGGGTGGCCTGCTTGCCGAGAGCTTTACGTACATCCTGCAGATGCCGTCGCTGTACTTTGACGTCGAAGTACAGCCGCTGAGCTACGTGCTTGCCGTGGTGCTTTCCTTCGGCTTTACGTTTATCGTCAACCTCGCCACCAACCGTACCCTCAATAAGATCGACATGGTCGGCGCCCTCAAGAGCGCCGAGTAACCTGCCAAAAAGGGACAGGTTTATTTTGGCAGGTTTTATCGGGGCAAACGCCGGACAACCATTAGGTGGTCCGGCGTTTGCCCCGTTTTGCTGGGGATGTTTGTCGTTCGGTGCTCTTACTGGCCAATCCAGTGTTGCGCATAGCTCTTAATGTCCTCGGTAAAACCGTCAAGGTCGTCGAGGGCGATCACGCTGTCGATAAGCAAATTGGCTATCTCGCGGTGCATTGTGCTGCGGCGAATGTCGTTTGCAATTACACCTGAGGACAGCTTGTCTCTATTGAGGCGCTCTTCTAGTGCCCAAAATCTACTGGACGCTTCACTGTCGCCGTTCAGCATCTCAACGTACTGGCCGATGAGCTTTTCCATATAACGTTCTTGCCATTGAGGAAGCATTTTCTTAAACAGCTTCCAGTCGCTTTCGGCTACGTCCCGCATATGTCCTCCGCTCGTCAAACGGGCTTTCCATTTGCCTTTCATTCTATTTGGTTTTCGCTCGCAAGCGTGGATGAGAGGCTCTCTTTAGCCTTCGAGATTGGGCTTGAATGGGCCGTATGCCACAAAATGGGCCTATCTACTACGTTTAATTGGATACCCTCAACCATGCCGGGAAAACGAAAAATAAAACCGCAGGTAGAAGGCCTGTCGCTTTTCGAAAAATGCGGTCATGGTTGGCCCCATCGAGTTAAACGTAGTAGATGGCTCCTTTTCGTGGCGGACCATCAAACGAACGCCGACGCTTGTGCTGTAGCCGCTCCGATCATTCGTAAGTTGCGGTGGAATAGTTCCTAAATTCGACTACTCAAGGCTAAAACCGGAACTATATCACCGCAACTTAGGAGGGAGGGGCGGGGGGGGGGGTACTAGTTGGGTGCTGCCGTCGGGCTGGGATGGTTTAGGCTCGTTCGCGATGCTTCCATCGTTTACGGCACCAACGCATGAGTGCTTTTACGACCGGGATGGTGATGAGAATTACCCAGGCGGGATGGGGTTGTCCCAGGCAGAGCCACATGTAGAGGAACCATGCCTCGGCACTGACCGAATAGACGACATCGATCAGCTTAGATAAGTGGCGTTGGTCGATAAAGTCGCCAAGCGCGTAATAGACGGGAATCAAAAAGACGAGGAAGAGTCCCGTAGCCCATGTGCCGTAGACAATGCCGAGCACCAGATAGGCGAGGGCGACAAGCGCGGGGAAGGGGAATTTGTTCCATGCACGTCCGACCTTGGTGTGGAAATGCTTGCCATGATGGTCGAGCTTGTCATGTGCTTCCTTCCAGCTGGAGAACGTCTCGCCGTCGATGGTGACGGTGCCGTCGTCATTGGTATGCACGCTATGTCCATCGTCCTCAAGCGTATCGACATGCACGCCGTCCGGCCCCACATGCACCTCTTCGCCCTTGCGCTCGTTGGTCACATGGATGCCGTTCCAGCCAACATGGACTTCTTCGCCTTTATTGGGATCAATGACGTGGATGCCGCGCGCGAGGGAAATATCGACAAGTGGTTTGTCGCCGCAATCGGCGTGCTCGGCGGAATCTTCGGCCTCTTTAGCCTCATCCACCGTTTCGGTGCTGCCGTCCTCTGAGCTATCGGCATCGCTAGCCGCTTCCCCATACAACAACTCATCCAGCGACACACCATACAGCGCGGCGAGCGCAATAAGGTTATCGGTATCGGGCGAGGATTCGCTGCGCTCCCATTTACTGACAGCCTGGCGACTCACACCCAGCTGGGCGGCAAGCGCCTCCTGAGAAAGCCCGGCAGCTTTGCGGCGATCGACGAGGCGCTGCGCCATCGCAAGATCCATGGTGGTTCCTTTCGTTTGATGGTCGAATCGAATGAGCCGAGTATGCCGAGAACAACCGGTAGCGACCACCATCTCTAGTTAGAATCTGCCCCAACCCTACCGCAACTACCGGTAGCGACCATCATGACCAGCAATTTCGTGACAAATGTCAGTGCTACTCTCAGCTAAGAGCCTGCAACATCCCAAAATCTCAGCCCACGCACCCGCAGCAAGAAGACGAATAGCCTCGGCCTCCCTAGTTACCGCAGGAGGCCTCAGGGCTTACCTCCCGAATCTTTCCGCAGGACGGAAGGACCCCGCCGCGCGAAGCGCACGGCGGGGTCCTGACATGTCCGAGGACGATTTGGGAAGTAAGCCCTGAGGCCTCCGATGAGAGCAGTTCCGGCCGAGGCTATTCGTCGCCGAAGCTGATGCCCAGCGCCTTGGCCTCGCGCACCAGATCGCTCTGGGGGTCGACATACTTGAGCTTGCCGGCGACATCCTCGAGCGGCATGTGGCACATCTTGCCGTCGCGCAGGGCGATCATGTAGCCAAACTCGCCGCGCAGGCAGCCAAGCGCGGCCTCGACGCCGCACTGGGTCACAAAGATGCGGTCCTGAGCGTCGGGCTGGCCGCCGCGCTGCGTGTGGCCGGGGATAGCGACGCGGGTCTCGCGACCGGTCTTGGCCTCGATTTCCTTGGCGATGTCGTAAACAATCGACGGGCTCGTGCGCTCGGCGAGCTTCTTCTTGTACTCCTTCTTGGGCAGCGCCGCGTCCTCCTTGGAGATGGCGCCCTCGGCGACGGCCACGATGGTGAAGCGGCTACCGGTCTCCATGCGGTGCTCGATGGTCTTGATGACCTGATCCATGTCGTAGGGGATCTCGGGAATCAGGATGACGTCCGCACCGCCCGCGACGCCGGCGTACAGCGGAATCCAACCGACCTTGTGGCCCATGATCTCGATGACGAACACGCGGCCGTGGCTCGAGGCGGTGGTGTGGATGTCGTCGATGCACTTGGTGGCGACGTCGATGGCGCTCGTAAAGCCAAACGTCATCTCGGTGCCCCAGGTGTCGTTATCGATGGTCTTGGGCAGGGCGATAACGTTGAGGCCCTCCTCGCGCAGGCGGTTGGCGGTCTTGGTGGAGCCGTTGCCGCCCAGCATAAACAGGCAGTCGAGCTGCAGCTTGTGATAGGTATGGACCATCGCGGGCACCTTCTCGACGCCATCGGCCTCGGGAATGTCCAGACGCTTGAACGGCGTACGGCTCGTGCCCAGGATGGTGCCGCCGCGGGTGAGGATGCCGCTAAAATCGGCGGGCGTCATGACGCGGAACCTGCTGTAGATAAGGCCCTGGTAGCCGTCCTCGAAACCGTAGATCTCGATGGGTTCTGCACTATTGGTCATGAGCGTTTTGACGATGCCACGCATGGTGGCGTTGAGCGCTTGGCAGTCGCCGCCACTGGTAAGAAGACCGATCCTAAGCATGATGAATCCTTCCGGGCAAGTTATAACATGCGCATAAGTTTACCCCCGCACACTGTTGATACGGGGGTAAAACGTGTTAGCTCAAATGTATAGAAATGTAAGCAACGTCAGGCGAGCGTAAGGACGACGGTGCCAGCTCCTTACAGCGCGAAGGCGTCGACGTCGCCCCAATGACGGCGCAGCGTGATGGCGGCAGCGGGCTCGGTGTTGTCAAAGACGACCGACCATTGCGTATTGCTGGTGATGTCTTCCGGATTGGGTTCCTGCGCCGCGGCGCGTAGGGCTTTCCACGCGACTGATTCATCTTGGGCACCGGCATGGGCGTCGAGGACATCGGCGATTGCGACGGCGCGCTCTTTACCATGGCCCAGCTCGTCATTCTTTTGGTTGGGCAGCACTTCGTCGCCATAGCAAGCGTAGAAGTTCGTAACCTGGCGTACAGGAGTCGCTTTGAAAGCACGGTTCGGATCGCGCGGATCCCACTCTACTACGCGCGCGTCACTGGCGGCGTCGTTGATAAAGAAGTGGTAATCGCGTCCTGCCATGGCGTGCATGTCGTAGGCGGAAAGCAGGTCGACAGCTTCTTGCGTGGTGGCGGCACGGTCGAGCACCAGACGGATGGCGAGCGAGGTATTGATGACGGGGCGTTGCGTGTCCTGGTCACAGGGCTTGGAATCCAGAGTGAGTACGGCAATGGACACGCCGCATTCGTTAACACCGTCGAGCTGGGCAAACGGGCCCATGAGTGCGGCGGCGCGTCCGCCGACGGAGTCAAGCGGAGTGTTATCGCCCAGGTTGTTAAGGGCGGCAAACCCGATGGAGGCATAGCCGCCGCGTGGGTGATTGCGCACCAGCAGCGACGAGGTGTCGTCCTTAAAGTCGTAATTGCGACCGGTGCGCACGCGGCCTTCGGCATCTACGGCGACAAAAGCGCTGCAGGCAAACTGGGGCGCCTGGACATGTACCGGCACACCGGGCAGCACCTGCGCCACCACGGCATCGATGTAGGCCTGGTCGTCGCGCACGCCAGCGGCGATGATGCGATCAAGATTGTAGTCGTAGGCGATGTCGATTGCGTACAGGTCATAGCTATCCGCGTAGCCAGTCAAGCGTTTGAGCGACGCGGCGGACTTGATTTGCTTGTGATAAACGATACCGGTGGCAGCGGCAAGGCCGACGGCAGCCCCGGCAATGCCGCAAACAGCGGCGGTAACGATACTACGTGGCTTCATGGCGGCTCCTCTCGTCCTGTTAGCGTAATTGTCGCAAAAGGTGCACGGGCATGATGGCTCAACTTGGTGAACGGTGCGGGATTAAACACGGAATGAAGAGTGCAGCGCTGGCGCGGCGGGGTATGCTGGAAGGGACCATCAACCCAGCGAAAGGGGAGAGCATGACGGATCAGGAAACGCCCGAGCGCGCGCATGTGACGGCCGATGATATCGAGGCCGCCAACGACCTTATCGACTTTATCGAGGCATGCCCCAGCATGTTCCATACGGCGGCGACCATTATGGCCGAGCTCGACGAGGCGGGCTTTACCTACCTGTCCGAGAACGCGGCGTGGGACATCGAGCCGGGCGGGCGTTATTACACGCAGCGCAACACCTCGAGCGTTATCGCCTTTAAGGTGGGCGAGGACCTGGCTGCTACGTGGGGCGAGGACGGCGTTGCCGGCGACTACCATTTTCAGCTGACGGCGTCGCACAGCGACTCGCCGACGTTTAAGGTTAAGGCCGTGCCCGAGCTCGACGGCGCGGGCGAGACGCTGCGCCTGAACACCGAGGCCTACGGCGGCATGATCGACTACACCTGGTTCGACCGTCCGCTGGCACTCGCGGGCCGCGTGCTGGTACGCGAGGGCGACCGTATTGAGAGCCGCCTGCTTGCCACCGAGCGCGAGGTCGCTATTATCCCGAGCCTTGCCATCCACATGAACCGCGGCGTTAACGAGGGCTTTGCGCCCAACCGCGCCGTTGACCTCTGCCCGCTCATCAGCGCCGGTGATCTTAAGCAGGGCGACTTTGATGCTCTGATCGCCGACGAGTTGGACGTTGAGCCCGAGCAAATTTTGGGCCGCGATCTGTTCCTGGTCAATCGTCAGGATGCACGTATTTGGGGCTGGGCCGACGAGTTCATCTCGACGCCCAAGCTCGACGACCTCGCCTGCGCCTACACCTCGCTGCAGGCGTTTTTGGGCGCCGAGAACGCGCACGACGTCTCGGTCTTTTGCTGCTTCGATAACGAGGAGGTTGGCTCCGAGACCAAGCAGGGCGCCATGTCGACGTTCTTGGCCGACGCGCTGCGCCGCATTAACGGATCGCTGGGCTTTGACGACGAGTCGTATCATCGCGCCCTTGCCGCATCGATGCTCGTGAGCTGCGACAACGCGCATGCCGTGCACCCCAACCACGCCGAGAAGTGCGACGCCCGCAGCCAGGTGGTGCTCAACGGCGGTATCGTCATCAAGGAGGCAGCCAACCAGCACTATTGTACCGATGCCTTTAGCCGCGCGGTGTTCCAAGCTATTTGCGATGACGCCGACGTGCCCACGCAGGCCTTCGCCAACAAGAGCGATATGGCCGGCGGATCCACGCTCGGCAATCTGTCCAATATGCAGGCGAGCATGCATGCCGTGGACGTGGGCCTGCCGCAGCTGGCCATGCACTCGAGCTACGAGACCGGCGGCGTGCGCGACGTCATGTACGCCATCCGCGCCCTCACAGCCTTCTACGAGCGAAACCTAACCATCAACGGTGCCGAAAGCGTGGAGCTCTAAAACCTGCTAAAAGGGACAGGTTTATTATGCAGGTTTTATCTGGGCAAATGCCGCAAAGCCAACAGCTGGACAGAATTGTTATGACACCGCAGGTTGAGCAAGCGTCAGCGAGCGATGTCCAGAGCGAACAAGTTGGCATGAAAAAGGCAAGGCATAGACCTTCTGGTCATGCCTTGCCTTTTGAATGACAAATTGTCGCTCTGGGCGGCGCGCAGCGTCGACCGGTCCGCCGTTCGTTAGAACGGCGGAACCCTAATGTTCGATCCAACAACGTAAAGTTTCGCCGGCTTGCAGGTGACGCAGGTTCTCCGCGGCGATGTCGACCACATTGTTGAGCGTGGCTGCCAGGTGGAACCAGCCGGAGACGTGTGGCGTGATGAGCATGTTGGGCGCATTCCACAGTGGGCTTGTCTCAGGCAGCGGTTCGGGGTCGGTGACGTCGACCGCGGCGCCGGCGAGATGTCCCGACTCCAGAGCGGCAACCAAATCGTCGGCAACCACAAGATCGCCGCGGCCGCCGTTGGCAAAGAAGGCGCCCGGTTTCATCGCGGCGAAGAACTCGGCGTTCGCCAGACCGCGCGTCTCGGGCGTGCTGGGCATAAAGGACGTGACGATGTCAGCCTCGGCCAGGCGCTCGGGGAGGGCGTCCATGCCGTCCATGTCCTCAAACACAATGGGGTAGACGAGTGGATGGCGCTTGATGCCGCGGACGTGCGCGCCCATGCTGCGGCAGAGCGTGGCAAAGTGGCCGCCGATATCGCCCGCGCCTAGCACCAGCACATTGGCGTTCTTGAGCGAGGTGACCGGCCCCAAATCCTCCCAGCGATGCTCGCGCTGCAAGTCGTGATAGCCGGGCAGGCGCTTCATCATAGAAAGGACCATGGCAAACATATGCTCGCTTACGGCCTGGCCGTAGGCGCCCACCGAGCAGGAAAGCTTAGCGTCGGCTGGCACGGTGCCGGCGGCCAAGTAGTCGTCATAGCCGGCGGTCTGCAATTGTAACAGCTGGAGATGCTCGCATGCCGTGAGCATGCCAGGGTCGATGTTGCCCAAGATCACGTCGGCATCGGCGATCTGCTCGCGCGTGGCGGCGTCGGAGCTCGTGTAGATAAAGTCCTCGCCCGGAGCGCTCGACTCAAGAATTGCGCGATGGCGGTCATTGACGGGCAGCAAAACCAGGATGTTCACAAGCAGTCCTCTCCGCTCGACCTGCCAAAAAGGGACAGGTTTATTTTGGCAGGTTTTATCAGGCAAAACGTTTAAATAAAACGCCGGATGCAAGACGAGCGTGCCCGTCAGCATCCGGCGCATCCACGGCTACCAGCTCAGCAGCTCGTAGCCGTCCTCGGTCACCACGAGCTGTACCTCGCACTGGGCCGAATCGCTGCCGTCCTTGGTGCGCACGCACCAGCCGTCACCCTTGCTGATCTTGATGTCGGGCGCTCCGGCGTTGACCATGGGCTCGATGGTAAAGACCATGCCCGGAGCCATGATGGTGTCCACATCGGGTGCCTCGGTGGTAAAGCCCACAAACGGGTCCTCGTGGAACTCCTTACCGATGCCGTGTCCGCCGTACTCGCGTACCACACTAAAGCCGGCGTCCTCGACCGTCTTTTGCACGGCCTCGGCCATCACGGACAGCGGCAGCCACGGCTTGACGGCAGCCAGACCCGCCTCCACGCTGGCGCGGGTGACGTCGACCAGGCGCTGGCGCTCGGCAGAGACCTCGCCGATGCAGAACATGCGGCTCGAATCACTAAAGTAGCCGTCAAGAATCGTGGAGCAGTCGACGTTGATGATGTCGCCCTCGTGCAGCACGTCCGTATCGCAGGGGATGCCGTGACAGACCACGTCGTTGATCGAGGTGCAAACGCTCTTGGGGTAGCCCTCATAGTTGAGGTCGGCCGGCGTGCCGCCGTGCTCGACGGTGTAGTCGTAGATCATCTGGTCGATCTGGTTGGTGGTCATGCCCGCGGCGATGTGTTCGCCTGCGTAATCGAGCACGCCCACGTTGATGGCGGCCGAGCGCTTGATGCCCTCGATATCGGCGGGCGTCTTGTAGAGCGTGCGGGGCAGAACCTCCCAGCCCTCCTCCCACAGGCGCTCGAGGCGCTCGTCGAAGGCGCTATGGCATTTCTTATATTTTTTGCCGCTGCCGCACCAGCAGGCGTCGTTGCGGCCAGGAACGGGTCCGTTGTCAAACATGGCTAACTTCCTTTCATTCGCAGCTAGTATAGCCCACCCATGCGTCCATAAAAGTTGCGGTGATATAGTTCCGATTAAAGCGGTTTAACAGCACAAATAGGAACTATATCACCGCAACTGATGGGGCGGGATGGCGGGTGCTAGCTGCTGCGTGGTTTTGCTAGTAGCTCACCTGGCAGGGGATGCCGAGGGCGCGCACGCGCGCGGCAATGGCGTCGAGCACCTCGGGCGCTGCTTTGGCAAGGCCGGCGACCGGTGTCTCGCGCGCCACCGTGTAGATGGTCGCCTCCTGCGGGCGAATACGCTCGAGCGCCGCGAGCCAAGGGCCGACGTATTCCTCGCCGGTGTTGTCGATGAGCTTGCCCTGATACTCGCCGGTCAAAAAGATCGTCTGGATAATGACGTGGCCGTCAAAGCTTGCGAACGTCTCGATCTGATGTTCAACGTCGTACGGGCCGACGGGTTGATCGAGCAGCTGGATAAATGCCAAGTCGACCGTATCGAGCTTGAGGATATTGTCATCAACCATCATGAGCGCATCGTGTACATGGGGACGGTCGGCGCGTGTGCCGTTGGAAAGCACGGCAATCTTGGTGTTTGGGGCAAGCTCGTCGCGCAGCGCGACGGCGCCGGCGATGGCCTGCGGAAACTCCGGTGCGGCGGTGGGCTCGCCGTTGCCTGCGAAGGTGATCACATCGGGGAGCTCGCCCTCGGCTGCCATCTCGCACAGCTTTGCCTCGAGCGCGTCGAGTACCACGGTAGCTGTGTTGTACGGCTCGTGGCAGGGGCGCTCGGCGTTGAGGCCGTTTTCGCAGTAGATGCAGTCGAACGTGCAGATCTTGCCGCTGGCCGGCATCATGTTGACGCCGAGCGAGAGACCGAGGCGACGGCTGCGGACGGGTCCAAAGATGGGGCTGGCATTCAAAAACGTAGACATAGGCATATGCTCCTCAAGACAATTGTGCCTAAGCATAGCATCGGCTCCAAAGCAAGGTGCGGGCTCTTGCTTTACAAGTTTCGTTTTTTCACGTCGCTCATTATGCCGTGCCATGAAAAGCCTTGGGTCGGGTACAGTTAATCTGTTAACAAGCTGTAAGGCAATGCGGGTCCATCTAGCCGTACTGACGTGCAACTGGATGGGCGTTGACGATGGGAACACAGTATGGATTTTACGGTCGAGAATGCGGGCACTACGATCGCCTGCCGCGAGTATGCCGGCCCGGTTGTATCGTCCGATGCACCCGCCTTGGTGTGCGTGCACGGCGCCTGCGTCGACGGTGTCTTTTTTGACGGTATCGCCCGCGAGCTCGCCTGCGACTATCGCGTCATTGCCTACGACCGCCGCGGTTGCGGCGAGAGTGGCGACGCTGCAGACGGACGCTACGACCTCGCCGCCCAAGCCGCCGACCTGCAAGCTGTTATCGAGCATATTGGCGCTCCGGCAAACGTGCTTGCGCACAGTGCCGGTACGTTGGTGGCCCTGGAGCTTCTCCGTGCAAACCCCGCCATAATCTCGCGTGCGATTCTGCATGAACCCGCCGTGACGGATGAGGGTGCCGGTCTGGGTGCGGCCCCGGTTTTGCTCGAGATGATCGCCGCAGGAAAGGTCTCCAGGGCATTACGGGCCTTCCTGGGCGCCATCGGCGATTCGGACCCTGAGGCTCCCAAGTTAACCGAGGCAGAAGCCAAACATGCCCTGCGCAACGGCCGCAGTTTCATGGCGAACGAATACGGGATTACTATGACCTGCGTTCCCGATTGGGATAGCGTTCGCGCGTCGAAAACGGTGGCCGCCGTGCTTTTGGGCGAGCTTTCGATTGGCACGCCCCGCGAGGCGGGTACGAGGATGGCGGCTGAGCTTTTGGATTGCCCCCTCGTAACGATTCCCGGCGCGCACAACGGCCTGCGCGATCGCCCGGCAGCGGCTGCCCAGACTGTCCGTGGCATCCTGGGGTTCTAGCAGCTGCAAAAAACAAAACAGGCTTCATCCGCAAACGTTTCGGCCGTGTTAACAAACGTGCTCAAAACCTCACGCCTGCGGCTTCAATCGCGCCGTCTGCCAACTCATAAAAATGTAACAGCATTCACGTGCCTACCTGCATCGACAAGGTGTTACCCTTGTAACATTTGGAACCCACCGCTCCATGCGAAACTATCGAAAGGGCCCCGTATGCTCAATAATCACGAGGTCAATCTAACCGACGAGGAGGCTGCCGCCGAGGTCGCCCGTGTCGCAAGGACCTACCCCGTGGTACGTTTGCTGTCGGCCGATCAGATTAAGAGCGAGCCTAACTGCCTGCTCGCCGGCGATCGCTGCCCTTGTCTGCGTCAGTCGAGTCTTGAGGCCTTGACAGATTCCGATGAGGTGTCGGAGCAACTGCTCAACGATGGTGTTGAGTACCGCGCCCGTCTGCGCCCTCTAAAGGTCGAGGGCGAGCCTCATGTCTTGCTGATGGTGCGTCCGATCGATGGGCAAGAGGCTGCAGAAGAGGACCTTGTCTACACCGACGTGCTGACGAATGTGCGCAATCGCCGATATTACGAAGAAAAGCTCCGTAGCGCCCGCATGAAGGCCGGTGTTGCGATGATCGACCTTGATGATTTTAGGGTCTTCAACGATACGTGTGGCCGCCATGCCGGCGACCTTGCGCTCGGTGCTGTGGCAACAGCCATACGCAGCGGTATTCGTTCGACTGACGAACTTGTGCGCTATGGCTGCGACAAGTTTGTAGCTGTCATGCCCAATATTCCCTCCGATGACTTTGCCCGTCGTCTGCGTCAGGTATCCGATGCCGTTCATGCCACGATTATTCCGGGCCATGAGCACGTGAGCTTGACGGCATGTGTTGGTGGCGTTCGCATTCATGGCGAGACGGTCGATGAGGGCGTTGGCCGCGCTGTCCAGTTACTGAGCCGTGCCAAGGCAAAAGCCGGTACGGTCGTGACCGATGGCGATTCCATCGAGGCCTTCCAAAGCGAAAAGCCTTCGGTGCTTATCGTCGATGACTCCGAGATGAACCGAGCCATTCTCAGCGAGATGCTCAAGGACGAGTATTGCATCCTCGAGGCCGATAACGGTCGTACGGCGCTCGATATGGTCGACCGTTATGGCGATGAGTTGTCGCTCGTGCTGCTGGACATTGTCATGCCGGGCGCGAGCGGCTTTGAGGTACTGGCCGATCTGTCGCGCCGATCGGGTATCGACAATCTGCCTGTCATCATGATTTCGAGCGAAGATTCCGATGATATGGTTCTGCGCGCGTACGAGCTGGGCGCCTCGGACTATATCAACCGCCCGTTTGACTCCCGTGTCGTGCGCCGCCGTGTAAGCAACACCATCCGCCTATACGCCAAACAGCGCCGCCTGACGAACCTGCTGTCCCAGCAGTACAACGAGCGCGTCAAGAACAGTCGCATGCTCATCGATATCATGGCCGGCGTCATGGAGCTTCGCAACGGCGAGAGCGGCAGGCACGTTACGAACATCGAGAAGCTGACCGAGCTGCTGCTTGGCTGTCTGGTCCAGCGTAGCGGCACGATCTCCCTCGACAATGAGGAACGCTCCACGATCGCCCTGGCTTCGGCGCTGCACGATATCGGCAAGATGTCGATTGACGATGCGATTCTCAACAAGCCCGGACGCCTTACGCCCGAGGAGTTCGAGATTATGAAGACGCATACCACGATCGGCGCCGACATGCTGCGTGAGCTGGGTAGTCATCACGCCGGCAATGCGCTTATGGAATATGCGTACCAGATTGCGCGTTGGCACCACGAGCGCTGGGACGGCAAGGGTTATCCCGATGGCCTTAAGGGCGACGATATCCCCATCGCCGCGCAGGTGGTCTCGGTGGCTGACGTGTACGATGCACTGACGAGCGTGCGCGTGTACAAGGACGCTATCCCGCACGAGGAGGCGATTCGGATGATCCTGGACGGTAAATGCGGCACCTTTAACCCGCTGTTGCTCGACTGTCTGCTCGAGGTGCAAGACCGTATTGCCGAAACATTGGCACGCCCTGCCGACGTCGTTCAGTTTCCCACGATTTAGTTTGACCAAAGGAGTTTTAATCCATGATTTCCATGCGTGAGGCGTATGAGAAGATTGGCGCCAATTATGATGACGCGTGCGCTCGGCTGATGGGCGAGGAGATGCTTAGCCGCTTTGCCCTCAAGTTTTTGGATGACGAGAGCATGGACAAGCTGGAGGCCGCCATGGCGGCGGGAGACGCCGAAGGTGCGTTTATGGCAGCGCACACGCTCAAGGGCGTGAGCCAGAACCTGGGATTCGATAATTTGTATGAGCCGGCGGTCGTGGTGACCGAGGCGCTGCGCGGTGCCGATGCCGTTGACGGCGCTCGCGAGGGAATGCATGCGCTGCAGCAGCAATATGCGGCAACGATGTCGGCCCTGCGCGAGGCGGCCGAATAAGAGCTTGCGGGCCTTGGGCTGTGTGCCGGCCACATATAGGTAAAAGGACTCCCCGTCGGACCATGTGGCCGGCGGGGAGCCCTTTTGTGTTGTGCCGTCCGTGAACTAACGGGCCTGCTTAACCTTTGCCGCTGCCTCGACAAACGACTTCCACAGGTTAAAGTCGGTCTCGAGCGTCTTCCACGTGTACTCAGGGTGCCATTGCACGCCCAGGCAGAACGGCTGGCCTTCGACTTCGATGCACTCGGGAACGCCGTCGGTTGCCTTGGCGACCAAGCGCGTGCTTTTACCCAGACGATCGACGCAGCAGTGGTGTGCGGAGTTGGTCTGGATCAGCCTGTGCCCGCCAACCGCGCGCTCCAGCAGCGAGCCCGGCACGACCTCGACGGGATGCACAGGGTCGTTGAGCACGTGGGTATGGCGCCACTGCGTGCGGCCCTCGCGAGCGCCCAGGCTCGGCACGTCCATGCACAGGGTGCCGCCGGTGGCGACGTTGAGCAGCTGTGTGCCGCGGCAGGTGGTAAAGAGCGGCTTTTTGGCGCGGAGCACCTCGTCGACCAGCTTGAACTCAAAGCTATCGCGGATCTCGCAGCAGAGGGTGGGGTCGTAGGGCCGATCGTCGCCCCAGCGCTTGGGGTTGACATCCGGGCCGCCGGGAATGGCGATGCCATCGGCGATATCGACGTAATGACGGATGACCTCAATGTCCTCGGTGATGGACATCTGCAGCGGCAGGCCGCCGGCGGCAAGGATGGCATCGACAAAGACGCTGGCGATCTCCTCGTTGGGGGAGAGCGTCTCGCTCAAAAACGGCTTCGCCTCTTCCCAGCGCGGCGCGACGAGGATGAGTGGGCGGTTGGCGGGGGCGACGTCGACGTGCGGGGTGTATGACGATGAAGTGCGAGTTCCGATCATAGGTGTAGCTTTCGAATCATAAGGTGACAGGGCGCATGAGAGACGTGGGACAATACTTTCAATGGATTTGTCCCACGAGGTGGCTGGTTAGTGGCCCTTGATGGAGTTGAGGAAGTCCTGGGCGCGCTTGGTCTGGGGATGGTCGAAGAACTCGTCGGGCGTGCTGGTTTCCACGATCTGGCCGTCGGCCATAAACACGACGCGATCGGCCACGCGGCGGGCGAAGTTCATCTCGTGCGTGATGACGATCATCGTCATACCCTGCTGGGCCAGACGGACCATGACCTCGAGCACCTCGTTGATCATTTCGGGATCGAGGGCGCTCGTGGGCTCGTCAAAGAGCATGGCCTTGGGCTGCATGGCAAGCGAGCGGGCGATGGCTACACGCTGTTGCTGGCCGCCCGAGAGCTGTGCGGGCACCTTATCGGCCTGCTCGGCAACGCCCACGCGGCCCAGCAGGTCCATGGCACGCTCGCGGGCCTCGTCCTTGGAGACGCCCAGCACATCGACCGGTCCCAGCATGACGTTCTGCAGTACGGTCATATGTGCGAACAGGTTGAACTGCTGAAACACCATGCCCAGCTCGGCGCGCATGCGGGCAAGGTCTTTGCCTTCCTGCGGAAGCGGCTGACCTTCGATGAGGATCTCGCCCGAGTCGATGGTCTCCAAGCGGTTGATGGTTCGGCACATGGTCGACTTGCCCGAGCCCGAGGGTCCGATCACAACGACGACCTCACCGCGGTCGACCGAGAGATTGATGTCGTTGAGAACGTGCAGATCGCCATAGTGCTTATCGACGTGCTTGAGCTCAATCAGCGGCTGATTGCCGGTAGAAGAAGTGCTCTGTGCCATGGTGCTCGGCTCCTTATGACTCGAAATGGTAAAGCGTTAGCGGATGATGGTCGCGCCGGTCTTGTGCGAAACGTAGACAGCGGCCTTGTTGATCGCGACGTTGATGAGGATATAGATGACCGCGATTACCAGGTAGACCGACACGAGGGCATCGTAGTTGGTAATGAGCACGCGGGCGTTTTGCATGAGGTCGGGGTAGCTCACCACGTAGGCGACGGTGGTGTCTTTGACTACGACCACGAGCTGCGAAATCAACGACGGAATGATAAATCGAATAGCCTGCGGCAATACGATTTTAAAGGTGATTTTAGCCTTGGAGAGACCGAGCGCCTGGGCCGCCTCGACCTGCCCGCGCGGTACGGCGTTGACGCCGGCGCGGAAAATCTCGGCAAGTACGCCGGCTGCAGCGAGCGCGACGGGAAGCGTGAGCATCCAAAACGACGGCAGCGCGATCTTGTACTGGGGCAGCACCAAAAAGAAGAAGTAGATAAACAGCAGGCTCGGCACACCGCGGAAGAAGTCGGTAAGCACGCGGCAGACCAGCTGCAGCGGCTTAATGTCGCTGGTGCGGCCGAGCATAAGGGCTAAGCCCAGCACCAGCGCGATGGCGCCAGCGGTGAGTGCGACTTTAACGGTGCCCTCAAAGCCGGCAAGCAAGAACTTCCAGGTGGTGAGGTGCGTAAAGAAATACCAATAGTGGACCGAAAGCTGGCCGGTCACATAAAAGCGCTGCAGTACCAGGGCGACGAGCGCGGCGACGGCGACGAGTGAGATGGCGGTGCCGATGCGAATCTTGGCGCGCATCTTGGGGCCGGGAGCCTCGTAGAGCGCATCGCGCATGGTAAGCGCAGGGGAGGAGTGCTTGCTCATCGGAGGATCCTCACCTTCTTATCGATGTAGTTGCCAATGTGGCTCACCACAAAGGCCGTGCCCAGGTAGCCGAGCGCCGAGATAAAGAACGCGGCGACGCCGCCGAGCGAGCGCGTGTTGATGTAGCTCACCACGCCGGTAAGCTCTTGCGGCTTAAGCGGCACCTGGCTGCCCAAGGCGGTAGTGAGCATGACGGCGATAAAGAGGTTCGTCATGGGCAGCACGCTTGAGCGCAGTGCCTGCGGAATCACGATTTTGGCGAGGATGCGGTTAAAGCTCATGCCGAGCGAGCGGGCGGCTTCCACCTGGCCGACGCCGACGGTGTTGATGCCGCTCATAAAGTTTTCGGAGCCAAAGGCCGAGCCCAAAAGGACCGTGGCGACGATAACGCAGGTGCGGTAGGGCAGGACGACCTTGAGCGGCGGCAGCGCATAGACGACGATGATGAGCAGCGCGATGCCGGGGATGTTACGGAAGACCTGGACATACAGGTCGCCAAAGACGCGCAGCGGCTTGAGCGGCGACACGCGCATCACGGTGACGGCGACGGCCAGCACCATGGCGATGGCAAACGATTCGAGCGTCATGCCCCAGGTTGCTAGCAGCGCGTCGATATAGTTCTGGCCATAGAGCGACCAGAGTTCGGAGAGACTCATGCGGACCTCCCGCCGATAAGGAAAGGGGCTCCCGTGTGTACGGAAGCCCCGACAACTCAGTGAGGAAACAGTTTACCGCAATAAAGCGCATCATGCGTTTCCGTATGGTTTCGTTGCGGCCGTTACCAGGCTCGCTGCCTAGGCGCCGATCTCGGGCAGCTCGGGAACATTGGTGTCGCCCGTACGGTCGCCGATGCAGATCTGCCACAGCTCGGTCCAGGTGCCATCATCCTCGATCTTCTTAAGGAAGTCGTTGACAAAGGCGACGCCGTCGGAATCGAGCGGCAGACCGATGCCATAGGGCTCCTTGCTGCCGAAGGGCTTGCCGGCAATCTTGTACTTACCGGGCTCGCGGACCAAGGCGCTCTGCTGCATGTTGTTATCGATGACGTAGGCATCGACGCGGCCCTGCTGGAGTGCCTGGCGGGCCTCCTCGTCGGTCTTGAACTCCTGCTGGCTGGCCTTGGGAACGAACTCCTCCAGGATGGCGGGGCCGTTGGAGCCGGACTGGACGGCGACGTTCTTGTCGGCCAGGTCGTCGACGCTCTTGATGTCGTCGTTATCGGCGAGCACCAGGATGGCCTGCTGGGTGTAGTAGTAGGGACCGGCAAAGGAGACGAGTTTCTTGCGCTCGTCAGTGATGGTGTAGGTGGCAAAGACAGCGTCGACCTGGCCGTTCTGCAGGACAGACTCGCGCGTGTCCGAGGTCACCTGGGTAATCTCGACCTTGTTCTCGCCCAGAATGTAGTTGGACAGGAGCTGTGCGATACCGGCATCGAAGCCGCGGGTCTGACCGTCTTTCTCGTTGAGGAGGGAGAAGAGCGTGGAGGTCTGAACGCCACCGATCTTAAAGACGCCGGCGTCCTTGACGGCCGTGGCCCAGGTGCTGGCGGCGATGGCGTCGTCATCGGCCTTGGGGCCGTCGTTGACGAGCTTGTCGAATGCCTTGGCATCGAGCGTGGTGGAAGCCTCGGTATCCTCGGAGCTCTTGGAGGAACCGGCGGCGGAACCCTTGTCGGCCTCGGCGCTGGTGTCGGAGCAGCCGGCAAGACCAAGGCCGGCGACGGTTGCGAAGGTGGCGGCAACGAAGCCGCGGCGGTCGAGAACGACCTGCTGGGAGAGGTTCTTGCTCATGGTAGAACACCTTTCTCAATAAAATCCCTAGCGGTTGAGTAGAGTTATACCCTATAGCGCTCAGACGGGTCAACACGAAATAACTCAGAAACATACTTACCTTATGGGTAATTCTACCTACCAAAAAGGGACAGGCACCTTTGTGGTGGTTCTGACCGATGCAGCGGCATGTCTCGCTGCTTTATCTCAATCTGTAACATCTGGACGGACAAAAGGTCTCTATCTGTTACAGATTGAGACAAAGGTCAGGAACTAAGACGTCTTGTCTAGATCTATAACAGTTAGACGGGAAGTCGAGCCCTAGATGTTACGAATCGAGATAATCGCGCCGCGAAAATAAAAACCTCCGCGGGGGTGCTTCCCTTGCGGAGGTTTTCTTACTCGTTCAGTAGCCTTGCGGCTTCGGCGGCCATATCCTCGACCGTCATGCCGTTCTGTGCGAGCAGTTCGTTGGGGTCGTAGCGGTCGGGGAAGCCCTTGGCGATGCCGAAGGTGCGCGTGCGCAACGGCGTGCATGCCAGATAACATGCCACACGCTCACCCCAGCCGCCGTCCAAGACGCCGTCCTCGAGGGTGACGACAACGCGATGCTCGGCGGCAAGGCTGTTGAGGAACTCGCGGTCGAGCTCGGTTGCAAAGCGCGGGTTGACGAGCGTGGCCTCGATGCCGTACTCGGCGGCCAAGCGGTTTGCCACGCGCTCGCCCAACTCAAAGAAGTCGCCGAGCGCAAGCACGGCCACATCGCGGCCCTGACGCACCACGTTGTAGCGAACGGCGCTATAGTCGGTGTCCTCGGCAGGCGCCAGATCGGGACGGCTCACCAGGCCAATACCAGGTACACGAATCGCCACGGGATGCTCGCGGTGGTCGAGCGACCAGCTCAGCATGGACAGGTATTCCTCCATGCAGACCGGCGCCAAGTAGCGCATGTTGGGAAGACCGCCCAGCATGGAAATATCAAAGAACGAAAGGTGCGTCTCGGACGTGGTGCCAAAGATCGACGCACCAAACACCAGGATGGTTGCGGGGGCGTCGTTGAGGCACAGGTCGTGCCACAGCTCGTCGTAGGCGCGCTGCAAAAACGTACCGTACACGCCAAAGACCGGCTTGGCGCCGGCGCGGGCGAGCGCGGTGGCAAAGGTCACGGCATGCTCCTCGGCAATGCCCACATCGACGAACTGTTTGCCGGCGGCAGCGCGAAGCTCGGGTGTAAAGCCCATGATGTAGGGCGTGGCGGCCGTGATGCCCACGACCTGCGGATCGCGCTTGATGGCGGCGCTGAGCGCCTCGCCCGTAATGTCGGCATAGGTGCGCGGCGCGGGCTCGCTCGGATGACCCGGGCAAAGTTTGCGGCCGGTTGCCATATCGAAGGGTCCCACATGATGCCAGTGCTCGGGGTCGCTCTGGGCCGGCTCAAAGCCTTTGCCCTTGGCGGTGGAGACGTGCAGCACGATGGGATGATCGATATTGCGCAGTTCCTGCAGCGCGTCGACCAGGGCCAACACGTCGTTGCCGGCGTCCAAATAACGGTAGTCGAGTCCCATCGCGCGGAAAACGTTGCGCTCACAGGTGCCGTTGCTGGTGCGCAGCTCGGCCAGATTGCGATAGAGGCCACCGTGGTTCTCGGCGATGGACTGGTCGTTATCGTTGACGATGATGATCAGGTTGCTGTCGAGTTCGGCGGCATTGTTGAAGCCCTCAAACGCCAAGCCGCCCGAAAGCGAGCCGTCGCCAATGATGGTGATGACGTTGTAGCTGTCGCCCGCCAGATCGCGGGCGTGTGCCAAGCCGCAGCCCAGGCTCACCGATGTGGAGGTGTGGCCCATGGCGAACAGGTCGTGCTCGGACTCGTCGGGATTGGCAAAGCCAGAAGCCTCGCCAAAACGTTCCGGATCGATATAGGTATACGCGCGCCCGGTCAGCGCCTTGTGGGCGTAGGTCTGGTGCGAAACGTCAAAGACAATCTTGTCGATAGGGGAGTTAAACACGCGATGAAGCGCAACCGTAAGCTCAACGACGCCCAGGTTGGGGGCAACGTGTCCGCCGACAGCGGCGGAGCTTTCGAGGATGGCGTGGCGAATCTCGCCGCAGAGCAGCGGAAGCTCGGCGCGGTCGAGAGCCTTGACGTCCTCGGGCGTTGTCGTTTGCGTAAGCAGCATCGTTGTGGGTTACTCCATGCGAATCGAGCGCCGGCGCTCCCTCGGCCGACACAATTGCACAAGACAGTCTCGCACATTTTGGCGTTTGATATGTGACGGCGGCGCGGTAATTCGACAACTGGTGGGGCAAAACGTTTTGTCCGATGCCATACTGATAGATTCGATGATGATTTTTTCAATACGTGCAGGCCGTGGCTTGCCGCCGTGAGCCGCTGGAAGGAGGCAGCATGTCCGATGCCGTTCGTGCCGAGAAAATCGCGCACGAGGTCGACGATGCCGCCCGCCAGCTCGCCCAGGCGGGCCGCTTGGACCTGACGCGCGAGTTTATCCAGCATGGCGACGTGACGGTCTATGCACATGTGACCTCGGTGGCACGGGCAAGTCTGTCCTTTGCCGAGCACTTGGGCCGTGCTGGCATTTCGATCGACCGTGCCTCGCTGCTGCGCGGGGCCTTGCTGCACGACTACTTTCTCTATGATTGGCACGACCCCGACCCGAGCCATCGACTGCACGGATTTCGACATCCGTTTTTTGCCCTGGCGCGTGCCGAGGAAGATTTTGAGCTGACGCCGCGAGAGCGGAATATTATCGTGCGGCATATGTTTCCGCTGGTGCCGGTGCCGCCGACGTGTCGCGAGGCGTGGATTGTTTGTCTGGCGGATAAATGGTGTGCTCTGCGTGAGACGGTCGCCGGCCGCCTGCCGCGCAAGGACGAGACGGACGATAGCGTGAGTAAAGCATCGAGTGAAAAGAGGAGAGGGTAGACGGTGGAAACCGCGATTGATATGGCGTTTGGCGGCGCGACGCTTGCCGCCTGCCCACTCTCGGCACTGGTGCTCTCGTTTGCCTTCTACGGTTTTTGCGGTTGGGCATGGGAGTCGACGGTCTGCGCCATGCTCAACCACGGACGCTTTGCCAACAGCGGCTTTTTGCTGGGACCGTGCTGCCCCATCTATGGCGCGGGCGGCATTGCCTGCTGGCTGCTGTTGCGCGGGATTCCGGATGCATCGAGCCAGTTTGTCGCTGCAGCGCTCGTATGCAGCGTGATTGAGTACAGCGTAGGCGTGCTGTTGGAAAAAACAACGGGCGCTCGCTTTTGGGATTACTCGCACCTGCCGTTTAACTTGCACGGACGCATTTGCCTGTACTGGGCCTGCGCGTTTGGCCTGGGTGCGTTGTGTATTTGCCGTTTAGTGGAGCCGGCATTGCTGGGGCTGCTTGGCCATCTGCCGGTGCTGATTGTGCGACTGTCCGCCTTTATCGTCGCGGTCGCGATGATGGTCGACGCGGTGTGCTCGTTGGCGAGCTGGCGGCGTCTGTCTGATCAGCTGGAGCGCGTCCGGGCCGACCTTGCCGACCGCATCAACGAGTCGCTTGCCGATGCCTCGGACTCAATGCTCGAACGTATTCCCGATTCTACGATTGACTCGGTGGCACAGACGCACATCCGTAGCCGTGCCGTTAACGCGTGGCTGGCCGAGCTGGGTGACGCCGCGCTCGATGCCCTGCGCGAGAAGGCTTCGATGCCGACGTTTATCGCGGATGGTGCTCGCGGCCTGGCGCTT
>URCS01000027.1 GCA_900546455.1 uncultured Collinsella sp. | reverse complement strand
ATGGACGAGTTCGCCTTTGGCAGCTCCACCGAGAGCTCGGCGTTCCACCGCACCAACAACCCCTGGGATACCGAGCGCGTGCCCGGCGGCTCCTCGGGCGGCTCCGCTGCAGCCGTCGCCGCGGGCGAGGTCGCGCTCTCGCTGGGCTCGGACACCGGCGGTTCCATTCGCCAGCCGGCGTCGCTGTGCGGCGTGGTGGGCTTTAAGCCCACGTATGGCGCCGTGAGCCGTTACGGCGTGGTTGCCTTTGGCTCGTCGCTCGACCAGGTGGGCCCCTTTGGCCGCACGGTCGAGGATGTCGCGCTGGCCATGAACGCGCTTACCAGCGCGGGGTACGATCCGTACGACTGCACCAGCCAGGATTGCGCCGTCGACTTTACCGAGCATCTCAACGACAGCATCGAGGGCAAGCGCGTGGGCATCATCCCCGCGTTTATGGAGGCCGAGGGCCTGACGCCCGAGGTCAAGGCCGCTGTTCAGCGCGCCGCTCAGGAGCTGCAGAACCAGGGCGCCGAGCTAGTCGAGGTCGACCTGCCGCACCTGGATGCCGCCATCGCCGCCTACTACGTCATCGGTCCGGCCGAGGCGTTCTCCAACCTGGCCCGTTTCGACGGCATTCGCTACGGCTATCAGGAGGAGGGCTGCGCCAACCTGTCCGACCAGAGCTCGCTTTCGCGCGCCCACGGCTTTGGCGCCGAGGCCAAGCGCCGTCAGATGCTCGGCGCCTACCTGCTGAGCTCGGGCGTGTACGACAAGTACTACTACGCCGCGCAAAAGGCCCGCACGCTCATCACGCAGGACTACGACGCCGCGTATGCCAAGGTGGACACCATCCTCATGCCGGCCTCGCCGCGCACGGCCTTTAAGTTTGGCGAGATCAGCGACCCCACGCAGATGTACCTCTCCGACCTGTACACCATTTCGCTCAACATTTGCGGCAACGGTGGTATCTCGGTGCCGTTGGGACTGGGCGAGGACACCAAGCTGCCCGTTTCTGTCCAGCTGGTGGGTCCGGCCTTTAAGGACCGTCAGCTGCTCACGTTTGCCCGCGCCCTGGAGCGCGGCTTTGCCGATGCCGCCACGGGTGCGCCCGCGCTTTCCGTCGCGCCCGATTTTGCCGGGAAGGGAGGCGAGCTGTAATGAAGGAGCTTTCCGAGGTCCTGCAGGATTGGGAGGCCGTGATCGGCCTGGAGATCCATACCGAGCTCACCGCACTCGATACCAAGATGTTCTGCAACTGCAAGCTCAGCCACGATGACGAGCCCAACGCCAACGTGTGCCCGGTGTGCCTGGGCCTGCCCGGCGCCCTGCCGGTGCCCAACAAGCGCGCCATCGAGAGCATCGTCAAAGCGGGTCTCGCCACCAACTGCGAGATCCAGCGTCACTCGATGTTCTACCGCAAGCACTACTTCTACCCCGACATGGCCAAGAACTTCCAAACCACGCAGGGTCCGGTCGCTTTTGCCATGTACGGTCACCTGGACCTGGACGTGACCGGTCGCGGTGCCGCCGAGCGCCCCGACTGCGCGTTTGGTGAGGCCGAGGCTCAGAGCTTGGCGAGCGCTTCGGCCAACGCCGAGGGCCTGTCCACGTCCATGACTTCGACCATGCGCGAGGGCACCCAGCGTGCCGGCCATCTGGCCAGCTACGACGCGTCCAACCTGCAGATGCCCGAGCGTCGCGAGGACGGTTCCTACACGGTGCCCATCCGCATCCTGCGCATCCACATGGAGGAGGACGCCGCCAAGATGGTTCACGTGGGTGGCGCCGAGGGCCGCATTACCGCCGCTGCCGAGTCGCTCGTCGACTACAACCGCTGCGGCACGCCGCTGATTGAGCTCGTCACCGAGCCCGACTTGCGCACGCCCGAGGAGGCTCGTCTGTTTATGGAGAAGCTCCGCCGCATTTTTGTGACGCTGGGCATTTCGGACTGCTCCATGGAGAAGGGCTCCATGCGCTGCGACGGCAACGTGTCGCTGCGCCGCCGCGGCGAGACCAAGCTGGGCACCAAGACCGAGCTCAAGAACCTCAACTCGTTTAAGAGCCTGCATGACGGCCTTGCCTACGAGATCTGCCGTCAGGCCGAGGTACTCGAGGAGGGCGGCGTCATCTATCAGGAGACCCGCCACTGGGAGCCCAGCCGTAAGCGCACCGTGGTTATGCGTGTGAAGGAAACGGCCGACGACTATCGTCTGTTCCCCGATCCCGACCTGGCGCCGTTCGATCTGGACGACGAATTCATCGACCGCTGCCGTGGCGAGATTCCCGAGCTGCCCGATGCCAAGCGCGCCCGTTTTGAGGCCGACTTTGGCATTAAGACGGCCGACGCCGAGCAGATTGCCGGCGACCCCGAGTTTGCCGACTTCTTTGAGGCCGCCGCTGCCGGTATGGCTGGCAAGGAGGCCCAGACGGTTGCAAACTTGCTGGTGAACGAGATGATCGCCTACCTTAAGGGCGCGGGCGTGTCGCTCGCCGAGTCCGGCATCGCGCCGGCTCAGGTGGCAGCGCTGGCTAAGCTGCTGGCGACCGATGCCATCAGCTCCAACCAAGCGCACGAGGTCTTTGAGGCCATGGCCCAGACCGGTGACGATCCCAACAAGATCGTCGACGAGCGCGGTATGCGTCAGGTGAGCGATGCCGGCGCGTTGCAGCCGATCGTGGACGAGGTGCTGGCAAACTGTGCCGATCAGGCGCAGCAGTATCGTGACGGCAACCAGAAGGTCATCGGCTTTTTGGTGGGCCAGTGCATGAAGGCGAGCCGCGGCAAGGGCAACCCGAAGCTCTTCAACGAGTTGCTGAGAACGTCGCTCTCGTAGCTGCGAGGCCGGGGAAGCCCCGAGTCGCCGGGGTGTTTCCTCCAAATTTCAAACAGTCCTATGCAAGACGAAGGCCACATTTAGTGGCCTTCTTTGCATGCGGAACTCATTTGGAGCAAACACCCCGGCGACTCGGGGCTTCCCCGGCCAGACGACTCGGCCGTTCGGGTCAGGTGGGCTGATGGGAAAGATGGTGACGGAGGCGCAAATAGCGCCTCCGTCTTTTGAATGTGATGAAAGTGTGGCGAAACGAGCTTAAAACTTCCGTAAATGTGATAAACATCACGTTTTCCTTGGGGTAAAATGTGGCAAATATCACGTTTGCGGAAGTTTCTTTGCGGGAGGTTCGGTCATGCAGCGAGATATCATTGCCAAGCTTAACGCTTGGAAAGCGTCGGAATATCGTAAGCCGCTTATCCTTAAGGGGGCGCGCCAGGTTGGAAAGACGTGGGCGCTTAAGGAGTTCGGTCGAACCTCGTACCGCAATTTTGTGTATCTGACGCTCGAGGAACCGTCACCTGGGGTACGGAGCGAGTACACTCAGTTTTTCGAAGGTACGCGCGATCCTCGGCGGATCATCTCAAACCTTTCCCTGGCACTTGGACAGCCTATCGATCCCGGCGAGACGCTGCTTATTATTGATGAGATCCAGGATTGTCCTTCTGCAGTCGGCGCCCTTAAATACTTCTGTGACGAGGCCCCCGAGTATCACGTCGCATGTGCAGGGTCTTTGTTGGGCGTTCGCTTGTCCCGTGAGACCAGCGCTTTTCCGGTGGGAAAGGTCGAGTTCATGGAGATGCACCCTATGAGCTTTTCCGAGTTTCTGAAAGCCGAGGGCGCTGCAAACTACGACGAATACCTTGGCGGCCTGGATCAGATCGAGAAAGTGCCCGATTTCTTCCATATCCGTCTCGTCGAGCATCTTCGTCGTTATTTTGCATGTGGCGGCATGCCAGAGGCCCTTGGTCGGTGGGTGGAGACGGGCGATATCGTTCAGGTCGATAAGGTGTTGTCCGATCTCTTGGATTCCTACGAGCGCGATTTTGCCAAGCATGGTGGCCGTGCGCAGTTCGCCAAGCTTTCGCAAATATGGAACTCGATTCCAACTCAGTTGGCGCGCGAGAATAAAAAGTTCGTTTGGGGTGCGGTGCGCGAGGGGGCTCGTGCTCGAGAATACGAGGATGCTCTGGAATGGCTTGCCGATGCTGGGCTCATCACGGCGGTTCGCCTTAATGCTGCCGGTGGCGTGCCGCTCTCTGCATACGATGACCTCAAGGCATTTAAAGTCTACTGTCTTGATGTCGGTTTGCTGCGCCGCATGGCAAGACTGGATGCGTCCGCTTTTGCCATCTCGGATGCGCTATTTTCGGAGTTCAAAGGTTCGTTCGCCGAGAATTATGTGCTTCAGGCATTACTTTCACAGTTAGATGCTGCTCCGCGTTATTGGACAAACGAGAAGCCGAAGCACGAAGTCGATTTTTTGATTCAAGTCGGGAACGAAATCGTGCCCGTCGAGGTCAAATCGGGAGAGGTGGTTCATTCCAAGAGTCTTAAGTACTATGCCGACAAGCATGCGGAGACGACTCCACTGAGGGTCCGCTACTCACTTAAGAACCTAAAGCTCGACGACGGGGTGCTCAACATTCCGTTGTATTTGGCTGATCGATCTGCCCCTCTTATCAAAAAGGCGCTTGATTGTGCACATCTTGACGTTTAGATCCTGGGCGAGCTGATGGGCGGCGGCTAATTAAATCGCTCCGTAACGGCCAGGGAGCTTGGACCTTAGCGGTGCTTGCTTCGCCAAGCCGTGGGTGTCATGCCGGTGTATTGTTTGAACGCTTGGGCGAAGGCCGCCTGTTGGGGATAGCCGAGTCGCTCGGCTACTTGGGCTATCGAAAGGGGGCTGTCGGCCAAAAGGTCCTGCGCGCGTTCCATACGATGCCTCCGCATATAGGAGCCCAGTGATTCGCCCGTCTGGACTTTAAAGGTGGCGCAGAGTTTGGAGCGGCTTGTGTAGAGCCGCTCGGCGACCTCGTCCACGCCGATGCGACGCCCCTCGTCAAGGGCGCGCTCGACAGCCAGGATCGCTTCTTCGACAATGTCCAGAGCGGCCTGTGTCCCTTCGGCCTGACGTGCCTGCTTGTGGGCTGTTCGCGCGTACGCCAGCTCGGCAACCATGGTCTCTACGGTACCCTTCATGTAAAGATGCCCGCCCGTGACACGAGCGCGCGTCTCATCGAGACGGCAGAATGTCCGATCGATCGCCGATAGCGCTTCTTCGCCCCACGACTCGGCAAAGGCGTCAAAAAGCCCAGCGAATTCGCCGGGGTAGCGGCGTTCGAAATCGTCGAAGTATCTCGGTAGGAATAACACCGAGCGCGAGTGATAGAGCTGTCCGGCGTATAACGGGCTGAGCTCGTTTCCGCAGGTATCCTGGATAAAACTACAAATTGCATTGCTCGGCCACGACCCGCGCAACGGCTTGAGGTTTGCGGGTGTTATGCCTATCTCGGGCATGCAGGTGAGCGTGGCGCTGCTGACCTCGCTCACGCAGGCGTATGGCTCGGGTGTGTATTCGGCCAGGTACATATCGTGCGTCGGGGTGATGAAATGCTCTATGACGATGCAGGTGGGGGAGAGGGGCATGATCCATGCGCGTCCGTGCGCCCGATCGTTTGCCACCTCGCCGGTAAAGACGGCGCCCTTGCCGGAAAGCTCCAGGCCAAACTGCTCAAACTGCGGCGCGTAGAGCTCGGTTATGTTGGTCGCGGCCCGATGCATTTTCGAAAGCGTCCCCTTCCTTTGCAGAAACGTCCACGCCTGGCTTGATTGTGAGCCATGGCTAACATGTCAATGATAAGTTGATTGCGGTTAACTCTCAAGCCGTTAGAAAGGAATCTCATGGCAAAGGGATCAAAAAAGGAAGGTGGCGGTATCGGCGAGCTGTTCGCGTATGCCGGTGACCGCAAATTCCTAACGTATTTGGGCATGGCGCTCTCGGCGCTCTCGCAGTTGCTGAGCTTTGGCCCGTACGTGTGCATTTGGCTTGTCGCACGCGATTTGATCGCCGTGGCGCCTAACTGGAGCGAAGCCACCGATATCGCGATATATGGCTGGTGGGCCGTGGGTTTTGCCCTGGCAAGCATCGTAGCTTATTTCGTGGGGCTCATGTGCACGCACCTGTCTGCGTTTCGCTGCGCGTCCAATATCCGCAAGACTACGAGCGAGCACCTGCTTAAGCTGCCGCTTGGCTACTTTGACACGCACGCCACCGGTGAGCTGCGTCGTGTTGTAGACGGATGCGCCGCCTCCACCGAGACTTTGCTCGCACACATGCTGCCCGATATCGCCGGCGCCACCGCCATGGTCGCAGGCCTGCTCGTGCTGCTTTTCGCACTCGATTGGCGCTTGGGCGCGGCATGCCTCATCTCGGTGGCCATTTCGCTTAGCGCCATGGCCACCATGA
This sequence comes from uncultured Collinsella sp., assembly GCA_900546455.1. Lineage (GTDB taxonomy): Bacteria > Actinomycetota > Coriobacteriia > Coriobacteriales > Coriobacteriaceae > Collinsella. The sequence goes on along the minus strand of URCS01000027.1, from coordinate 21,418 downwards.
TGGGCGGCAAGGGCGGTGAGTTTATGAAGGCCTACACGGGAGCGTTGGTCAAGATGAACAAGACCGGCACCGAATACGTACGCGGCATCCCCGTGGTCAAGGTGTTTCAGCAGACGGTCTACTCCTTTAAGGCTTTCCATAATGCGATTGCCGAATACGCCGATATGGCACAAAACTATGCGGGCACGTTCTGCCGAGGTCCGCAGGTGCTCAATCTTACGGCGCTCAACGGCCTCGTGGCATTCTTATTGCCCGTGGCGTTGCTGCTGGCTCCGGGCGAGACGGATTTTGCGCACTTTTTGACAAACTTCACCTTCTACGCGATTTTTTCGGCCGTGGTGCCCACAGCCATGACCAAGCTTATGTTTGTGGGCGAGGCGTCTCAAATGAGTGCCGATTCGCTGGCTCGTATTCGAAGCGTCATGGAATCCAAGCAGCTCTCCGTGCCCGCCCAACCCAAGCACCCTGCCGGCGCCGACGTGCGATTTGAGGACGTGAGCTTTACGTACGAGGGTGCCGAAGCACCTGCCGTTAGCCATGTGAGTTTCAGCGTTCCCGCTGGTAGCACCCTCGCCCTGGTGGGTCCCTCGGGTGGCGGCAAGTCAACCTGCGCAAGCCTGATTCCGCGTTTTTGGGATGTTTCCGCAGGTCGCGTGCTCGTAGGCGGCGTAGACGTTCGCGACATGGACCCGCACGAGCTTATGGACCAGGTTGCCTTCGTGTTCCAGACCAACCAGCTGTTCCGGCAAACACTTGCCGATAACGTGCGCGCCTCCAAGCCTACGGCCACTGACGACGAAGTGCGTGCGGCCCTCTCCGCAGCTCAGTGCGACGACATTGTGGCCAAGCTCCCACAGGGCATCAATACCATGCTCGGTGCCGGCGGAGCATATCTTTCGGGCGGCGAGGTCCAGCGCGTGGCACTCGCCCGCGCGATCCTTAAAGACGCGCCTATCGTGGTGCTCGATGAGGCCACGGCGTTTGCCGATCCCGAGAACGAGGCACTCATCCAGCGCGCCTTTAGCAAGCTGGCGGCGGGTCGCACGGTCATTATGATTGCGCACCGACTCTCGACTGTAGTGGGCGCAGACCAAATCGTGGTGCTCAACCAGGGCAGCGTGCAGGAGTCGGGTACTCATGCCGAGTTGCTGTCCCAAGAGGGTTTGTATGCCAAGATGTGGGCCGAATACGAACAGGCCGCGAGCTGGAAAATCACTGCAGCGACCGCGGATGCCGCCGTCACGAAGGGAGGCGAGGCCTAAATGTTCGCCTCATTCCAAAAGAAGTATTTCCTATCCGATAAAGGCGTCGCCGGCGTAAAGCGCGGCATTTTCTGGACCACGCTCACCAATCTTATTACCATGGCCGGCATGGGCTTTTTATTCCTGGTCATGGCCGGTTTTGTCGAACATCTCGCCACTGGCGCCGACCTGCCGGATGCCCTGCCGATCGTGGGCGGCCTCGTGGTCTTTTTTGTGTTGCTCTTTGCCTCTAACTGGCAGCAGTATTACTACACCTACTGCATCTTTTACGAGGAGTGCGGCAAGCAGCGTATGGAGATTGCCGAGCGCTTGCGCAAACTGCCGCTGTCGTTTTTTGGTCGTCGTGATCTGGCCGATTTAACCGAGACCATCATGGGCGACGTCCAGGCCATGGAGCACGCCTACAGCCACGTGTTGGGAGAGCTTTGGGGCGCCATTATCGCAAGCGCTATTGTGTTCGCAGCATCGCTGTTCTTTTGCTGGCAGTTGGCGATCGCGGCGTTCTGGAGCGTTCCCGTGGCCTTTGCCGTGCTGTATTTGACGCGCGGCCCCATGGTCCCGGTGTTCGACCGTGTTCGCGCCGAGAAGGTCAAAGTCACCGAGGCGATCCAGGAGACGCTCGATTGTGTGCGCGAGATCCGCGCTACCAACCAGGAGGCCTATTATCTTGAGGGACTCGGTGCCGTGATCGATGCCGAGGAGCGCGAGACCACTAAGGGAGAACTCGTTAACGGGCTTTTGGTCAACTCTGCCTTTGTCATTTTGCGTCTGGGGGTCGCTTCCACGCTGGTAACGGGTGCCGCGATGGTTGCCTCGGGGCGGGTCGACTTTTTGGTGATGTTTGCCTTCTTGCTTATGGTGAGCCGTATCTATGCACCCTTTGACCAGGCGTTGATGCTGGTGTCCGAGCTGTTTGCCGCCGAGTCGTCAGCTAAGCGTATGCGCTCTATCATGGAAGAGCCTGTGGCGCGGGGCAGCGAGAAATTTGAGCCCGTGGGCCACGATGTGGTGTTCGATCACGTGGCATTTGGCTATGGTGCGGGCGAGGACGGCCGCGCCGGCGAGAAAGTTCTTACCGATGTGAGCTTTACCGCCAAGGAAGGCGAGGTCACGGCACTGGTCGGTCCTTCGGGCTCCGGTAAGTCCACGGTGAGCCGCCTGGCCGCGCGCTTTTGGGACGCCACCGAAGGCACGGTCACCGTGGGCGGCGTGGATGTTGCGAGCGTGGATCCCGAGGTGCTGCTGCGCGACTACGCCATTGTGTTCCAAGACGTGCTGCTCTTTGACGACACGGTGATGGGAAACATCCGTCTTGGTCGTCGCGATGCCACCGATGAGGAAGTGCTTGCTGCCGCGCGTGCCGCCAACTGCGACGAGTTTGTGAGCCGCATGCCGCAGGGCTACAACACTATGATCGGCGAGAACGGCTCCAAGCTGTCCGGCGGTGAGCGCCAGCGCATCTCTATCGCCCGTGCGCTGCTCAAAGACGCGCCTATCGTGCTGTTGGACGAGGCGACGGCGAGCTTGGATGTGGAGAACGAGACCGTGGTTCAGCAGGCGCTCTCCCGTCTGCTTGCAGGTAAGACGGTTATCGTTATTGCCCACCGTATGCGTACGGTGGAAAATGCCGACAAAATCGTTGTACTCAAGGATGGTGTGGTTGCCGAGCAGGGCACTCCGGCGCAGCTCAAGGCGGCAGGTGGAGAATTCGCCCGCATGGTGGCGCTGCAAAAGGAAGCAGCTACCTGGCAGTTGTAAGAAGGGGCAAAGGGACAGTCCCTTTCTCACATTGACAATCGGTTACTCCGCATCGTTAATTTTCAAAAGGTTAGCCATGGCTGACCTAGATAGTTAGATAAAATTGAGATATTTCAAAAGCGTGCTCGAGCAAACTTGTTTACTCGGGTGCTGAAGCACCATGCCGCGTCCAATGCGGCAAAAGGGAGAAGCAACATGAAGAAGTCGACGTTCAATACCCTGCTTGTCGGTGGCGGTTTTCTGCTTGGCACGGCCGGCATCAAGCTGCTTACCAGCGCTCCGGTAAAGAACGCCTGCGTGCAGGGCATCGCGTGCGGCATGCGCATCAAGAACGGCTACCAGGACATGGTCGAGCAGGCAAAGGCCAATGTCGACGACATGGTTGCCGAGGCTGCCTACATCACCCAGAGCGAGGCTGACGCGGACAACGCGGCCGAGTAGCGCTCTCAGGCACAAACTATGAGATTCTCGATTATCAGCGAGATCCCCGGCAGGACCCGCCTCCAGATGGCGGGTCCTGTGCCAGAGAGCGATCTCGATGCGCTTCTAAAGCTTAGCGGCGAAATCGACGGCGTGCGCAAGGTGCGCGTCTACGGCCGCATCGGCCAGATGGCGCTCGAATACGACGAGCCGCGACGCGACGCCGTGCTGGCCGCCGTCGGCGCGCTCGATGCTCAGGCCATCGCCGACGCCAAGTCGGGCTATGTGATGCAGCTCGAGCCGCGCAAGCACAAACTGGTTATGGACCTGGCCACGCTCGTCGGCGCCCACTACGCGCGCCGTTGGTTTTTGCCCACACCGCTGCGTGCCGCCTTTGTCGTCGCCGGCTACATGGCCTTTTTGCGCGCCGCTCTCCGCGAGCTCGCGCAGCCGCGTCTGACCGTCCCCGTGCTCGATGCGTCAGCCATCGGCATCTCCTTCGTCAAGCGCGACGTCGACACCGCGGGCCAGACAATGTTCCTACTCAACGTGGGCGAGCTGCTCGAGGACTACACACGTGCCATGAGCGAAAACGAGCTCATCAACTCGCTGCTCGACGTGCCCGACAAGGCGCAAAAGGTCGTCGGCGACACCGAGGTGAGCGTTGCCGCGACCGAGCTCGAGCCCGGCGATTTGGTCGCCGGGCGCACCGGCATGTCCATCTGCATCGATGGCGTGGTCGAGCAGGGGAGCGCCATGGTCAACCAGGCGACCCTGACCGGCGAGCCGCTGGCCGTCGGGCGCAGCGTGGGCGACGACGTGTTCGCCGGCACCGTCGTGGAAGACGGCAGCATCTTGGTGCGCGTGCGCGCCAACACGGCTCAGACCAAGCTCCGTTCGATCGTCTCGCTCGTGCAGGCGGCCGACTCGCTCAAGTCCGAGGGCCAGTCGCACATGGAGGACCTCGCCAACAAGATCGTCCCGTGGAACTTCCTGCTCGCGGGCCTTGTCGCTCTCACCACGCGTAGCCTCATCAAGACCTCGGCGGCACTGATGGTCGACTACTCGTGCGCACTCAAGCTCACGGGTTCCGTCGCCGTCATGACCGCTATGAGTGATGCCGCCAAGATGGGCGTCATGGTCAAGGGCGCAAAGTACTTTGAGTCGTTTGCCAAGGCCGACACCATTGTGTTTGATAAGACCGGCACGCTGACCGAGGCGCAGCCGCGTCTCGCCTGCGTGCTCACCACCGATGGCTGGAGCGAGGACGAGATCCTGCGCCTTTCCGCTTGCTTGGAGGAGCATTTTCCGCATCCGGTGGCACGCGCCGTGGTCAACGCCGCCCGCGAGCGCGGGCTCGAGCACCGCGAGCGCCATGCTGCCGTCGAGTACATCGTGGCACACGGCATCGCTTCGTCCATCGAAGGGCGTCGCGCCATCATCGGTTCCGCGCACTTTGTATTTGAGGATGAGGGCGCGCAGCTCGAGTCCGACATTAAGGAGCGCATCGAGTCCCAGATGCAGGGCTTGTCGCCGCTGTACCTGGCGGTCGACGGTACGGTCGTTGGCGTGCTCGGTATCGAGGACCCGCTCAAACCCGGCGTGCGCGAGGCCATCGCCGACTTGCACGCGTTGGGCGTTAAGCACGTGGTCATGCTCACGGGCGACTCGGAGCGCACGGCCGAGCGCATTGCTCGCGAGGCGGGCGTCGACGAGTTTAAGGCCGAGCTGCTGCCCGAGGACAAGTACGCGTATGTTGAGCGCATTAAGGGCGAGGGGCGCCACGTTGCCATGGTGGGCGATGGCGTCAACGACTCACCGGCGCTGGGCCTGGCCGACGTGGGCCTGGCCATGGGCGGCGGAAGCGATATCGCCAAAGAGGTCGCCGACATCATCCTGGCCGATACGGACCTCGCGGCGATCGTGCGTCTGCGCCGCATGAGTCAGGGGCTTATCGACCGTCTGACAAGCTCGTATTCCAAGGTGATGCTCACCAACTCGGCGCTTTTGGCGCTCGGCATTGCCGGCGCGATTACCCCGCAGACGTCGTCGCTGCTGCACAATGGCTCGACGATTGCCTACAGCCTGAGCAACGCGAAAGCATATCTGCGCTAGCATTTTTGCTTGAGTTTATGGCCTGCGCCCGGGCGGCATTGCCGTCGTCCGGGTGCGGGCTTTTTTTGCGTTTGACCGTGTGCTATCAGCCCTATATAGTGATGCTAGCAATGATAGCAGGCGAGAGGAGCGTGATCGATATGAGTGTTGCTGGAAGCATGGTGCAGGTAAATGTTCGCGTGGATCGCTCGGATAAAGAACGCGCCGAGGAGGCGCTGCGGCTTTCGGGCGGAACGCTGCCCGAACTCATCAAAAAGGTCGTGGCCAAGGTTGCGCAGGGCGGCGGTTCGTGCGAGGAAATCCTCGAGGCCGTTAACGACCGACAGCGGGGTGCCGTGTTAGATTCGCCGTTTGCTGCTTCCTGGGCGGCGGCGGATCAGCTTTACGCGGACCTGGGCATCGCTACGTCGCCCGTATCCGACGATCGCGATTGGGACACAATCTATTCCGAAGCCATGGACGAGCGCTATCGCCAAAAGGGGATGATCCTGTGAGCGGGGCTCCCCTCAAAATAATGGTGGATGCCAACGTATGGGTTGATTCGTTTTGCGCTGACCATGCCGAGTCGCTTGCCGCGCGTGCGTTTATTGGACAGGCGACGGAGACGGGGGCATTGCTGTTCTTTCCGGTGCATATCGCCAAGGACGTGCTGTACGTTGTCCAACACGAGCTCAAGCGTAGCGTTCTTGCCAGCGGGGGAGCGCTCGACGAGGCTTCTGCCCGCGCGATTGGCGATGCGGCGCTGGCGTTTGTTCGGAACATGACCGAAAACGCCACGGCCGTGGGTGCAGATGCGTCGGACCTTTGGCTGGCCGACAAATACTTAGTGCTCCATCGCGATTACAAAGACAACTTGGTGCTCGCCGCGTGCAAGCGCGCGCAGGTCGATTACTTGGTGACCAACGATCGCAAGCTGCTCGAACATGCCGATCTTGCAGCAAAGACCCCGCGTCAAATGATGCCGATTCTTGCTTTGGCCGAACGCGCCCGCGCGGCTATCGGTTGACGCAAACTGTTTGCGGGCCTCTTGGACGACGATGCGCCAAGGGGCCCGCGTCTGCTATTTACAAAAGCTCGGCCTTAATGGTGGGACTTTCTGCGAGCTGCTCGGCTGCCTTTTCTTCGGAGCTGTCGAGTGCTGCCAGACTGCGGTAGACCCACTCGTTGACCTGGGTGTTCTTGACGCCTGCGGTCTGCATAAGGGCGCCTACCTCGCGGATTGCTGCGAGCAGATCGGCTTTGGGGCCCGCGAGCTCGACCTCGATGTCGTGGTAGGCGGACACGCCTCGGTTCTCACTCACGTGGTCGATAAAGCCCTTGACGGTCTCAAGCTGCTGGGCGAGAGCTGCATCATCGTCAGCGTCCAGCGCGACGAGTGCGTTCGATACCGTGAGGGCGGGATGTCCGCAGGGGACAAAGCCCTCGATGACATCCATAGCTTCGGTAATGGTTGAGCCCAGGCCTGCGAGGGCATTGACGAGTTGCTGCTTGGTATCCATAACGGTCCTTTCGACGGGTCAATTTTGCTTGGCGAAAATATACGTGACGCGATCGGTAACAAAAGTGCGAAGTGCGGCGCACATTGGGGTCTTCACAGCTCGTGCATAGAACAGCTGTCCGCTTTCAGAACGTGGTAAGATAACACTCCACAAGCGGGGCTTGCCCCGCATGTTCCTTGAAAAGTCGACGGTTATCGGGTGTTTGCAGGCCCGATACCATCCAGACTTTCCCGACATTCGGGGGCGACTGGTTTCGACGCGATAGCTCTGAGAGAGGAAGCAAGCCGAGGTCTCCTCGCCTCGTTAAACAGGGGTACCGTCAAATTGAATTGACAACAACTCTTCTTTTGAGCCTATGGCTCTCGCTGCTTAGTTTATAGCGGCGCGTCAACCCGGTGATTTCCCCGGCACCGGCGCGACGTCATTTTAGGGGAATGCTCCTGCGCACGTAATCGGTATGGCGCAGGCTAAGACCGAACCGGTTAGGACACCGCGAGCGTGTCGCTGCGCGCAAAGCGTCCGAGACTAAACCAGCGACTGAGCTTGGAGATGCCAATCAGGGGGCTTTCGTGGACCGGAGTTCGATTCTCCGCGCCTCCACCATAAGTAACAGGCAGGTAGATATTCGTATCTACCTGCCTTTTTATTTCTAGTCCGTACCGCGGAGAATCGAACTCTATGCAGGGCGCGGGCGTAAAGAAAACGCGTAAGCGTTTTTAGCCCGCGGGCGAGGACGCCGGCAGGCGGCCGAAGCCGGTGCGGGTTCGCGAAGCGAACGCGCGGATTCTCCGCGCAAACTGTCAACAAGATATAGATGCGATGCCGATCCGGCGTCTGCTCCCGATCCCAGCCCGCCAACGCAAACCCCAAACCGCGGAGAATCGAACTCTGTGCAGGGCGCGGGCGTTAAGAAAACGCCGCGGCAACGCAGAGTGGGACGCGCTTTCCTAACTGTCGTCCAACGGAAAACGCGTCCCAGAATATCGGCTCAGAATGGGATGCATTTTCCTGATGAGCTGCTGGCGGAAACTCCATCCCAGAATTCGCGCTCAAAACGGGACACGCTTTCCGTCCCACCTCCTCAACTCCAAAACCTGCGCGCTCGCCATCCTAAAACTGGGTAGAAGAAAGCCAAAACGCAATCGCAGGAGGTCAACATGACTGCAGAAGATAAGGCAAAGAACGCCGGCAAGGTCGCGCTCGTTTTGGAGGGCGGCAGTTTTCGCGGGCAGTTTACCGCGGGCGTGCTCGACGTTCTCATGGAGGCCGGCGTCGAGATTCCGGCTGTCTATGGCGTATCGGCCGGTGCCCTCAACGGCGTGAACTACAAGTCGCACCAGATCGGCCGTGCCAACCGCATCAACCTGGCTTTCTGCAACGACAGCCGCTTCATGGGCGCCGCATCGTTTGCGTCCACAGGCTCCATTGTGGGTTACGACTTTATCTTCAATGATGTCCAGGACCGCCTGGATCCCTTTGACAACGAGACGTTCGACGCGAGCCCCATCGAGATGTACGCCGTCGCGACGGACATGCTCTTTGGAACCGCCACGTACCTCCCGGTCAAAAGCGCCGTGCTCGATCTCGATGCCGTGCGCGCCTCGACCTCGTTGCCGCTGGTGACGCCGTCAGTCGAGATTGACGGGCACAAATACGTCGACGGCGGCGTAGCCGATTCGATCCCCATCGAGCACGTGCTGGAGGAGGCGGGCTTCGACCGTGCGGTCGTCATCGTCACGCAGGACCGTTCGTACGAGAAAAAGCCCTACGAGTTTTTGCCGGCCGCGCGCGCCCGCTATGCCGACTACCCCTATCTGCTTGAAGCTATCGAGACGCGCCACGATCGTTACAACATCCAGCGTATGCACCTGTGGAAGTATGAGCGCGAGGGCCGCGCGTTGGTCGTCGCTCCGCAAAAGCCGGTCGAGGTCGGCCATGTCGAGCACGATTCGGCAAAGCTTTTGGACCTGTATATCCAGGGCCGTCAGGAGGCAAAGCGCCTGCTCGCGGAAATCCAAGAGTTCGTTGAGCGCTAACGACGGAGAACCCTCAAAAAATGATAACAGCTAAAGAGCTGGAAAAATCACGGCTCGTGGATGACATGTGCAGAAACTCTGGTCGGAGCCAAAATACCTGTTGACTCGTACGGCGAGCGGGGTAATATGGACGGGTTACTTGCAGAGCCCCGTGAATCTCTGTAACAACACGTACTGTACATGGAGGAGTCTAAGTGATTTCGAAATCGACTCACTACGCCAAGCAGGGCGAGGTCCAGCGCAACTGGGTTCTCGTCGACGCCGATGGTGCTGTCCTGGGCCGTCTTGCCACCCAGATCGCAATGATCCTGCGCGGTAAGAACAAGCCCCAGTTCACGCCCAACAGCGACTGCGGCGACTTCGTTGTCGTCATCAACGCCGATAAGGTCCAGCTTACCGGTAACAAGGCCGACACGAAGACCTATTATCGCCACAGCGGCTACAACGGCGGCCTCAAGGCTGAGAGCTTCCGCCAGGCTATGGAGAAGCACCCGGAGAAGGTCATCGAGCGCGCCGTTCGCGGCATGCTGCCCAAGACCACCCTCGGCCGTGCCCAGATGACCAAGCTTAAGGTCTACGCTGGTGCCGAGCATCCGCATGCTGCCCAGAACCCCACGAAGATTGAGCTGGAGGCTTAAAGATGGCTGAGAACACCGTTGTCTACCAGGGTACCGGCCGTCGTAAGAACGCCGTCGCCCGCGTCCGTCTCGTCCCCGGCACCGGCAAGGTGACCATCAACAAGCGTGACGCCGAGCAGTATTTCGGCCGTCATCAGCTCGTTGAGAACGCCCTTGCTCCCTTCAAGGTGACCGACACCGCCGGTCAGTTCGACGTTATCGCTCTGTGCGATGGCGGCGGCATCTCCGGTCAGTCCGGCGCTCTGCGCCTGGGCATCGCTCGCGCTCTTCTGAACGCTGGCGACTACCGTGCTGACCTCAAGAAGGCCGGTTTCCTTACGCGCGATGCTCGCGTGGTCGAGCGCAAGAAGTACGGCCTCAAGAAGGCCCGCCGCGCTCCCCAGTTCTCCAAGCGCTAAGGTTTTATCTCCTTTCGAGATACAATGTACAAGCGGGGCCTGCCGATTCCTCGGCGGGTCCCGCTTTTCTTTTTCGACTAGGGTGGGCGGTTGCATATCGCCTGCTAGGGAAGGAGCAATCCTATGCCCCAGAACATCTTCGGTACCGACGGCGTCCGTGGCGTCGCCAACGCCGATCTTTCGTGCGACCTCGCGTTTCGCCTGGGCCGCGCGGCGACCAAGTTCCTTGGTCCGGACATCTGCATCGGCCGCGACACGCGCCTTTCGGGCACCATGCTCGAGAGCGCTCTGACCGCCGGCATTATGGCCGAGGGCGGCCGTCCGCACTGCTGCGGCGTCATCCCCACGCCTGCCGTGGCGCTGCTCACCGTTCAGAACGAGCTCGATGGCGGCATCGTCATCTCCGCTTCGCATAATCCGCCGGAGTTCAACGGCATCAAGTTCTTTAGCCGCAAGGGCATGAAGCTTCCTGATGCTGTCGAGGAAGAGATCAGCGCCTGGGTCATGTCCGAGGAAGCCATGGCTGCCGACACGCTGCCGACCGGTGCCGGCGTGGGCCACATCATCAAGATGAAGGACGCCCGCAAGGCATATGTCGATCATGCCATCGATACGCTTGATGGCCTGAGGCTCGATGGCCTGGTCGTTGCCGTTGACTGCGGTCACGGTGCTTCCTGCCAGACCACGCCCGCCGCGCTGCAGCGCCTGGGCGCCACGGTCCATGCCATCAACACCGATTATTGCGGCACCGACATCAATGTCGAGTGCGGCTCTACGCACCTCGAGCCCCTGCGCGAGCTCGTGCTGCGCACCCACGCCGATATCGGTCTGGCCCACGACGGCGACGCCGATCGCGTGCTGTTCGTGGACAGTGAGGGCAATGAGATCGACGGTGACTACATCCTGGCCATCTGCGGCTCCGACCTGGCCGCCCGTGGCAAGCTCGCCAACTCCGAGATCGTCTCGACCGTCATGTGCAACCTGGGCTTCTCCATCGCTATGAAGGAGCAGGGCTTCGAGATGGTTCAGACCGCCGTGGGCGATCGCTATGTTCTGGAGCGTATGCTTGCGGACGGCGCCGTCATCGGCGGCGAACAGTCCGGGCACATCATCTTCCTGGAGCACAACACCACCGGTGACGGCCTGGTGACGGCTCTGCAGCTGCTGGCCGTGCTCAAGCGCACCGGTCGTACCCTCACCGATCTTGCCGGCATCATGAAGAAGTACCCGCAGGTACTCGTCAACGTGCATTCGGACAACAAGGCTGGTCTGGACGATTGCCAGCCCATTTGGGACGCCGTCGCTGCTGCCGAGAAGGAGCTTGACGGCCGCGGCCGCATTCTGGTGCGCCCGAGCGGTACTGAGCCGCTGGTTCGCGTTATGGCCGAGGCGGAGACGCACGAGCTGACCCAGCGTGTTGTCGACGACATCGTCGAGGTTGTCAAGCGCGAACTTCCCTAATGGTCAAAAACGAGTGCCAAGTGGTAAACTGTTAAGGCTATTTTGGTCGATTGGTATGTCCGAGGGGGAGCATGTTCACTAAAGTCCTAAGGTCTTTTGGTATGCGTGGTCGAGTCCTTACGCTGGATGCTCCCATCTCGGGCGACGTCATTCCGCTTTCCGAGGTAAACGACCAGACATTTGCCACCGGCCTTTTGGGCCAGGGCGTGGCGATTCAGCCTACCGGCACGCGCGTGATTGCACCGGCAGACGCCAAGGTCGAGGCCATTTTTCCCACGGGACACGCCGCTGCGCTCAACACGGTCGATGGCTTGGACGTGCTCATCCACGTTGGTTTGGACACTGTTCAGCTTGAGGGCAAGCACTTTACCGTACATGCGCAAGTGGGTGACATCGTCCATAAGGGCGATGTACTCATTGAGTTCGATCGCGAGGCAATTGCTGCCGAGGGCTACGATGTGACGGTTCCCATCTTGGTGTGCAACTCCGTTGAGTTCTCGAGCATCAAGGGCTCCGTTGGCGTGCATGTCGAAGAGATGGACCAGCTCATCGTTGCTCGCGAGCGATAGCAAGTGCACGTGGCCATTAGCCTACAATTCAAACACGTTTACGGAGGGCGCCCTTGAAAGAGGACGCCCTCCGTGGCAAGATGGGATTTGTCCGAAGCTAAAAGGCTTCGGGTCACCGTGGACGGGCAGGGGCCTCGACGCGGCTAGACACGAGACACATACATTACGCGACCTCGCCCTGGTGGCCGCACACGTTGGTTGCGGCCGACGCGGGCCGCGGGCAAGTGCTTGTAAAGGGAGCCTTGCCTCTCTTGTACGAGAAAGGACGCGTAATGAAGATCATTAAAGCTAAAGACTACGAGGATATGAGCCGCAAGGCCGCCAATATCATCTCGGCGCAGGTTATCCTCAAGCCCGACTGTGTGCTGGGCCTTGCCACCGGCTCCACCCCGATCGGTGCCTACAAGCAGCTCGCTGCTTGGTACGAGAAGGGCGACGTCGACTTTGCCGAGGTCAGCACCTACAACCTGGACGAGTATCGCGGCCTTTCGCACGACGATCCCCAGAGCTATCACTACTTTATGCGTGAGAACTTCTTCGATCACATCAACATCGACCTGAACAACACGCATGTGCCCGACGGTTCCAACCCCGACGCCGCCGCTGCCTGCTCTGAGTACGACAAGATCGTCGCCGCCGCCGGTTACCCGGATCTGCAGCTGCTCGGCATTGGCAACAACGGCCACATCGGCTTCAACGAGCCCGATGACCACTTCTCCAAGGGCACGCACTGCGTCGACCTCACCGAGAGCACCATTCAGGCCAACAGCCGCCTGTTCGACAGCATCGACGACGTTCCCCGTCAGGCCTACACCATGGGTACCCAGACCATCATGTATGCCCGCATGATCCTGGTCGTCGCCAACGGCGAGGCCAAGGCTCAGGCCGTGCATGACATGTGCTACGGTCCGGTTACGCCCGCGTGCCCGGCTTCGATCCTGCAGCTGCACACCAACTGCGTTGTCGTTGCCGACGAGGCCGCCCTTTCGCTCTGCGAGTAGCGCGAATCCTGCACCTCGACATAGCCTTGCCTAAGGCCTCCGCTTTGCGGGGGCCTTTTTGCTATCCCTTTCCGCCCGCTTGACCAAAATCTTGCCGCAAGCTTGACGAATGCCGGATGTCCAACAGTTTGATTCATTTCATACCAGATTCTATGCAAAAATGCCACTAAAAGGTCGTAGACGGTAGCGGGTGCTAGGCGAGTTGAATGACATAGCTGAACCTTGTTCATCTGCGTTACACTGCCGCTTAGATGGGACAAGCTGACAAGCTCATTTACCTGCTTAAAGACCGATTAGTCGGGGGATTAATAACAATCGGCCCTCGCTGTACAAAAACTTGCCGCTTGCGTACCGAAAGACAACCTAAAACACAAAACCGCTCTATTCATGGTGCGGCTTGTATAGTCTTGCGGTTACGGTGTCCATACGGTCGAGTAGAGGAGCAGGTATGGTAAACGATTTGGATAGTATAGACGACCTCGAACTGATGCCGCTGGGCGGAGGCTATATGGTGCGACGTGAGCGTCTGCTAAATGAGCTTATCGCCAAGGGCCGAAAGGCCGGCATCGTGGTTCTCTACGCGCCTGATGGCTTTGGGAAAACCTCGGTGCTGCTGCAGTACACCCAAGAGGTAAAAAGTGACCCGACGCGAGGCCCCGTGCGGATTATCGAGGCGGATCGAGCCATTGGGCGCGAGGTGTTTATGCAGCTCGAGGTGGTAACCGAAGAGCTCAAAGACAAGCCGCATTCCCTTGTCGCGATTGATAATGTGCCAAATCTCGATCAGCACGATACCGAAGACCTCATTGACAGGATTCGCGGCCTGCGCGCTATGGGGGTAGGGGTCTTTATCTCCTGCCGTCCTTCAAATCGTCAGCTGATTCATGGGCTGGGTGACTCGGTTAAGATCAATGCGCAAATGCTCAAGGTGCATGCCTATGAGTATTCGGCGTGGGCATCGGCGTTTTCGATTAGCACATCGCTTGACTTTTACCAGCTCACACAGGGTGTGCCCGAGCTTGTTTCGGCTTTGCAGACGGGTCTGTACGGCCAGGGCGATGTTGCCGGTCTGCTCGAAAGCGAGATTGTCAACGTGTATGGTGCGGCACTTGTCGATCTTGCTTCGCTCGATAATAATGCGCTGTTCTGCGTTGCCTGCCTCATGATCTTGATGGGCGAGGGCAATATTGCAGAACTCGAGGCTTGTGGAGTGAGGCTGTCGATGATCGACCAGTCCTACCTTGTACGCGATTACCCGATCTTTGGTTTAGATCCGGCCGACCGGAGCTTTACGTGCTTGGGCGCCGAGGATAACGGACGGCTTCGCCTGCGAAAGTTGGTGGCCGAGATCCGTCCCGAGCTAGTTCCGCGGGCGGCTCGAATTTTGCTCAAGGCAGGCCGATGTGATGCGGCGATGGACCTGGCCGACGCCTTTCTGGACCGTAGCGTGGTCCTTGAACTTGCCGGGCAGTATGGGGTCGATCTTGCTCTGACGGGGCACGGTGCCGATGTCTGCCGGGCGGCGTTGAGTACGATCGATGCCGAAGATCACGCTCCAGAGCCAACGCCTGCCGAGGCACTCGGCGTATATTTGGCGGCGGTCAGCGTGTCCAACACAAAGCTCGCCCGCTGCATGGCATCGCTCATTGAGCATGCGGGCGATCGGGCAGCCTGTGAAATAGATCCCGTTTCGTGGAAGGTCGCCCAGGTCCTTACGGCAGTTTGCTATGGGGACAACGGGCTTGGGCTTCCCATGAACCTTGCTGTGCCGGAAATCGAGACGGAACACACGGCACTCGACATGCTCTTTGCACATATCGGGGCCAAGCACTGGTTGGCTGAGCGGGGAGACGACGGTGGTGCTCTGCAGCAGCTCAAAACGCGCAAAGCATATGACTGCGAGCTCGATATCGCGGGGACTTTTATACGGGCCGATAGCATGCTGGTGGAGCTCTTCGATGGGTCGTTTGCGGGGATCGACGAGCGCGACGACGAGATGGCGCTGATACGGGACGCGCTCGATGTACGTGGACTTAAGGCGCCGGCTATCTGGGTGCGCATGGTGTTGGCGGCACGGCGGCTCCTTTCCGGCTTGCCGGTAACCGACGATGCGGCGTTCAACGAGCTCGATCGCTTTGCCGTACGCATGCGCGACAACCAGATTCAGCTGTTTGGCCTGCTGCTAGAAGGCTGGCAATCACTGGCAGAAGGTCGGCCGGTCAATGCGAAGTTCCGCGCGGTCCAGGTACTCAAACTGGCTGAGGAGCCAATTGCGTACATGCGCGACAACGCGTTGCTGCTGGAGCGTGCGGCGTATCTGCGTAACACCTCGATGGTTTCGGTGCGCGAGGAGGCGGAACTGCTCGATATAAGCCAGACGCAGGTTGGTGGTGCGGAGGCCTGGATGGTGGCGCTGCACTTGGCCTGTGCGGGGCGAGACAGCGATCTTGCGGCCTGGATGTCTATGAACCGTACGGGTATTTTGGACCCATCGTATCGACTCTTTGCGCGCCTCGCCATGCATTGTCTGGGCGAGCCGGCGGCAAGAATTCGTAAGAAACTCCCCGTGCGCGAGCTATCGCGGTATTCGCTGCGTGACGACTTGGAAGGGGAGGGTGAGCGCCTGTTTCAGGCTGGCGAGGTCGAAGCCGTCGATACTATCGACCATATCGAGATTCGCATGTTTGGGGCGTTTCGCGCCGAGCGCGACGGGTTTCCCATCACGGACAAGATGTGGCGCCGCAAGAAAGCGGCAACGCTCGCCGAACGGCTTGCGCTGGGCATGGATGCGCTGGTCGACCGCGAGACGCTGGCCATGGAGCTGTGGCCCCACGCAGAGTTCAATAGCGCCCGTAACAACCTGTATTCGACGATATCACGCCTGCGCTCGGCCTTGGGGCCGACGCCGGACGGCAAATCGTGTGTGCTGATCCAAAATGAGTGCATTGGGCTTAACGGTGACTATGTTAAGACCGATGTGCGGTTGTTTGATCAGATAAGCCGCGAAGTTTTGGGAAATCGCACAGGTGCGCGCGGACCCCATCTGGTCGAGCTGTGCCTTAAGATCGAGCAGCTCTACGCCGGTCCGTTGTATGTTCCCAATGGCTGCAATCCCACCTACTTCTTGCGTATGCGGCGCATTATGGAATCGAAGTATATCGACTGCATGATTCGGGGAGCGAATGCCGCCCTAGAAGAAAACGACCTGCAGTCGGCGGTATGGCTAGTGGAGTCGGGGCTGCGCCAAGAGACGGCGCGCGAGGACATGGTGCGTTGCGCTATGCGCGTCTACGGCGCGGCGGGGCGGCGGCGCGATATCGTCGAGCTGTACAGCGGGCATATGCACCACTTAAGGGAGCAGGTCAATGGTGTGCCCGAGCCCGAGACGCGGCGTCTATACGAGCGCTTGGTGGAGGGCAGGCTTAACCGTGTGCTGGTCGAGCGATAAAAAACGGGCGTCCGAATTGCTCGGACGCCCGCAGGCTTGCTATGTGTTGGCTCGCCGGATCATTGACTCTTAGACGAGCTTAATCTTCTCGATGTCCTTGCGCGAGGACTCGCGATACAGCGAGAACTTGCGGCCGATAACCTGGACGACCTCGGCATGGCAGCGATCGGCAAGCTCTTCGGCGGCCTCGCGGGCGGAAAGGCTGGAACCATCGAGTACGGAGCACTTAACGAGCTCGTGCTTCTCCAGGTAGGCGACCGTCTGCTCGACGGTGCCCTCGTTGATGTCGGACTTGCCGATGATGATGGCGGGGTTGAGGTGATGGGCCATGCTGCGAAGCTGCTTGACCTGGGCTCCTGTCAGTGCCATGGGTTCTCGCTTTCTATGTATGGGGCGCCCCGCGATGGGGCCTTAATCTACGTGAGCTGTCCCACGATAGCGCAGGAACGGCGCGGTGTGGGGCGCGTTTGCCCAGTTCAAAAAGAATGCGGATGCCGAATGAGTGGGCGGTGCGGGCTGCGAACAGGCTATGAGCTGGGCGCAGAGACCGGCTCCCATGCAATAAACGCCCAGCGAACCTTACGGATATGGTCGAGCATATAGCGCCCCTGCGGCACGCCCTTGGAGCCCGGCTCACCGGCATGGGGATTCTCGATCATGTGCTGGGCGATGTAGTCGCGCAGACGGTCGACCTTATCCTCGTTGCCATGCTCAAGCATGCGGGAAAAGTCCGCCACGCCCGCTTCAAGGCTGTCGAAGGTATCGCGACGCGGCGATTCAAAGTACGTGACCTGCGGCAAGGCACCCATCTGAATGAGGATATTAAAGGCATACACAAAGCCATTACTGCAGGTAACCGAGGCACCGATGGCATTCATCAAGTGCAGGTCATAGCGCGGGCTGGAGTTAGCGACCATCGTGACAGCACAACGCCGACGAGCCGTACGGTCGAGCTTGGCAAGCGCACCTTTTAGATCGGTCGTCGTAACCGACCGACTGGCAAAGGCAACATCCACCGCTTTCGCGACCGGTCCAACCAAATCCCAATCATCATCCCAAGCAAGCTCAAGCGGCGTAATGCGACCCTCGAGCCCATAGTACTCAATGCCAGCATCAAGCGTGCCCAACATAGCAGGGGAGAAGTCGGCCGCAATCACAGGATGCCCAGCCTGAGCAAGCGGAATAGCAATCGACCCAGCTCCACACCCCATATCAAGCACGGATTCACCAGGCTTTAACGCCAACAGCTTCATAAAGTCCCGGGCATACGGGGCAGTCTCCAACGGCCGAAAATGCCGAGCCCTTTTATCCCACTCAAAAGAATCATCAGCCCGCCGCCGACCAGCCTGCAGGCGCATCCATTCGCCATTCCAATCAGCGGAAAGAAGCTCAGAGCGAGCGTCCCCATCAACCACGGGCCAACCTCCTAGCAACAAAAAAAGCGGCTCCTCCCAAAAGAAGAGCCGCAACAAGCATATATCAGAAAAAGAACCGTTCCAACGCCAAACCGCCGCACCAGCCAAGTGGTGCAGGAGCGAAGCAACTGCAACAGGGATAGAACCCAACTGAGGTCCCGTTGTGCGGGAGCCCCGGGGAGGGCAAATATATAAGGTCGATCGCGAGTTCCGCACGAGCCGGAGAGCACTTAATGTGCTCTCCGTGCGAGTCAGGACTGTCCGAGCAGGCGACCTTATATATTTGCCCTCCCCGGGGCTCCTCGCCCGAACCCCTCAGCTAGTTCTTCAGCGAGTTCAGTGGTGCCGGGAATCGACCACCGCGGTGGGCAAGCACAGTGCCGGCGTTGGGGTTCACCGGCATGATGGGCGCACGGCCGAACAGGCCGCCGTACTCGACGCAGTCGCCCACGCCCTTGCCGATGGCGGGGATCACGCGCACGGCCGTGGTCTTGTTGTTGATGACGCCGATGGCCATCTCGTCGGCGATGATGCCGGCGATGGTCTCGACCGGAGTGTCGCCGGGGATAGCGATCATGTCCAGGCCAACGGAGCACACGCAGGTCATGGCCTCGAGCTTCTCGAGCGAAAGCGCGCCGGCCTCGACGGCGGCGATCATGCCGGCGTCCTCGGACACGGGGATGAAAGCGCCGGAGAGGCCGCCCACGCTGGAACTGGCCATGACGCCGCCCTTCTTGACGGCATCGTTGAGCATGGCGAGCGCGCAGGTCGTGCCGGGGCCACCGCAGGTGCCCACACCGATGATCTCGAGGATGCGGGCAACGGAGTCGCCGATGGCGGGCGTGGGAGCCAGCGACAGGTCGACAATGCCCTTCTCGACACCCAGGCGATGGGCGGCCTCGCGGCTCATGAGCTCGCCGGCACGGGTGATCTTAAAGGCGGTCTGCTTAATCTTCTCGGCGACTTCCATCATCGATGCGGAATCGGGCAGCGTCTCCAGGGCTGCGGCCATAACGCCGGGGCCCGAGACGCCTACGTTGATGACGGCGTCGGCCTCGCCACCGCCGTGGACGGCGCCCGCCATAAACGGGGAGTCCTCGACCATGTTGGCAAAGCAGACAAACTTGGAAGCGCCGACGGAATCCTGGTCGGCCGTGAGTTTGGCGGCATCGATGATGGTCTGCGCGGCCATGAGCACGGCGTCCATGTTGATGCCGGCGCGCAGGCTGGCGACGTTGACGCTGGAGCAGACGCGACTCGTGGTGGCGAGCGCCTGGGGGATGGACTGGATGACGCGGCGGTCGGCGTCGCCGATGCCCTTCTGGACGAGTGCGGAGAAGCCGCCCAGGTAATCGATGCCGAGCGTCTCGGCCGCGCGGTCGAGGGCATGCGCGATGGGGGTGAGGTCCTCATCCTTGCAGCACGCGGCGATCTGCGCCACCGGGGTGACGGAAACGCGCTTGTTGACGATGGGGATACCGTACTCGCGCTCGAGGTTCTCGGCGGTCTCGACCAGATGCTCAGCCGTGTGCGTCACGTGGTCGTAGATCTTCGTGCACATGCGGTCGAGGTTCTCGTCACCGCAACCCATGAGCGAAACACCCATGGTGATGGTCCTGATGTCGAGGTTCTGCTCCTCAACCATGCCGCGGGTTTCCGCGATTTCTGCGGGCGTGATCGCCATCCTTGCGCTCCTATCTGCCAAAACGAGCATAGTCTTATCTATTTTAACGTGCCGCACGTGCCAAGTGGCGCATGCGGCACGTTTTGGTGCTCGGTTGTTTCCGTTGTGTTACTGCCCAAAGACCTCTTCGGCGATACGAGCGCTTTCGGCGGCGTCCTTGGCGTAGTAGTCCGCGCCGATCTGCTTGGCGTATTCGGGGGTGAGTACGGCGCCGCCTACGATGATCTTGACGCCCGGCACCTCGGCATGGAGCAGCTTGATGGTCTCCTCCATGGCGACGACCGTGGTAGTCATAAGCGCCGAGAGGCCGACGAGTTTGATATCGCGCTCCTTGACGGTCTTGAGCACCTCTTGCGGGTCGACGTCGCGGCCCAGGTCAAAGACGGTGTAGCCGTAGTTATCGAGCAGCATTTT
Source organism: uncultured Collinsella sp. (assembly GCA_900546455.1). Lineage (GTDB taxonomy): Bacteria > Actinomycetota > Coriobacteriia > Coriobacteriales > Coriobacteriaceae > Collinsella. The sequence continues at coordinate 1,300 of URCS01000027.1, read as the reverse complement.
GACGATGTTCTTGCCAATATCGTGGATGTCGCCCTTGACGGTGGCCACGCAGATCTTGCCCTTGTCGGCAATCTCGCCGGCGGGCATCAGGCGCTTGATGGTGTCGAAGCCCACGCGCGCGGCCTCGGCCGAGGCCATGAGCTGCGGCAAGAAGAACTTGCCCTGGTCAAAGAGGACGCCAACTTCGTCGAGGGCGGGGATAAAGTGATTGTTGATGAGGTCCATGGCGTCGTGGTCTGCCAGCAGACGCTCGGTCTCGGCAGCGATTTCGCCTTTGCGGCCCGAGACGACCATGCGACGAATTGGGTCGTCGTTGCCGTCGGTGCCGGCGGTGCCAGCAGCGGGCACAGCGTCGGTCGATACTGCCTGAGCAGCTGCCGGGTTGGCGGCGATCTTGTACGGATCGGTCCAGCCGGCATAGCGCTCGATGTATCCGGTCGAGCCCTCGTCCTCAACGCTCAGGACGCGATAGCTGTAGACGGTATCCATAAAGCGCTTGGAACCCGGGTTCATGATGGGGGCGTCCAGGCCCGCGCCGAAGGCGGCAGCCAAAAAGACCGAGCCCAGCAGTGGGCGGGCAGGCAGGCCAAAGCTGATGTTCGACACGCCGAGCGCACATTTGACGCCCAGGCGCTCCTTGCACAGGGACATGGCGCGCAGGATCTGCTCGGCCTGGCGTTGATTGGTCGAGGCGGTCATGACCAGGCAGTCGATGAGGATGTGGTCCGGTCCGATGCCGTAGCGGGCGGCCTCGGCCACGATGCGCTCGGCGATGGCGAAGCGGGCCTCGGCGGTATCGGGGATGCCGCCCTCGTCGAGTGTGAGGCCGACGACGTTGGTTCCATAGTGGGCGACCAGCGGAAAGATCTCATCCATGATCTGCTGCTTGCCATTGACCGAGTTGATGATGGGCTTGCCGGCGTAGCGGCGCACGGCGGCCTCGACGGCTGCGGGGTCGGTGGAGTCGATCTGCAGCGGCAGCAGCGTGGAGCCCTGGAGCTGCTCGGTGGCCTGTTGGATGATCTTGACCTCGTCGATCTCGGGCAGGCCCACGTTAACGTCCAGGATGTCGGCGCCCTGTTCCTGCTGGCTAATGCCCTGGCTCACGACGTAGTCCAGGTCGCCGTCGCGCAGGGCCTGCTGCAGGCGCTTTTTGCCGGTGGGGTTGATGCGCTCGCCGATGACGGCGATCTTGTGGCCGTCGCAGGGAAGGTCCACGACCGTTTGGGCGCTCGTGACCGACATGCTGGGCTTGCGGCGGCGCGGGCTGGGTGTGTGGTTGTCGATAAGCGTGCGCAAG
>URCS01000026.1 GCA_900546455.1 uncultured Collinsella sp. | reverse complement strand
TGAAGTTGAACGTCAGATTGTCCAAATGCGGCCCGCGCAGCGTCGAGCCGTTACGGCGTTTGGTAAAACCGCGTAACTCTAAATACGTTCTGCGATCTCGTGGATGAGGTAGTCGGTCTTTTCCCAGCCCAGGCACGGATCGGTGATCGACTTGCCAAAGACGCCGCCGTCGACCGGCTGGTTGCCGTCCTCCAGGTAGGACTCGATCATAAAGCCCTTGACCAGCTTGGAGATGGACTCGTTGCGGCGGCAGCTGTCGAGCACCTCCTTGCAAATGCGATACTGCTCCAGCGGACGCTTGCCCGAGTTGTCGTGGTTGCAGTCGATGACCGCCGCCGGGTTGGCGTAGCCGGCATGCTCGGTATAGCGCTCGGCCAGGCGCTCCAGGTGCTCGTAGTGGTAATTGGGGTAGGTGCGCCCATCGAGACCGATATAGCCACGCATAACGGCGTGCGCGAGCGGATTGCCGTCGCATTCAACCTCCCAATTGCGGAAGATAAAGCTCTGATGTGCCTGCGCGGCGTAGATGGAGTTGAGCATAACAGTGGTAGAGCCGGCGGTGGGATTCTTCATGCCGACGGGTACCGAAATGCCGCTCGACACCAGACGGTGCTCCTGGTTCTCGACCGAGCGTGCGCCCACGGCAACATAGCTCAGCAGGTCAACGAGGTACTGGTAGTTGGACGGATAGAGCATCTCGTCGGCGGTGAAGAAGCCCGTTTCCTTAATAACGCGCAGGTGCATATGGCGGATGGCCTTGACGCCCTCGAGCAGGTCGTCGGGAGCCTCGGGGTTGGGGTTGTGCAGAAGACCCTTGTAACCGGTGCCCTTGGTACGCGGCTTATTGGTGTAGACGCGCGGAATGATGATGAGCTTGTCCTTGACCTCCTCGGCGGTCTTGGCCAGTCGGTTCATGTACTCAAGTACCGAGTCCTCGCGGTCGGCAGAGCACGGGCCGATGATGAGCACCTTGCGTGCGTCCTCGCCGGTAAAGACTTTGGCGACCTCGGCGTCAAATGCCTGCTTTTTGGCGGTAAGCTCGGCAGAAAGCGGCATTTCCTCGCGGATCTCCATGGGGATCGGCAACTTGCGTTTGAATTCCATGGCCATAGGGGCCTCCTCAATCTATAGAAAGAGCAATAAGCGTATTGTCGAATGCTCGGCATTATCCGCTGTCGCACGCTAAAGTGCAAGTCCTTGTCACCCCAAAACCTGCCAAAAAGGGACAGGTTTATTTTGGCAGGTTTTATCTGGGCAAACGTCAGCTGGTCCTGGAATGGAATGATGCCACGTGGCTTGGAAGGGGCTGCCAATCAGGTCCCAGGGGAGGCGGTTCGAGGCTGCAGAACGAAAAACGGGGGCGCAGGTTGTCCTGCGCCCCCGTTCTCGGGCGTCATTCGTTTCCTATGGCCGAATCTACGCCGCCTCGTCGAACTGCGAGTTGTACAGGTCGGCGTAGAAGCCACCCTGGGCGAGCAACTCGTCGTGTGTGCCCTTCTCGACGATGTCGCCGTCGCGAATCACCAAGATCACGTCGGCGTTGCGAATCGTGGACAGGCGATGTGCGATAACAAAGCTGGTGCGGCCTTGCATCAGCGCATCCATGGCACGCTGAATAAGCTCCTCGGTACGAGTGTCAACGTTGGAGGTCGCCTCGTCCAGAATCAGCGCCGGGCGGTCGGCCAAAATGGCACGGGCGATGGTCACGAGCTGGCGCTGACCCTGCGACAGGTTGGTGCCCTCCTCGTTGATCATAAAGTCGTAGCCGCCGGCGAGCGTATGGATAAAGTGGTCGCAGCGTGCGGCACGCGCGGCGGCTTCGACCTCGGCATCGCTTGCATCGGGGCGTCCGTAACGGATGTTCTCGCGGATGGTACCGTTAAACAGCCAGGTGTCCTGCAGCACCATGGCAAACTCGCCGCGCAGCGCCGCGCGGTCCCAGTCTCGCACGTCGACACCCTCGACGCGCAGCGAACCGCCGTCCACATCGTAGAAGCGCTGCAGCAGCTTGATGAGCGTGGTCTTGCCAGCGCCGGTGGGACCGACGATGGCGATGGTCTGGCCGGGCTGCGCCTCGCAGCTAAAGTCGTGGATGATGGTCTTGTCGGGCGTGTAGCCAAACTTGACATGGTCAAACTCCACGTGGCCGGGGCGCTTCTCGGGAATCTGCGCGTCGGCCTTCTGCTCCTCCTCGGGCGCGGCCAGGAACTCAAACACACGCTCGGTGGCAGCTGCCATCGACTGCATCGTGTTGCTCACGTTGCCCAGCTGCTGCACGGGTTGCGTAAAGTTGCGAACGTACTGGATAAAGCTTTGAATGTCGCCGGGCGTGGCATTGCCGGTCAGCGCGAGCTGCGCGCCCACCACGACGACGCCCACGTAGCCCATGTTGCCCACCAAGCTCATAAGCGGCATCATCAGGCCCGACAGGAACTGCGAGCGCCAGCCACTAATAAAGAGGCGGTCGTTTTGACGGTCGAACTCCTCGATCGAAGCCTCGGCGCGGTCGAACACCTGAATGACGTTCTGGCCGGCAAAATCCTCCTCGATAATGCCGTTGACGGTGCCTAGGACCTGCTGCTGCTCGCGGAAGTACGGCTGCGAGAAGTGAATCATCACCATCAAGATAATCGCGGCGGCCGGCAGCGTGAGCACGGTGACGCCGGTGAGCGGCAGGCTGATCGACAGCATCATGACGAGGACGCCGATAATCTGCGTGACGGACGTAATAAGCTGCGTCACGCTCTGGTTGAGCGACTGGCCGAGCGTATCGACGTCGTTGGTGATGCGGCTGAGCACGTCGCCCTTGCTGTGGCCGTTGAAGTAGCTCATCGGCACGACGGCAATCTTGGCGGCAATCTCCTTGCGCATGCGGTAGCAGATCTTTTGCGTGACACCGGTCATGAGCCAGCCCTGGATCAGGCTGCAGGCAGAGCTCGCCAGATACAGGCAGAGCAAAAAGCCGAGCGTCTTAGCGATCCAGTTAAAGTCGACATCGCCGGTGCCGTTGACCTTGGCAACCAGGCCCTCGAACAGCTTGGTGGTAACCTGACCGAGCATCTTGGGTCCCACAATATTAAAGATGACCGAGCACACGGCAAAGGCGACGGCGGCAAACACGGCGATCTTGTGCTGGCCGATATAGCCGAGCAGCTGCCTCATGGTGCCCTTAAAGTCCTTGGCCTTTTCGCCGCGACGCATGCCGCCCATGCGGCCCATGGGACCACGCTGGCGGGTGGGCTTGGGAATCTGAGCCTTGGTCTCGTCTGCCATTAGCGCTCGCCTCCTTCCATGACGGCTGCAATTTCTTCTTGGGTAAGCCCCAGCTCCTCGGCGGAAAGCTGCGACTGTGCGATCTCCAGGTACGCCGGGCAGCTGCGCAGCAGCTCCTCGTGCGTGCCGGTGCCCACTACGTGGCCGTCGTCGAGCACGATGATCTGGTCGGCGTGCATGATGGTCGCGATGCGCTGGGCCACGACCACGAGCGCGGCGTCGGTAACGTTTTTGGCCAGCTCCTCGCGTAGGCGCGCGTCGGTCTTGTAGTCGAGGGCACTAAACGAGTCATCGAACACCACGACCTCGGGCTTTTTGGCCAACGCGCGGGCGATGGCCAGACGCTGGCGCTGACCACCCGAAACATTGAAGCCGCCCTGGCTGATAGGGGAGTCGTACCCGTCCTCGCGCTCGGCGATAAAGTCCTCCGCCTGGGCGACGCGTGCTGCCTGGCGCATATCCTCGTCACTCACCATGTCGCCGGCAAACTTGAGGTTGCTCTCGACGGTACCCGAGAACAGGCGCCCCTGCTGCGGGATGTAACCAATACGGCGGCGCAGTTCGGAAAGGGCCATGTCGCGCACGTCGATGCCGTCGAGCGAAATGCTGCCGCCCGTGACGTCGTACAGGCGCGGAATCAACTGCACGAGCGTGGACTTGCCCGAGCCCGTGGAGCCAATAATGCCGAGCATCTGACCGGCATGCGTGGTGAAGTTCACGCCGCTGATGACGTCGGCGCGGGCATCGGGATACTGGAAGCTCACGTCGCGGAAGGTGAGCTCACCGCGCGGCGCGCTGGCCGCGGGCAGTTTGGGCGAGACGGGGTCGTTGATGCTCGTGGGGCAAGTGATGACCTCTTCTACGCGCTCGGCTGCGACCTCGGCACGGGGCAGGATGACCGAAACCATGGTGAGGATCATAAACGCCATGACAATCTGCATGGTGTAGGAGATAAACGCCATCATGTTGCCGACCTGCATCACGCCGTCGGACACGCCCTGCGCGCCAAACCAGACGATAAGCACGGTGATGCAGTTCATGACGAGCATCATGAGCGGCATCATAAAGCTCATGGCGCGGTTGGTGTAGAGCTGCGTGGTCATCAGGTCGAGCGAAGCCTTGTCAAAACGCTCGAGCTCATGTTCCTCGCGGTTGAACGAGCGGATGGGCATAAGGCCGTCGAGCAGCTCGCGGGCGGTAAGGTTCACGCGGTCCACAAAGCTCTGCATCTTTTTGAACTTGGGCATGGTGAGGCCCATAAGCACGCCGACGACGGCCGAGACCGCGATGATGGCCACGGCGATGGTCCACTCCAGGCCGGTGTGGTTGGCCAGGACACGCATGACAGCGACGATGCCCATGACGGGGGCCATCAGGCACATGCGGATAAACAGGGTTGCGGCCATCTGGATCTGCTGAATGTCGTTGGTGCAGCGGGTGATGAGCGAGGCCTGGCTAAACTTGCCCACCTCGGCCGGCGAGAAGTGCATAACCTTGTTGAAGGTCTCGCGGCGCAGGTCGCGGGCGATGGAGCAGGCGGTGCGCGAAGCCACGGCGCCGGTCAGGATGGTGGCGACCAGCGACACCAGACACAGACCAAACATCGTGGTCGCCATGCGGCCCAGGTAGGCGTTCTGCACGTCGGCGGGGTCGATGCCCTGTGCCTTGTACTCGTCCTGCACGTAGCTCACGGCGCGCTGGGTGACGATGGAGCCCGACATGGAGCCCATTTTGTCTGCCATATCGTTGGCGCCCTCGACGAGCTTGCCCTGATCGATAAGACCGCCTTCAACGCCTAGGCGCAGGCTCTTCATGGTGATCTTACCGCCGTCGGCGTCGATCTGCTTTTGCATGCTCTGCGCGGCTGCGGCCTTCTGCTGCATCTCGGCGAGCTGCTCGGGCGTCATCGCTGCCATCTGCTCGGGGGTGGGCATGGCCTGAGCGGCGCCGCCATCGCTTGCCTCGGTGGATGCGCCGGTCATGTCGCCCATGGAGTCGGCGTCAATGCCCTGGTTGAAGGCGAGCACGACGGTCTCAGGCAGGCTCATGATGTCGGCAATCTTGTCGCCGTCGCCGCGCTCCTCCTCGGTGCCCTTGTACGTTCGAATGCCGTTATTGTCCGCCTTACTAAACACGGCCTCCACAGCTTTGGCGTCCTTGGCGCTCATAAAGAGTTCGAGGTCGTCGAGCGATTCGGCGCGAATGGTGTCGGGCACGGGCGAGGCGATGCCGCCTTGCTGCACGCCCACGTCGACGATGTCGCTCATATAGGTAGGCAGCGCCAGATCGGCGTTGCAGCTGATTACGATAAGTACGATAGCTGCGAGCAGTGCCAGGACATGCTTTTTAAAGAGCTTGAGAATCCTCACTCGGCATCTCTCCTTTCTTGATTGTGGTCGATAATTTCGTTGGCACGCCTTAGAAGACGCACCATCTCTTGGGTATCTGTTTCGCCGAGCTGTTCGAGGAAAGCCGCGGTGCGGTCCTCGAATTCCCGGCGTTTGATTTCGAGATCCTGGAATCCCTTGTCGGTCACTATGACGTGTACGCGACGACGGTCGGTCTTTGAGTGCTCACGCTCAACCCAGCCCTTGGCTTCGAGAGCGCGTAGGATATTGGCAATGCGGGCGTTCGAGACCCAGGCGCGATCAGCGAGTTCGCTCGGCGTGAGCGAACCGCCAGCGAGCATAAGGGCGCGCATGACAGCCATCTCGCCGCTGAGAGCTTTGTCCACAAAGCGCGAAACGCGCTGGTGAATGCCGCCAAACTCGGTAAGGAGCTGACTCCCAAGCTCATGGAAATCGGTATCTTCCACCGAAAACCCCTAACACTAGAAACTATTTCCGGTGAAAGATGATACCCTTGCACGCGCACCCTATACGGTAGATTTTGGGACATGCCTAGAAAACTACCCTTAGGCGACCTCCGTACACCGTCGGTGCCAGTAAAGTTTGGGGCAGATCGTTAGGCATGTCCCAAAGCCTACTCAGAGGCACTTTACCCTGCTAAAGCTGGCATAACAGCTAGAGTGAACGTCGTATAAAGGCAAGGGAAAATATCAAACAAATCGGTGAACGGTAGTTGTTCGCGCTCGCATTTCCTGCGGATTTGTTAAAAACGCCCTAATGGTATAAAAAAAGAAACATATAACAGCCCTGATGAAGGGGGTGGCTATGTTATCCTTCTCAAACGGGTGAAATCTTGGGTTTTGGGTTGCAGTTCCAAGGTGGACAAACGTTTTTCCCTGCACCAACGTGTGATGAAGAACGGAAGAAGCCGGTAGTGCAAACCGAAAATTCAAGAATTCAATAAGCAGCGGTGTGAGAGAGCGCCGCATTACACGTAACTAGGAGCGTGGTTACACAATGCAGGAGGCATGGGAAGGCTTCAAGGAAGGCATCTGGACGGGAGAGGTTGACGTCCGAGACTTCATCCAGAAGAACTACACCCCCTACGAGGGCGACGAGTCGTTCCTCGCTGGCCCGACCGAGCGTACCAAGGAGCTGTGGGGCGAGGTTCTCGACCTGCTGCTTAAGGAGCGCGAGCAGGGCGGTGTCCTCGATATGGACACCAAGACCGTCACGGGTATCGTGAGCCACCCCGCTGGCTACATCGATAACGCCCACCGCGAGAAGGAGACCATCGTCGGCCTCCAGACCGACAAGCCGCTCAAGCGCGCTCTGCACGTCAACGGCGGTATCCGCATCGCTTGCCAGGCCGCCAGCCAGCACGGCTACAAGGTCGACGAGAACGTTGTCGAGCGCTACACCTTCGAGCGCAAGACCCACAACGCCGGCGTCTTCGATGTCTACACCCCCGAGATGCGCGCCTGCCGTTCGGCTCACATCATCACCGGTCTGCCCGATGGCTATGGCCGCGGCCGTATCATCGGCGACTACCGTCGTGTCGCCCTGTACGGTGTCGACTACCTGATCAAGGACAAGGAGGCCCAGAAGGCTTCCACCCCGACGGTCATGACCGCCGACAACATCCGCGATCGCGAGGAGCTGCAGGAGCAGATCCGCGCCCTCGGCGAGCTCAAGATGATGGCCGAGACCTATGGTTTCGATATTTCCAACCCTGCTACCAACACGCAGGAGGCCATCCAGTGGATGTACTTCGCCTACCTCGCTGCCGTCAAGGAGCAGAACGGCGCCGCTATGTCCATCGGCCGTACCTCTACGTTCATCGACATCTACGCTGAGCGCGACCTTGCCAACGGTACCTTCACCGAGGAGCAGATCCAGGAGTTCGTGGATCACTTCATCATGAAGCTCCGCATGGTCAAGTTTGCCCGTACCCCCGAGTACCAGGCCCTGTTTACCGGCGATCCGCAGTGGGTCACCGAGTCCATCGGCGGCATGGGTGTTGACGGCCGTACGCTCGTTACCAAGATGAGCTACCGCTACTTGCACACGCTCGAGAACATGGGCACCAGCCCCGAGCCCAACATGACCGTTCTGTGGTCGACCCGTCTGCCCGAGAACTTCAAGAAGTTCTGCGCCAAGACTTCTGTCGCCAGCTCCTCGATTCAGTACGAGAACGACGACCTCATGCGCGTTTACCACGGCGACGACTACGGCATCGCCTGCTGCGTGTCCTCCATGCGCATTGGCAAGGAGATGCAGTTCTTCGGCGCCCGCGCCAACCTGGCCAAGTGCCTGCTGTACGCACTCAACGGCGGTGTTGACGAGGTCTCCAAGAAGCAGGTCGGCCCCAAGTATCGCGCCGTCGAGGGCGATACGCTCGATTACGACGACGTTGTGGCCAAGTACAACGACATGATGAAGTGGCTCGCTGGCGTGTACGTCAACTCGCTGAACATCATTCACTACATGCACGACAAGTATTGCTACGAGCGCATCCAGATGGCTCTGCACGACAAGCACGTGCACCGCTGGTTCGCTACGGGCATCGCTGGCCTTTCCGTCGTGGCTGACTCCCTGTCCGCCATCAAGTACGCTAAGGTCCACCCCGTCCGTGATGAGAACGGCATCATCGTCGACTTCGAGACCGAGGGCGAGTTCCCCAAGTACGGTAATGACGACGACCGCGTCGACCAGATCGCTCACGACGTTGTGCACCAGTTCATGGAGTACATCCGCATGAACGACACCTACCGCAATTCCGTGCCCACGACCTCGGTTCTGACCATTACCTCCAACGTCGTGTACGGTAAGAAGACCGGCTCCACGCCCGACGGCCGCAAGGCTGGCCAGCCGTTCGCCCCGGGTGCTAACCCCATGCACAAGCGCGATAGCCACGGCGCCATCGCTTCGCTGTCTTCGGTTTCCAAGCTCCCGTTCCGCGATGCTCAGGACGGCATCTCCAACACCTTCTCCATCATCCCGGGTGCGCTCGGCAAGGAGGACCAGGTGTTCTTTGGCGATATCGACCTTGATCAGCTGGGCGAGTAACTATTGTTAGTGCTATACTAGCAATAACGATTACTGATTAGCGCGCCGGTTTCGGCCGGCGCCTGTCGATCGAAGGAGACACATTATGAAGGTTTCTGAAGTTTCCGAGACTCAGGCCGATAACCTGGTCCACATGCTCGACGCTTACGCCGAGAAGGGTGGCCATCACCTGAACATCAACGTCTTCAACCGTGAGACGCTGCTCGACGCTCAGGCTCACCCCGAGAAGTACCCGCAGCTGACCATCCGCGTTTCCGGCTATGCCGTGAACTTCCACACGCTCACCAAGGAGCAGCAGGACGAGGTCATTTCGCGTACCTTCCACGACAAGTTCTAAAGGGGTTTAACTCCCGCAGGATCGCCGGGCCGCTTTGGGTTACTTTCCAAAACGTCCTCGGACATGCAAAGGGCTCCGCTGCGCGCTTCGCGCGGCGGAGCCCTTTGCGTCCTGCGGAAATGTTTTGGAAAGTAACCCAAAGCGGCCCGGCGGGGGTCCTGTGTAGTCACCCTTTAGGCGGAACTCTCCTAATTATTTGGATGAGTCGTTTACTTACTTGTGCTGTTACCGTCTTCCCGCTGTTGTTGGGGTATGCTTTGTTCGTATGTAAACGTATGACATGTTGATGGGGGAGGGTGCTATGGCTCGCGAGGGTGCTCGTTCTAAGGATACGGCTAAGCCTGGTATCAAGGAAGTTGCAGCGGTGGCGGGGGTTTCGCCTACTACGGTATCTCGCGTGCTTAATAATCGCGGCTACATTAGCCAGGAAACCCGCGATAAAGTCCATGCGGCGATGGAGCGCATCAATTACACGCCCAACGATATCGCCCGTGCCATGCTCAATGGCCGCCTGAACCTTATCGGCATGATTGTTCCCTTTGTGAGCAGCCCGTTCCATGCTCAGGTTGTGCAGGCGGTCGAGCGCACGTTAGCGGAAAACGGCTTTAAGATGTTGCTGTGCAACAGCGCCAATCGACCTGATCTTGAGCGTTCCTATATCGACATGCTCCGCCGCAATATGGTCGACGGCGTCATCGTCAACTCCCTCAATATCGGTGCCGAGGCATATGCCGAGATGGGCTTGAGCCTGGTTGGCATCGACTGCGATCTTGGCGAGGGCTCTGTCCAGATTGCAAGTGACAGCTATGGCATTGGCGAGCTCGCCACGCGCCGTCTGATTGATGACGGCTGCAGGCGTATCCTGTGCCTGCGCAGCAATAGCCGCATGCGCATGCCTGCCAATAAGCGTACCGATGCCTACCTCGATGTTGTTGAGCAGGCCGGTTTGTCCGCGCTTGTCCGCGAGGTTGAGTTCGTTAAGCCCGACGACGAAAAGGGCGCGGTCGTTGCGAAGATCCTCGATGAGAACCCCGATATTGACGGCATCTTTGCGGGAGACGATACGATGGCGGCCATCTGTCTCAACGTGATGAAGCAGCGCGGCTTGAGCGCTCCGGACGATATTAAGGTCGTGGGCGCGGATGGTGCCCGCCGAACTATGACGTTTATGCCTGACTTAACAACCGTACGTCAAGATATCGATCGCATCGGAGAGCTCGCGGCGCAATCCATCATCGCTCTTATTAACGGCGATAATCCCGAATCGAATATCAAGCTCCCCGTTGAACTCATTGAGGGCAAAACCGCGTAGTTCATCCTGTGCCAAAAGAATTCCTCAAACGCCTCCGATGACCGTTCGCCGGCATATGTCAACCGTTTACCGACGACTGGAACTGCGAAAAGACGTATTGATATGAAAACGTTTGACATATGAAAACGATTGACATATCTTGCCATTGTACCGAGTTAGTATGTCGTGGAAAGGAAGTCTCGGATGCACAAGGTGTATTACCAGCCTGAGGGAATTTGGGTAGGCGACATCATGCCGTACGGCGAGGACGGCACGTTCTATCTCTATCATCAGCGTGACACGCGTAACCCCGAACCTTTCGGAGAGCCGTTTGGCTGGGCACTCGCTACGACCAAGGATTTCGTCAACTACAAGGACTTTGGCGAGAGCCTTGAGCGCGGCGGCGACGAGGAAGTCGACCAGTACATTTATGCCGGCACGGTGTTTAAGGTGGGCGACAAGTACCATGCGCTCTACACTGGTTGCAATCGCGATAAGGTCCGCGCACGTTTGATGAAGCAGGTTCTTCTTCACGCAACGAGCGACGACGCCGTCAAGTGGGAGAAGAACATCGCCGAGACGCTGCTTCCGCCCCAGGAGGGTTACGATGACCGCAACTGGCGCGATCCCTTTGTGCTTTGGGATGAGGAGAACGAAGAGTACATGCTCATCCTCGGCACGCGTGTGGGCGAGGACAAGCGTCTGATGACCGGCCGCCTGGTCAAGTTCACCTCCAAGGATCTGACCAACTGGGAGTTCCAGGGCGACTGGTGGAACCCGGGCCTGTACACCATGTTTGAGATGCCTGATCTCTTTAAGATGGGCGACTGGTGGTACCTCGTCTTTTCCGAGTACAGCGACGGCAACAAGACCCGTTACCGCATGTCCAAGTCCATCAACGGTCCTTGGATTACCCCCGCTGACGACTCCTTCGACGGCCGCGCGTACTACGCCGCTCGCACCGCATTCGATGGCGAGCGTCGCGTTCTCTTTGGTTGGGTTCCTACGCGTGACGAGGGCGGCGACCCCAGCTCTTACCTATGGGGTGGCACCTTTATGCCCCTCGAGATCGTTCAGCGTGCCGACGGAACGCTCGGCACCAAGCTCCCCGACAGCATGCTTGGCGCCTTTGGCGAGGCTAAGGCAGTCGAGACCTTTGAGCTTTCCTGCGAGTCGGGCAAGGTCGAGCAGGTGCTCGCCGCGGATGCCGGCTCCACCTACTTGCTCGATGCCGACATTGAGCTCGGCGGTAACGCTGCCGGCTTCTCGGTCAAGTTCGCCGAGGACGCCGAGACCGGTCTTGCCTATGAGTTCCACGCCAACCTGCGCGAGGGCAAGCTCGAGTTCACGCCGGCTCCCCAGTACCCGTGGTTCCAGGTCAACAACATGGGCCTCGAGCGTCCGTTGTTCTTTAAGGGCGAGGGCACTCACCATGTGCGTCTGGTCGTCGACGACGACATCGCGACCATCTTTGTCGATGACGTTGCGCTCAACGCTCGCTTCTGCAACAAGCAGGGCCAGGGTGTGGCGCTTACCGTCACCGACGGTGCGCTCAAGTGCGCAAACGCAACGATCGCGTCTCTGTAGCGGCAACGAACCGTTTTATGATTTAGAAAAGGAATGGAGAGGAACATGGACTACAAGGCAGTGTCCCAGCAAGTCGTCGACAACGTCGGCGGACTGGAGAACATCGAGGGCGCCACGCATTGCGTGACCCGTCTGCGTCTGGTGCTCAAGGATACGAGCAAATACAACAAGGCCGAGCTCGAGAACATCGATGGCGTCAAGGGCGTGCTGTACAACAGCGGCCAGCTCATGATCATCTTCGGTACCGGTACCGTCAACAAGGTTTACGATGAGTTTATGGCTCTGACGGGCGTTAAGGAGATCAGCGCTTCCGAGGTCAAGGGCGCCGAGGCGGACAAGAAGGGCAAGTTCTTCTCGGTCCTCAAGGTATTCTCGGACATCTTTATCCCCATCATTCCCGCCTTCGTCGGCGCTGCAATCATCATCGGCCTTAAGTCGCTGATCGTTGCCAACGGCCTCTTTGGCATGGAGGGCAGCCTCGCCGATCACAGCGAGTTCCTCAAGAACCTCGCAAGCTTCTTTGCCATTATCGCCACCACGTTCGACTACCTGCCTGTCCTGGTTATGTACAGCGCAGTCAAGCGTTTTGGCGGTAACCCGATCCTGGGCATCCTCGTCGGTATCGTCATGGTTCACCCGAGCCTTATGAACCGCAACACGTTCGTTATGGACCCGACGGGTGCTGAGTACTGGAACTTTGGTCCGCTCTCCATTCCCATGGTTGCTTTCCAGGGCGGCGTGTTCCCTGCAATTCTGACCGCCTGGTTTATGGCCAAGGTCGAAAAGATTGCCCAGAAGTACATCCCCGAGGTCGTTTCGTTCGTCTTTGTCCCGACCGTTACCCTGATTCTTGCTAACGTCGCCCTGTTCACCGTGTTCGGCCCGCTCGGTAACCTGATCGGTGACGTCCTCGCCGGCGTAATCGATATCCTGTACAACAGGATGGGCGTCTTTGGTGCCTTTGTCTTCGCCGCGTTCCTGCAGCCGCTCGTCGTTACCGGTACGCATCAGTTCATCCAGGGTATCGAGGCAAACCTTGTTGCCACGACTGGCTTCAACTACATCCAGGCCATCTGGTCGGTTTCCATCATCGCCCAGGGCGGCGGCGCCATCGGTATGTACCTCATTCACAAGAAGCACTCCAAAGAGCGCAACATCTGCATGTCGTCCTTTATCCCGACGCTGGTCGGAATCTCCGAGCCCGCTATCTTTGCTGCAAACATGCGCTATTCGATCATTCCGTTCATCTGCGCATGCATCGGTGCAGGCTGCGGCGGTGCCTTCGTCAAGCTCTTTGAGGTGCGCGCTATCGGTCAGGGTCTGACCGGCGTGCTTGGCCTGCTCATCGTCACGCCCGAGACTCTCGTGTGGTATGTGGCTGGCAATCTCATCGCCTTTATCGTGCCGATCGTCTTGATCTTTGCCTACAACAAGGCAAAGGGCGTTCCGACCACCGATGAAGAGGGCGCTGGCGCTGGCTTCGACGTTAGCTTCTAGTTGAGCCGTTCAGCGTAACGTGCGGATAAGTCCATTTGAGGAGGGGCGTTCGGCTCGTGTGAGTCGAGCGTCCTTCCCTATAGACGAGAAGGCCAATGGCGATGTTTAATCAAAAAAATAAGGTGACACGCGCGGACTATGAGCAGTGGCGAGCCGGACAGGATGAGACGGCGGCTCGCATCGCGTCCGACCCCGATAGACTCCTGTTCCATGTGGAGCCTGAGCTTGGCTGGCTCAACGACCCCAACGGTTTGGTGCAGATTGGTGATACGTATCACATCTATCACCAATACGATCCGTTCGATGCTGCGCATGGCGGTCCAGTGCTTTGGAACCATCTGACGACAAAGGATTTTGTGACGTACGAGAATCACGGCCCCGCGCTGTTCCCCGATTCCGATTTGGATTCGAACGGAGCGTATTCTGGTTCTGCCTTTGTACGTGATGGCAAGATTCACTACTTCTATACCGGCAACGTCAAGCATTTTGATCGCGATGATTACGACTACGTGTTGACGGGTCGTGAGCAAAACCAGATTCATATGGTTGCGGAGAACCCCGACGAATTGGGCGAGAAGCGCATAGCTGTTGGACCGGTCGATTACCCCGACGATATCGGTACGCACGTGCGCGACCCCAAGATCCTTGAGCACGATGGTATCTACTACATGGTTCTGGGCGCTCGTACGAAAGACGACCGCGGCTGCGTGCTTGTCTATACCTCGCGCGATCTAGAGGACTGGAACTATGTGACGCGTATTGAGCTGGGCGAGAAGTTTGGCTTTATGTGGGAGTGCCCCGATCTGTTTGAGCTCGATGGTGAGCTTGTTCTCGTTTGCTGTCCGCAGGGTGTGCCTGCCGATGGTTGGCGTTACCGCAATCCGCATCAGTGCGTGTGGTTCCCCATTGAGGCCGATTGGGAGGCGCCGAGCTTTAAAATCGTCGGGCAGGGCATGCCCCCGATGGTCGATGCCGGTTTTGATTTCTATGCTCCGCAGTCCTTTGAGGATGCTGCAGGCCGACGTTTGATGATCGGATGGTCGGGTTGCCCCGATGCGACGGCGGAAAACCCGACGGTGGCGCGCGGGTGGCAGTGCGCGTTGACGGTGCCGCGAGAGCTGAGCATGCGCGATGGTAAGCTCTGCCAGCAGCCGGCGCACGAGATTGAGAGGATGCGCGGCGACTGCGTTCGCGCGACAGGCGGTGAAACCGTTGAGGAGCCGGGCCGCCTGTTTGATCTTGTGGTTTCCTGTGAGGGCACCAAGATGGTCGAGCTCGAAATCCGCAAGGGTGTCTTTGTGCGCTATGCAGGCGGGATGCTTACCCTCGACATGGGTGACGAAGGCTATGGGCGCGACCAGAGGTCGATCGAGCTCAGCGAGCTTCGCGACCTGCGCGTGCTTTCGGACGCTACGATTGTCGAGATTTTTGCAAATGGCGGCGAGGCGGCACTTACGAGCCGTACCTATTCGCCGGCGGTTTCGGCGATGGGGTTGCATGCCGAGGGTGCGGCATCGATGAATTTCTACCGCCTCGTGCATTAACCGTGCATGGGGCACGATTGGACTTGCTGGGCGAAATGAATCGCAGTTGCCGCGGCCAACTACCGTTTATCGCGTATAGCGACCGCTTGCGGAGTAAGTAACACTTAGTAATAAACCGTGTAGAATCTCAGGTTAGCACGGAGTTTTCCAGGGAGACGCTGTCCTTTGTTGTGCGCAAGGGGCGGCGTCTCTTTGGCGCTTGAACGCCGTTGTGCAACAGTGCGGCGGCGCGTGCCATGTATTGAAAAGCCAATGTCGAGATGGGTCGTGATAATAATGGGCAAGTACGTAATCGTGGTTGAGTCTGGGTCGGATGTGACGCCGGAGCTCTGCGAGCGCTACGGCATCGTGCGCGTGCCCATGCATGTCACGATTGGTGACGAGACCGTCGAGGACGGCTCCATCGATCCACTCGAGATTTACTCGCGCTGCAACGAGTTTGGCGTAATGCCCAAGACCAGCGGCTGCGCGCCTGCAGATTTTGCGCACGTATATGACCGTATCCATGCCGAGCAGCCCGATGCGACCATTCTGCATCTTGCGTACTCCGAAGTCACGACTTGCTCGCATCAGTCCTCCAAGATTGCGGCTAAGGGCCGCGACTACGTATTCTCCATGGATACGCGTTTTGTCTCGGTGGGCCAGTCGCTCGTTGCCGTCGAGACCGCCAAATACATCGAGGCTCACCCCGACGCCACCGTCGACGAGATCTTTGCATTTACGAACTCCGTCATGGACCGCGTGCTGCTGGGCTTTGTTCCTACCGACCTGGCCTTTCTTAAGGCGGGCGGTCGTCTGTCCAACGTCGCGTTCCTTGGCGCCCACCTGCTCAAGATTAAGCCCTGCATTGAAGTAACGGGCGGTAAGTTTGTGGCGACCAAGAAGTTCCGCGGCTCTATGCTCAAGTGCGCCCGCGCCTTTATTGACCACATGGTTGCGAAGGGCGAGATTGACTACTCGCACATTGGCCTGGCGTATTCGGTAGGCCTTTCCCAGGAGCTGCGCGACGACATGGAAGTCTATGCGCACGACCTGGGCTTTAAAGACGTTACCTGGACTCAGGTCGGCGGTGTCATCTCGAGCCATTGCGGCCCGACCGCCTTTGGCGCGGTGCTCACGCTTAAGGCGTAAAGGCTGTAGGCGAGCATTCTTCGGCTTCACATCTCGACATGGGCTCCCGTCACGGTAATGGGGGATAGATTAAAACGTGCCATTCTAGCCCGAGACGTTTAAACGCAAACGTATGGGCTAGAATGGCTCTGGCATTTATGTAGCTAAAACCAATGAGAGGCAAGGTAGCGGGAATGGCTGAGATGACGCTCGAGGGTGTGGACGCTCGTCCCGAGGACTCTGCGTTTGCCCTGGGCCGCGTACATTCGATTGAGACGATGGGAACGGTCGATGGACCTGGCATCCGCTTTGTGGTGTTTGTTCAGGGCTGCCCCATGCGCTGTGCGTATTGCCACAACCCCGATACCTGGTCGGTTAACGGCGGTACCATGGTGACCGTCGAGCACCTGATGGACGAGTTCCAGAGCAACCATGAGTTTTACCGCAGCGGTGGTATTACGGTATCCGGCGGCGAGCCGCTCCTGCAGCCCGCGTTTTTAGCCGACCTGTTCCGCGCCATGCACAATAACCCCGATGGTCGCGTGCATACCTGCTTGGATAGCTGCGGCTATGCGTTCGATCCCGCGCATCCCGAGAAGTTCGATGCCGTACTCAACGAGACCGACATGGTGCTGCTTGACATTAAACACGCCGATCCCGTCGAGCATAAAAAGCTGACCGGTTGCGATCCCGCACGCATTCTGGCGTTTGGTGATGAGCTCGCGCGTCGCAAGATTAAGGTTGTTATTCGCCATGTGGTGGTGCCCGGCATTACCGATACGGTTGAGGAGTGCGAGGCACTCGGTCGTCTGATTGCCCCGTGGCATAACGTGGTGGGCCTGGAGATGCTGCCGTATCACACGATGGGCGTCGTCAAGTATGAGCAGCTGGGGATTCCCTATAAGCTCGAGGGTGTTCCCCAGATGGATACCGCGCGCATGCCCGAGCTACGCAACGCCGTCATGATGGGCATGAAAAAGCGCCGCGCGGAACTCAAAAACGCTATCGGCTAGCGAGCCATTTTCGCCCCCAAGGGCACTCATTTGGGACAGACTTAAATGAGTGCCCCCGGGCACCAAGTTGATTGCCAAAGAGCTCCGTCAAGTTGCGGTGGAATAGTTCTTGTTTTTTGGCTTATGCCGCCCAAACAGGAACTATTCCACCGCAACTGCGTTTTGGGCGGAGATGCGCAACAGAATCGGTGTATTTGCATAGAAACGCTTGTGGTTTCTTTAAAGACGCCTTAAACGCCGCTGAATATCTTTGGAAAGAAATGCCTGCTCGGTATTATGCTGCTCGTATATAAAACGGTAGCAATCAGGAGACCACGTGCGAAATAACGCATCGCGGGACGAGTATGTGCCGCAGCATAGCAGCAGATATGAGACGAAGGGCACGTCTTCGCGTGGCCTCGCTGACGCTCGCATCCGCGTGACGAAGATTGCTGCCATTGGGATGCTAACGTTGGCGGTTATTATCCTCGGAATTACCGCCAAAACCTACGCGTCGGAGCGAATGGCACACTCAGATGCGTCAACGGTACAGATGCAAAACAAAAAGGTCTCTGAATCTAAAGCCACCGCAAGCCAAACCCTGTCGACAGCGAGCCTCAAGACGAGGCTTTCGAAGGCGGACTTTAACGATATTCCCTCAGGCGATACCGTGCAGACCTTCTCACTGGTTGATGACCAGATCCCCGCCCTGGAGGATGAGAGCCTCGCCGCGTTCCAAGATGCCCTTGACCAGGCCAAGGAATTGGGCGATGTGGGCGTGGTGTTCTACGACCTGTCAAGTGGCAAGGGCGTGACGTATAACGCCGATGTCGAGGTGTACGGTGCGAGCAGTTATAAGGCGCTCTATGTGCTCTACGTCTGCGAATCTCTGGTCGAGACGGGCCAGGTCTCACTCGATGATTCCCTTGGCACCTATGGCGGCTACAACATGGGCTGGCAGACGGTGCGCGACCTGATCGAGGCCGCGGTCGTTAATTCGGACAACGATTCGTTTATCGCGTTGCGTGCGGCGTTTGACCGTGTCGGTTACGAGGATTGGATTGTCGGTCTTGGCGTCGATTACGATACCGCACTCGATCCGATGAGTGATTTTCCCACTTATTGCCCGCGAACCTCGGCCAAGTTGTGGTGCGAGATGAGCGAGTATCTGAGCCATGATACCGAGACGTCACAATGGCTGTCGGGCCTTCTGGCCTCTACGGTCCGATCGTTTATTCGTGACGGCATTGCGGACGACCAAGCCTTGGTGCGCAACAAGGCAGGCTGGATTAGCGAGGATGGTTGCTATTCGACATGCGATGCGGGCCTTATCGACATCGATGGCCGTACCTATGTCATGAGCATCATGACATCGATGCCGTGGAACGACCGCTCGAGCGAGGTTACGGCTGCGATTGCAAAGGCCCTGTTTGATACGCGAGCTGCGCTGGTCTAGCGTGTTCGTTTGACGAGGTCAAACAAAATGCTGGTACCATACCGTGGTTGAGAATTTCGTATAGGTTTGGGGAATGGCATGGCTACCATCGCGATTATCGGTGCACTCGAAAAAGAGATCATGCAGATTAAGGAAGAGTTGAGCGACGTTTGCGAGGCACAGGAGGCAGGCTTGACCGTTGTGAGCGGTGAGTTCGACGGTCTGACGCTTGTCGCCACAACGGCGGGCATGGGCACGGTGAATGCCGCTGCCGCAACACAGCACCTCATTAGCAAGTATGCTCCGCAGGCAGTTGTGCTTTCGGGTATCGCGGGCGGTTTGAACCCCAAGCTCCATATCGACGACGTGGTCATCGGCAAACGCCTGCGCTATCTGGATACCGATACCGCGCTTATCGCCGAGTCTGCACCGGGGCTCGAGGAGTTTGGCTCGGCGCCTGCGCTGGTCGATATTGCTGCCGATGTGCTTGCTGAGCATGGGTTTGTTGATGCTTCGACAAATGCAGCCGCTTCGAACAAGGGCGCCAAGCAGTTCCTGGTCGGTACGATTGCCACGGGTAACCGCTTTGTGACGGGTACCGCCATGCGCAACGACGCTATCGAGGCGACGCATGCCGATTGTGTCGGCATGGAGGGCGCGGCAATTGCCCATGTCGCAACTAAAAATGGTGTCGATTGCCTGGTGCTGCGCGCTATCAGCGATAATTGTGACGAGGCGTACGATGCGATTTGCGACCGCGAGTTCGACCTGTTCGAGTATGCCCGTACCGCGAGTGGCATTACGCTCGATATCGTTCGCCGTATCGCTGCTATCTATTAGCGCGCTCTTTTGTAAGAACCTACGACCAAGGAGTGTCCATGGCCGATTCCATTAACTACCAGCTTGCCAAGTTTGTCGCCAGCTATGGCGAGGTCTCGCAGATCCCCGAGTCCACCTGTCCCGAGGTGAGCTTCGTCGGCCGCTCCAACGTGGGCAAGTCGTCGATCATGAACAAGCTTTTTGGCCGCAAGAACCTCGTCAAGGTTTCGAGCACGCCGGGCAAGACGAGCAACATCAACTTCTTCGAGGCCGACGACGTGCACTTCGTCGACCTGCCGGGTTATGGTTTCGCCCGTCGTTCCAAGGCCGAGCGTGACCGCTGGGCAGAACTTATCGGCGACTTCTTCGACTCGGAGCGCAGCTTTAACCTGGTCGTGTCGCTGGTGGATATTCGTCACGACCCGAGCAAGCTCGACCATGACATGATCGACTACCTGCAGGGCAACGAGTTCAACTTTATCGTCTGCCTCACCAAGGCCGACAAGCTCAGCCGCACCCAGCAGGCCCGCCAGGCAGCAGCCATCAAAAAGCAGCTCAACGTTCCGGCCGAGAACGTAATCATCACAAGCTCCCAAACCGGCACCGGCATCGACGAACTCAAGCGCCGCATCGCCGAGGCTTGCCTCTAATAAGGGCTCTTGGCAGGCAATAGTTTGCATCTATCTATATCACCTCAGTGATAGTTATTGCTACACTATCACTGGGGTGATATTTTTGTTTGGAGGTCGATATGGAGCTTTGGCACGGGTCGGAGGTTGTTGTCGAGCATCCGTCGTTGGATAAATGCAGACAATTCAATGACTATGGGTGTGGGTTTTATTGCACGCCACATGAGGAAATGGCAATGGAGTGGGCATGTCGGACTGAGTCTGATGGCATTGCAAATCGATATGAGCTCGATATGGATGGTCTCGCAGTCTTGGATTTGGAGTCCGGGGAGTTTTCAATTCTCAATTGGCTTGCGATTTTGGCTAACAATAGGGAGTTCAATGTTTCGACACCGCTGGCGCGCGAAGGACTTCGCTATCTGCTGGATAACTGCATGATTGATATTTCTCCCTATGACGTAATTCGAGGTTATCGCGCCGACGACTCCTATTTTTCGTTTGCAAGACAGTTTGTCAGCGGCATGATCTCGCTCAGGCAGCTGCAACGTATCATGCGCTTGGGTGATTTGGGTATCCAATATGCTCTTATGAGCGAGTGCGCATTTTCGGCGATTAGATTCTGCGATTGGAAGCAGGCTTTGGGGTCTGAGTTTTATCCCAAGCGTTTTGAGCGAGAGCAGAATGCTCGACGCAAATACTTGGATACGGTTAACGGGTTCGATTCCGAAGGTATCGACATTAGGGATTTAATGGCAGGGAGGGTTGATTTAAATGATCCAAGAGTTAACGGATTGTGGGCCGAGTAGGACATATCCCGTCTACTACCTTGAGGATGCAATGAACAACCTTGGCGACTGCTTTGACTATGCCGTGAACGACTATGGAGCGGAAGGGTCCGAGGTCGCTGAGCTCTTTTGCCTGAGTGGTGTAGCTCGCGAGTTCGAACGCGGCAACGCATGGGTCGTATCGGGAAAATCAGGTGTTGAGCTGTTCGCACTTATCGCCGAAAGGTCGGGATATCAAAGCGGGTCTATACCGGACCGCACCTATCGTTTTGAGAAGACGCCGGAGTATTGGACAGGCTGGATATTGGCATATCTGCAATGGCGTCTGGGCGAGTCTTTCGAAGACCTGCTGCATGTCGTTCCGTTCGATGCGCTGTGCAATATGTATTACCCCTGGCACGAAGCCTCAGAGGAGCGTGTGGCGCGTCTTGTTTGCGATATAGCGAAGAAAACACCTCGTCAAACCAAACTGGCGCTAGCAAGGAAGAGGCTTAAGAAAACCCAGCAAGACCTGGCATACGAATCGGGCGTATCACTCCGCTCAATCCAAATGTACGAGCAGCGCCAGAGAAACATCAATGAAGCTTCGGTAACAAGCGTAAGAGCCATAGCAAAAGCCCTCCACTGCAACATCGAAGATCTCCTAGAGCCAGTCTTCGAATACAAAGAAACCAGCGCCGCCTAAACCAATATATTGCCAAGGTTTGTATCTAGTAAGCGCTCCTTACCAGCAAGAGTCCCTACCAATAGATAGCGGCTTAAAGGGCCGAAATCGTATGAATGGCATTGCGACTTCCAAATGGGTGACTGCTGCTTGAAAAGCTATAGAAATAGGGGCCGATTTAACGGCCCCAAGCATCGCATAAATGGCATATACGTTTTATCAACTATTTCTTGTTTTTAACCCATTTGCAGATACGCCAAATAAGCACTCCGACGAGAATCCAAACGAGAGCGATCATAATGTCTGAGCGTGCAGGAATTGGGATCATTGAACTTCCTCAATTGATGTGAGTCTAGTTTGCATAGGTGTGGAGCGTGCTGCCTTCCATGGTCGCTTGCAACACGGCGATACCGGACGTCATCCCCATCGATTCATAGTTGAGTCGATATGTCGCCTGTTTCGAGTTCCATATAAAGGACTCGTTAGTTACCGTACAGCCGATAGTCGTATAGTTTTGTCCCCAAGCGCTGGTAATGAGCGAGTTCGCTATCTTGATCTTGAATTCGCGATAAATAAAAGGACTGTTGTAATAGATAGTCCAAGTTCCAGATGCGTTGTTGTAGTAACTGTCCCATATCAGGCTGGGTTCATTGGTTTTTTTAATTCCTATTACTGCAACGGTCCCATCCTTAAGCTTGATTTGATGAGACTGCTCGGGACCTTTCGTTAAATCAAAATCTTGGGTTGCGCCAGAAATTGCGACAGCATCGCTTTCTGCAGCATAAGCAGTCGAAGGGCTAAACGAGAAACATATCGGTAATATCAAAAGTATCGAGAGGAAAAACGAAGCTTTGAGTGTGCGTAACACTTTGACCACCTCCATACTGCGATGCCTAGTTAAATAGTAGCATAGATAAACAGTTTATTATGTAACCTAAAAAGCCCCTATCTGCCCGGCGCCCCTTCAAAGCGTGGGTCCCTGTAGACATCCTCAGCAAGGTAAACGCAGGGATGGTCGGGGTGTTCCCCTCAAAATTATTCCGCAGCGCGAAGGCCTCTCGTCTGTGGCTCCGTTGGAGCACAAGATTAAATCAGCGAATGCGATTATCCTGTCGAGGCTGCGCAGGTCCCCTTGGGGCTTCCCCTGAAAACAATCCGCAGATCGAATTGCCCCGTCGCGCGAAGCGCACGACGGGGCAATTCATGATCGAGGACGTTTTCAGGGGAAGCCCCAAGGGGACCGGTGAGAGCAATGAGGCAGGGCGCTACAGGTACTCGATTTGAGCGCCCTCGGTGTCGCACGTCAGAATGTGCGTGTCACACTTGGGGAACTGCTCACGCAGCTTGACCTGCAAGAACTTTGCCACGATGGTGTCGTCAGTCACGGCCATGAGGGTCGAGCCCGAACCGCTGATCCAGATGGTCTTGGCGCCTCCGTTAAGGCAGGTGTCGCGCACGGCGTTGTAGTCGGGGATGAGGCGGCGGCGATAGGGCTCCTGGATGCGGTCGTCGTTGGCAGCGGCAATCAGGTCAAGGTCGCCGGTCTCCAGGCCGCGCGTCATGCCGGCGATGCGGCCCATTTGCCATACGGCGGTGGAGAGTGGAATCTCCTGCGGCACAACCTTGCGCGCCTCGCTCGTATGCACCTCGTAGGGCGGAATCACGGTAATAAAACGCAAGCGATCGCTCACCTCGTAGCGCAGGCACTGGGGGAGTGAATCGGTCGGCGTAAAGGAGCAGACGGCGCCGCCCAGGATAGCGGGGGCGACGTTATCGGGATGGCCCTCGACCTCGGTGGCGATGCGGACGAGCTCGGCGCGGTCGACGGTGTGGCCTGTCAGCGCGGCGGCAGCCATGATGCCGGCGACGACACAGGTGGAGCTGGAACCCAGGCCGCGGGCGACGGGCACGTCGGTCTGAATGTCGATAGCGACGGGGAAGGCCGGCTCGCCCCAGGCGGCCAGAGCATCGACAAAGCTCACGTAGACTAGGTTGTTCTCGTTTTGGAACTCCTCGGGGCAGCCCGTGATGGTGAGCTTGTCGGCGCGCTCGAAGGTGAAGTGCGAGTAGAGGCTGACGGCCATGCCGAGGGTGTCGTAGCCGATGCCTAGGTTGGCGCTGGTTGCTGGGACGGTGATTTTGATCATGTGGGTCCTCCTGGGCGGGTCTGGCCGTTTAGTTCGCTGCTCGGGCAGTCCTGGCTCGCTCGGAAAGCACATTAAGTGCTTTCCGGCTCGTGCGGAACTCGCGACGAACTAAACGGCCAGACCCGCTCGCATGCTCGTCATCATCCCGAAAGCTAAATAAAAAGAAGGTGCGCCGGCTTTCGCCGGCGCCTTATAAGGGGTTTAGTTGGTTGCCATCTTTTTTGCTGCAGACTCGACGTAGCTTGCCATCTCGTCGACGTCGCAGACGTCTTCGAAACGGACGGGTTTGGATTCGAGTTCGGCGAGCTGGGCCGGGGCGACCGTGTTGGTGGCCTGCTCGAGTACACGCATAGCCTCAAAATCATCCTCGGGAACGTCGAGGCCCAGGGCGTCGCAGCAGGCGCGCGGGAACTTGTAGGGGCTGGCGGTCGAAAGCAGCACGCGGGCCTTGGCGCCCTCGGCGGGAGCGACCTGCTCAAAGACGTGATAACCACAAGCGGTGTGCGGGTCGATTACGTAGCCGTTCGCATCCCAGCAGCTCTTGATGGCAGTGCGGACCTCGTCCTCGCTGGCCCAGCCGCAGCCAAAGACGCTCTGAATCTTGGCCAGCAGCTCGGCGGGCACCTCGTAGCGACCCGTCTGCGCCAGCTGCTCCATAAGGCCGGCAACGAGCTCGCAGTCGCCATCGGACAGGAAGTAGAGCATGCGCTCCAGGTTGGAGCTGATGAGGATGTCCATCGACGGCGAGATGGTCGTGAAGAACGGGCGGTTGCGGTCGTAGACGCCGGTAGTCAGGAAGTCAGCCAGCACGTTGTTCTTGTCGCTCGCCACGACGAGCTTGGCGACGGGCAGACCCATGCGCTTGGCGTAGTAGCCTGCCAGGATATCGCCAAAGTTGCCGGTCGGTACGCAGAACTCCACGGTGTCGCCGGCCTCGATGGCGCCGGCGCGCAGCAGCTGCGCATAGGCGGCAAAGTAGTAGACGACCTGCGGTACCAGACGGCCGACATTGATGGAGTTGGCGCTCGAAAGCACCGTGCCAGCGGCCTCCAGGCGCTCGGCAAGCTCCTTATCGGCAAAGATGCGCTTGACGGCGCTCTGGGCGTCGTCAAAGTTGCCGCGGATGCCGCAGACGGCGACGTTATCGCCCTCCTGCGTGGACATCTGCAGGTTCTGGACGCGGCTGACCTTGCCCTCGGGATAAAAAACGGTGATGCCCGTGCCCGGCGCGTCGGCAAAACCGGCGAGCGCGGCCTTGCCCGTGTCGCCCGACGTGGCGGTGACGATCATGATGCGCTCGGCGCCGCCGTCCTTGGCGGAAGTGCGGGCCATCAGACGGGGGAGCATCTGCAGGGCGACGTCCTTGAAGGCGCTCGTGGGGCCGCCAAAGAGCTCCATCACATAGGTCTGAGGGGCATCAGCGCCCGGCGCAGCGTCGAGTTTGACGAGCGGCGTAACCTCTTCACTCGCAAACGTGCCGCGGTATGCCTCGTCGACACACGCCGAAATTTCTTCGGCCGTGTAATCATTCAGTAACATTCCCAACACATCTTGAGCGATTTCAAAGTACGATTTATCTGCAAGCGAGCTGATATCGACCTGCTGGGTGCCGAGCTCGTCCGAGACAAACAAACCCCCGTCGGGAGCGATGCCGGTGCGGATTGCCACCTTACTTGAGCACGATAAAGTGCGTCCTCGTGTACTATGATAAGTTCCCATATAACACTGCTCCTCGGATGCCTTGGTCCCAATCGGTGAAACCATGGTATCAGAGCGCGCAAAACAGGTTTGCAGAGGCTTTTAGAAAGGTAACCTCAAGCCCATGATTAAGATTGCCAAGTTTGGCGGCTCGTCGGTCGCCGACGCCGAACACTTCAAGAAGATTAAGGCCATCGTCGATGCCGACCCTGCCCGCCGTTTTGTGGTGGTTTCTGCCTGCGGCCGCCGCTTTAAGGGCGACACCAAGGTGACCGACCTGCTCTACCTGGTTAACGCGCACGTTAAGTATCACGTTTCGTGCGAGGAACTGCTCGAGGACATTGGCCAGCGCTATTTTGATATCGCTGACGAGCTGGAGCTCACCTATCCCATCCGCGAGGAGTTTGCGGCCTTTGCCGAGCGCGCCCGCTCGGGCGGCTACTCTACCGAGGAGCTCGTGAGCCGTGGCGAGTACTTCACCGCTCGCCTGATGGCCGAGTACCTGGGCCTGCCGTTCCTGGACGCCGCGACGGTTGTGGCGTTCCATCACGACGGTACGCTCAGCATGAACCGCACTTCCGAGCTGGTGCAGGAGTACGGTCAGCAGGGCGGCTTTGTTATGCCTGGCTTCTACGGCGCGACGCGTGAGGGCCAGATCAAGCTGCTCGACCGTGGCGGCGGCGATATTTCCGGCTCGATCCTGGCCAAGTGCCTGGGCGCCGACCTGTACGAGAACTGGACCGACGTCTCGGGCTTCTATTCTGCCGATCCGCGCATTGTGCCCGAGGCTCAGCCCATCGCCCGCGTTACCTACGAGGAGCTGCGCGAGCTTTCGTACATGGGTGCGAGCGTCCTGCACGAGGAGGCCGTGTTCCCCGTGCGCGAGGCTGGTATTCCGCTGGTCATCAAGAACACCAATGCGCCGCAGGACCCCGGCACCATCATTAGCGAGACGGCTGATGAGGGTGAGGCAGAGCCCATCATTACCGGCGTGACCGGCAAGCGCGGTTTTGTCGCCATCAACGTCGCCCGTGACCGCACCAAGCCTCGTGTCGGCTTTATGCGCCGCGCACTTTCGGTCTTCGAGCGCTATGACGTTTCCGTCGAGCACATGCCCACCGGTGTCGACCGCTTTGGCGCCGTGGTGCAGGAGAAGGATGTGCACGATTCGCTGTACTCGCTTGTGGGCGACATTCAACAGGAGGTAGAGCCGCTCGAGATCGAGGTTGTCGAGGGCCTGGCGCTCATCGCTACCGTCGGCCGTAACCTGCGCGGCCGCGCAGGTATCTCGGGCCATCTGTTTGGTATGCTTGGCCAGGCCGGCGTGAGCGTGCGTATGATTTCGCAGAGCTGCGACGAGATCAACATCATCATTGGCGTGGAGGAGAAGGACTTCGACCTGGCGATTCGGACCATTTACCGTGCCTTCTCCGATGAGAACGGCATTGTGAAGGTCTCCGACCTGGAGGCTTCCGCGCCGGTCGATCCCGCTCTGGCTGCGCTCCACAAGTAGCTGCTATCTCGCTAGATTTTTGGGACTCGCCTCAAAAATCTACGGCGGGGCGTTTCGTTTCGGTTTCGTTTCGACGGGGCGGGTTTCGTGCCTGCCCCGTTCTTGTATACACTGGCAACAATAATCGGCCTGCTCGGCGTGCGGGCAAAAGCCACAACCTTTAAAGGGGGAAGCATGAAACAGTACACGGTTGCTATTTTGGGCGCGACGGGAGCCGTGGGCACCCAGATGCTCGAGTGCCTCAACGAGCAGGAGTTCCCGGTCGACAAGCTCAAACTGTTGGCAAGTGCACGCTCCGCGGGCAAGACTGTTGAGTTCCGCGGCGAGCAGATCGTGATCGAAGAGGCCTGCCCCGAGGCCTTTGAGGGCTGTGATATTGTACTCGGAGCCGCCGGCGACGATATCGCCAAGGAGCTGCTGCCCGAGGCCGTCAAGCGCGGCGCCGTCGTGGTCGACAACAGCCATGCCTTCCGTATGGATCCCGAGGTACCGCTGGTCGTGCCCGAGATCAATGCCGACGATATCAAGTGGCATCACGGCCTAATCGCCAACCCCAACTGCGCGACCATCATCGGCCTGGTTCCCACGTGGCCGCTGCATCAGCTCGCCGGCGTGAAGCGCATGATCGTCTCGACGTATCAGGCGGCTTCGGGTGCCGGCGCTCCCGGCATGGCCGAGCTCGAGGCTCAGCTGGCCGCCCTGGGCCGCGGCGAGGAGATTCCCGAGCCGCGCGCGTTTGCCGCCCAGCTGGCGAGCAACCTGATTCCGCAGATCGGCGGCGTCAAGGAGGAAGGCTTTACCTCCGAGGAGATGAAGCTGCAGAACGAGGGCCGTAAGATCATGCACCTGCCCGAGTTGCGCGTGAACTGCACCTGCGTGCGCGTGCCCGTGCTGCGTTCGCACTCCGAGAGCATTACGCTCGAGTTTGAGCGCGATATTACGGTCGAGGAGGCTCGTGCTGCGCTGGCTGTCGCTCCCGGCGTCAAGCTGGTTGACGATATGGCTGCCGAGGATGCACACGACCGCTTCCCCATGCCGATGGATACGTCCGACCAGGACCTGATTTGGGTCGGCCGCGTGCGTCGCGACATCTCGAACCCCGAGGCCGCGCGCGGTATCACCTTCTGGTGCTGCGGCGACCAAATCCGTAAGGGCGCGGCAACCAACGCCGTTCAGATCGCCAAGCTGCTCTGCGAGTAGTGTGGCCTGTCCGGCGGGGCCGGGCTTAGTTTTCAGAACGTCCTCGACCATGTGTGGCGCCTTGTCCTGCTCCTTCGGAGCCGCGGACAAGGCGCCACACTGGTCTGCGGAGTGTTCTGAAAACTAAGCCCGGCCCCCGCCTGCGGTGACGCTGCTGCAAGCGGTCTGCGACGGGGCCGTTGTTGGTTGGGGCCGCTGGGCTGATGTGGGGGGCACGTGGCTGTTGCGGGCCCTGGTTCCGGCGGCGGCCTC
>URCS01000025.1 GCA_900546455.1 uncultured Collinsella sp. | reverse complement strand
GCCGCCTGCCGCCTCTTCGCGGGCACGAGGTCCCGGTGCGCGGCGATATAGGTCTTCACCGTGGTGAGGCCGCCGGCGTAGCCCTGGCCGAGCAGCCGCTCGAATATCACCTGCGAGTTGGTGACGCCCTTCCGCAGGAGGTCGTCCACCAGGCCGGTGTGGCCGGCGAGCACGCCCGGCGCGGCCCTCCTCCCGCTGTTCCCGTGGGGCAGGGCCCTGAACCCGTGTGCCCTGACCGTCCTCGCGCGGGAGCGGGTGAGCCCCGTCCTCCTGCAGAACTCCGCGAGGTTGCATGCCTGCGGGTCGAACCCGTCGCCCTCCTCCGCGGCCATCTCCCGGAGCGCCGCGTCTATAATCTCCTGTAGGTCATCGTGTCTCTCGTTCACCTCAATGGTCCTCCTAACGCCGGCGTGTTGGCACCACCAGCGTAGTGGCGGCGGGGAGGCACGGTGGCCATTATTCGGTGACCGGGATTGGTCAAAATAGTTTGACTATTAGCGGCTAACATCGACGAGGCGCAGGACACGAATGCGTTGTGTTATATCTTTCTAAATGGCTTGGTTTCTGATAAATCAGGAATCTGCATGTTCGGTGACCCTATTCAGCGTGTCTATGGTTTTATTGGCGCAATGGAAGGCTTAAAGGCAAAGGCCACTACCGACCTGTGTCTATCGCCGCTGGAGCTCGAACATAATCATAGGTTTTCTGGGGGATCTATCGTTGGAGAGCTCGGTGCTGCGATTCGCTCCCACATGAAGGGTGCCATTGTCGGCGGTACGCCCCGACTTCCCATATTTGTTGGCGCTGCACAGCAGGACGAAGCGACAGCCATTGTTTCCAAGGTTACGGCGCTCATCCAAGTCGGTGGCGGGAAGATCGCGATTCTTGTTCGTAAGCGTGGTGCCCTTGCCGATCTCATTATGAACGAATTGGTTAAGGAGGAGATGCCATACTTCAACGGGCTTTTCTCTGATACAGCCCCAGAGTTCATTGAATTCAATGTGTTTGCTTTATCCAGGATTACCGATGCAGCGTCTGGAGAAAAGGGCATCAGCCTGTCTGCTGCGGACAAAATAATTGACTCCGTCTCTAATGAACTGCTGACTGGCTCCAGGAGATTCGAGTATGGGCGGTCCTATGCCATGCTTCTTGGGGCGCTGCGGAAACACCTTAAAACTGACTGCGTCGCGATGGATCCATCTGAGCGCTTCGACTATATCGTTAGCATCTTTTCCGAGGGCTCCCTGCGGCGTTTCTCCGATTACCTTGATGCAGACATCTCGATCATGACCATTCACTCCGCTAAGGGGCTCGAGTGGGACACTGTTTTCATTCCGGGCGTTACGCGTTTCGATTGGCCTGGAGGGATTTGCTCTCGTTGCGAAAATGCTGGTATATGCTTACGTTCTGCGCGAGGTTGCCAGATTGCTGATGCGAAGAAAATGCCAGATGGGCTTATTGAGGAAATAGGCCTGCTGTACGTCGGCGTCACTCGCGCCCGCAAAGCGGTATATGTCTCCGCTTCTATGCAGCGCAGGACAAATTACGGGAACTATCAGGTTGCCCGCCCCTCTTGCTTGACGTCTCTTCAGGGCATTGAGCCTGTGAGTTGGACGGTCATGGACGGGGAGGGGTGATTTGTGGCAGTACGGAGCGTGCCTACTGTTGGCGCGAGGTCCGGTCAGTGGCCTGGCCGGACCTCGCTGGGTGTGAAGAGGCCGTTCAGTGCGAAATATAGTGCCTTAGGGCTTCGGAAAGTTCGTCTCTCAGGTCGCCTTCCAACAAGGAAATTGCACGATCGACATAGATTTTGTTATCAATTCCGAAGTAATGCCCAACTCTTGTTGCAAGAGACTTATCGTTAAATAGCCCGAGAATCTCATTGTAATCATGGTCTTCAATGGCCTGTTGATATCTGTCGTTAACGTTCTTTTCTATGCTCGCAATATTAATTAAGGATACTATGCCATCGGCAGTCAACTGCTCATTATCCGAAATAGTTATTCCGGAAAGCACTTCCTTTACGCCTGCTACAAGCGCTTCCGATGTCTGCTTCTTTGCTTGTTTGCTGAACCTTTCACTTACATATGTCTTAATGCTGGAAAAGGTCTTATCTGCATCAGCACCGAAACGCTGAGATAGAATCTGCACCGCTTCTTTAGTGAGAAAGAGATTTTCAACTTCTGCGACCTTGAGGTGGAAGATCCCCTTTTCCTTAAGTGCGTTGAGCTGTTCCTCGGTTTTAAAGTCTCTGTCTATGATGCCCTGGGCCTTTATGGCATGAAGGCTTGAGGTACGATTATATGCCTTCACATTATTGATGACCTGCTCGCATCCGCCGGAAGGGACTACATAACAATCGGGAAAGAGTGCGGAATAGATCCGCTTGTCGTAACTTCCTTCGGTTCCTTCAACGAATAGGACCTCTTTCCGGTTGCCAAGGAGCTCTATTAAGAGCTCCTTTGGAAGGTCGCTATCGGGAAGCATTTCTAATTCCCATTTGGTGCCATCGAAATTCTTAACCCAGATGATATCCGAGCTTCGGTGTGTTGAGGCGAAATTAACATCGTGGGTTATGTAGATAAAGAGGCAGTCTGGGCGCGACTGCTCTAGGGAAGTCCAGAGTCGCGCCATAAGCGATGGATGTAAATGAACTTCAGGCTCATCCATGATGATTATTTTGTCGTTTGGGACACAAAGAACTTGTGCGGCAAGATATAGCACTGAACGCTCGCCGTCACTCATTTGCGTTGCGCTGTAGCGATCCGTTTTACTTTTGGAGTACGCGTAGAAGGCCGCGTCTTCCTGCTCGATCTTTCTTTGAGGAAAGACTTCATCCCAAATTACTTTAAGCTTATCTAGTGCTGTTTTCGGTAGAGGGGGCCTTTCTACAGAAATAGACTCCGCATGTTTGCATTCATCAATAAACCGCTGGTTTTCAAGATTTACTTGTGCGATGAGGGCTGCTAAAACATCGTCAAAATCGTCAAGGAGCTTTGTCGTATAGCTTCCACCCCATCCCCATCGAACTTGTTTTTTCTCCTTATATTGGGAGCCGCCGTAAAAAACGTTATCTTCTGCTTCTGCAAAGCTTTTTAAAGGGACTCTCTCAGAAAAATTGATATCGCGCTGTGCTGAGATTCTATGGACCTTTTCGAAATCTTGTTGCTCTATCCAAGCACCGAGCTTTGATTTACCGGATCCATTTGGTCCGATAATAACGACGGAGTTGACCTGTGCTTCTTTACAGATCTTTATGTTGCTGGCATTGGGTAGCCAGTATTCATATTTTGATTCGTCTTCTGACAATTGACCCACCTATCTAATAACAATTATTGTTTTAATAATAGTATTGATAAGTCCCAGTGACCTGCTTGGTTCCAGCTTTGCATTGCCATACTCTTCGATTTTGCGGCCACAGTTGTTCTCATCAGGCTTAAGGCGCCATAGAAGACGGAACCTCGCAGAGAAATATTATTACCAGAAGTGCTCTTCCGATTTAGTGGGCGCTCGAGGCGGATGTACCTCACGATGCCGATTCAGCCATCGGCGCACCTGAACTCTTCGATCATTCGCCCGGTAATCACGACAATGCTGACAACGATATCGCTCTCTCGTACCGTGAACATGCAGTAGGTCGGTAAGGGCCAGTTGGCGTAGATGCTCACCCCGTTCGCTAAAGACGCTACCAATGGATCGCCCTGCTCGACGGGTAGTAGGTTGACGACGTCATCGTTCACGTTCCTGCTGCTGCGCGCTGGAAAACCTGACTTTGACTATGACGCCCCTCTGGGTCGCCTCCATGTTATACTTGCCGTAAAAACTTTACGGCAAGTATAACATGGAGGTTTCGATGCTAACGCGTTTTGAGGTCGAGGGATTCCGAAACTTCTCCCATAGATTTACCTTCAATTTGACCGATGTCAGGGACTACAGATTCAATACGTCAGCCATCGATGAGGGCATCGTTTCTTGTGGTCTTATCTACGGTAAAAACGCTGTCGGCAAAACAAATTTCTCCAATGCTCTTCTCGATATTTCAGCAAATGTGGGGCGTCGGACCTTCTATTCCAATAAAACTAATTATCTCAGCGCAGTTGATGGGGTCACGTCGGCGTGTTTTGCCTACACGTTTCGCTTTGGTAATGACGAAGTTGCTTATCGTTACGAAAAGACTGGGATAACAGACTATCTTCGTGAGACAGTGGTTGTTAACGGCAAGATTGCATTTGATTACGACCACCGTGCAGGTAAAGTGCTCGATGGCGATTTGGCTTCTATTGGTGCCGATCGATTGAACTGGGAGTTCAAATCTCCCGGCATTTCCGTTTTGGCGTATGTGTGCAATAACATTCCTTTTGAGAGGGCAATGCCTCTTTTTAAGCTTTATACGTTTGCGCGGTCAATGGATGCCATTGGCGACGCACATATGAACGACCGTAACCTTGTCTCTACCATCGCCGAAAACGTTATTTCGAATGGCTTGGTTTCTGAGCTTCAGGCTTTTTTGAATGACTTTGGAATTCAAGAACGCCTTACTGCGCGTGAAACGCCATCGGGTGATATCGCTTTGTACTTTGAAAAAAGTCGACTTATTCCGTTTGTAGAAAACTGTTCAAGCGGCACTGTTGCGCTGCTGCGACTGTTTAATTATTTTCATGCTACAAGTGTGCCGTCCTTGCTTTTTGTCGACGAGTTCGATGCGTTCTATCATCACGATCTCGCCGAGAAGGTCGTTGACTATTTTAAGTCCCAGACTGGACGCCAGGTGCTTTGCGCATCGCATAATACAGATTTGTTCAGCAATAAAATCCTTAGGCCAGACTGCTTATTCATTCTTTCGGATCACAATATTATTTCCGCTGCCAATGCAACAGATAGGGAACTAAGGGAAGGGCACAACCTCGAAAAGCTCTATAAGGCCGGCGAATTCGATGTCTAGGAAGCAAGTCCTGCTTATCGTTGAGGGCATAAAGCAAGAGATTAAACTCTTCCAGGCTCTCTTTAGGTGCTATGGCCTCGACATTGGCTATGAGATCGTTTCCTATAACACAAATATCTACGAGCTTTACGAAAGGATGTTTTCGGACGGCTTTCAGGACGACTTATCGCTTCTCGGCGTCCTTAAGGAACGTGCGTCCGAAGAGGATAAGTGGTTATTTGACCAGGATTATTCTGATGTTTTGCTGGTCTTTGACTATGAGCCCCAAGATAATAGGTTCTCACCTGCACGGTTAGAGGAAATGCAACGTTACTTTAACGAGAGCACAGACAATGGCAAGCTCTACGTTAACTATCCAATGGTCGAGGCATGTAAGCACTTTCTGAAAATGCCCGACGTCGAATATCTAAGCAGAACTGTTTCCCGTGAAGACGTTTTGAATTACAAGGCAATTGTTGGCAATGCTTCTAGGTACCAGAGTTTTGAGCGGCATTTTATTAGGCCTGACGTTGATGAAATGATTGTACTTACCGCCATTAAGGCGCTTCGGTTGTGCGGTCATAACGGCGAGGCCGGTTATGAGTCTGAGTATAGAGATCTTGACCATGAAACGATCGTGAAGGCGCAAAACGATGCTTTGCGTTGGGCCGATGAGGTGTGGGTTCTTGGTACCTGTCTGCTATTTATTTTAGATTACTCAACGGGTCTTATTGATTTCGCTGGAATCGAGTCGAGATTACTTGGCTAGGTTTCTGGACGCTGCTAGTTCTGACTAATGTTGTCGATGCGGGGCTGTCATTTCGGAAGTGCGGTGAAAAATCGGAAACATCCGAGTACACACCGGTTTTTGCCAACAAAACTGCAGGTCGCGGATGCCCAAAACAAGGGCCTGTTTGACAGATCTCGGTTTTTCACCGCACCCCCGATTGGGCGTTCATTTAGCACTCTCGATGTCCCCACATTCCCTAAAAAAGTTCTTAAAACAGCCTTAAAGGCGTTCCAGCTCGCGTTGACAGCGTAAAATACGCATGTTTGACTATGACTAAAGTGGATTTTAGGGGAGGGGTGCGCCATGGAGGTGCTGGTTGTTGGCAACACCGCATATGTTGACGATGACTTTTGTGCCAAGGCGTTCCCCGAGGACCATGTGCAGGTCGTAGCCGCGCAGGACACGCGCCGCGACGAGTCATCGCCCCATGCCTCGTGGAAAGAGCTTCTGCAACACCTGGATCAGGCCTACGAGTTCGACCGCGTGGTCTACCTGTCTAATTACCTTACCCCGCATACCGATACCGTGGGTGATATCGAGCTGCTGCGCTCGGTCTTTCGTGCGTGCGCGGGTCGCCGGGTCCAACTGCTGTATGTAGCGGGGGCTGCGGGTGCCGAGGGCGCCGCCGATGCCGCGGGACGCACGGGCAAGGGCATTATCGCGCGCGCAGCCAACGATCTGTGCCGCTACTACGCTGCTCGCGAGGGCGTTCAGACCAAGATCCTGCGTGTGCCCTTCCTGTACACTGCCTCTGCCGCGCTGGAAGATCCGTTTTTGGTGCCGTTGCTCGACGCGTGCTTAACCGGATCGGTCGCTCTACAGGGCGCGCAGGATGCGGCGTTTCCCTTGCTGTGTGCCGAGGAGCTTGCGGTGCTGGTGCGCCGCATCTTCGATAGCTGGGATGGTAACTTTGAGACGCTCGACGTTGCCGATGCCTTCCATCGCACGGCGGGTGAGGTGGGGGACGCCCTCAAGGCGTTGTTCCCCGGCCTTGCCGTTGCCTATGGCGATTCCGCCGGCTACACCCTGCCCGCCAGCGACGTCGCTCGCGTACGCTATGGCTGGTTTCAGCGCTACGACTTGCTGCGCGATCTTTCGACCATTCAAGCGCGTTGGGATGCTGGCCGCGCAAAGAAGGTCAACCCCTTGCGCGCCGCCATCGACCGCATGCGCGGGCGGACACTGCCCATCAAATGCCTGGAGACCGCGCTGGCCTGGGTGCTCTTTGAGGGCCTGGAGCTGGTGTTTTCGCAGTCTGCTCAGCTTAACGTGCTCGACTACCGCCTGCTGTACGTGGTACTGATCGGCACGCTGTATGGGCTCGATTTTGGCCTGGTTGCGGCGCTGCTGGCGTCGGTGGGTTTGGCCGCGAGCTACTTTACCCAGTATGGCTATACCTTCCAGGGTCTCTTTTACGAGCCGTCTAACTGGCTGCCGTTTATTGCGTACTTTGTTGTGGGTGCCGTGTGCGGCTATGTGCAGCTGCGCAACAGCGAAGCCATTAGGGCGGAGCGCGATCAAAACGAGCTCGTGCGCAACCGCAATGCGTTCCTTACGCAGCTCTACCACGACGCGATCGAGGACAAGCGCGCGTACAGGCGCCAGATCGTGGGTCGCCACGACAGCTTTGGCAAGATCTTTGCCGTGACGCAGGAGCTCGACGTGCTCAACCCACGCGACATCTATCGCAAGTGTTGCGAGCTTCTGGGTGAGATCCTCGAGAACGATTCGGTGGCGATCTACCATGTTTCGGGCGGGGCATTTGCACGCCTGGTGGCAGCAAGTCCCGCGATTGCCGAAGATGCCGAACGCTCGCTCACGCTTGAGCAGCTTGCACCTCTTTTGTGCGACGGGGTTCGTTCGAACCTGTGGGTGAACCGCGAGCTGACGCCGGGGCTTCCCATGTTTGGATACACGATCGAGCGCGACGGGGCACCCGCCGTGTTGATCTTTGTGCGTAGTGCGGCCGAAAACCAAATGACCCTCTATTATCAAAACCTGTTCCGCATCTTGTGTGGGCTGGTCGAAAGCGCGCTGGGCCGTGCTTTTGACTATGAGGCGGTGGCGCAGGATAAACGCTGCGTTGACGGTACTTGCGTGCTCAAGCAGGCTGCCTTTGGCCAAGAGCTCGCGGCGGAGCAAGCGCTGGCAGATAGCAAGATGGGGAGTTTTTTGCTCCTGCGCGTGGTACCGGGCATGGAGCCTGTCAGCGAGCTGGTGGGCGCAATTGGGTCGGCAATCCGCGAGAGCGACGCGGCGGGCTTGGTCGACGGCGAAGTGCTTTACCTGCTTATGCGTCAGGCAAAGGCGTGCGACCTGCCCATTATCCGCGAGCGCCTGAGCGCCAAGCAGATTGCGGTGGAGCCCGTCGACGGCGAGGACATCGTGGCGCTGCTGCAGCACATCTCTTACACCGGTGACGGTGAGGGGGGTGCCGCTTGATCTCGCTTGTCGTTGCTGCCGTCTTGCTGCTGATTCATGCGCTGGTTTGCCTGATGCTGTGGACGCTCATGAAACTGGGCCTGCTGCCGGTGCGCGGGCACATGCTGGCTGTGATAGTGCTGGTGCCGCTGTGGGGCCCGTTGCTGGTGGTTCTGCTATCGGTCCGCAGCGCGATGTTTGGCGAGGGTCTGAAAGAGTCTGCGCTTGAGTCGCTGCGCTTCAACGATGACCTGCATCGCAGCATCCTGGTTCACGACCGTGACGCCGATGCGGGCGTGGTCCCGCTCGAGGAGGCGCTCATCGTCAACGACCCGGCATACCGGCGCCGCCTCATGCTCTCCATGCTCACCGAGGAGCCCGACGCGTACCTGGCGCAGTTGCAGGCGGCTAAGCTTAACGACGACGTTGAGGTGGCGCACTATGCCGCGACGGCGGTGGCGCAGATCTCCAAGGAGTCCGACCTTAAACTGCAGCAGCTGGAGCGTGCCTTTAAGACGGACCCGAGCGCGCAAAACCTCAACGAATACTGCGATTTTCTTGGTGAATACTTGGGCTCGGGCTTGGCTGAGGGGCGCGTGGCTCAGATTCAGCGCCAACAGTACGCGCGCCTGCTTGCGCGTCGCTGCGAGCGCGAGGATACCCTTGAGCTGCGCATTCGATACGCGACGGCGCTGGCCGATGTCGGACAGATCGACGAAGCGCAGGCCGTGACCGACCAGCTGGTGCTCGACGTGCCCGAGGAGCAGGAGGTTTGGATGCTTTGCCTGCGCCTGGCCGTGATGCGCCGCGACGGTGACGAGGTTCACCGTGTGATCGATGCGATCGACAAGCAACATGTGTATTTGAGCGCCGACAACCGCGAAAAGTTGGCGTTTTGGCGTGACGGGGAGGAGGTCCGATGAGCGTGGTGCAACATATCCGCGACCGTGCAGGCCGCTTTCGTTGGATGGGACTCCTCGTGGTGTGGGCGGTCTTTATTGCTATGGCCGCCGTGCTGCTGGTGGAGCGTGCCGGCGTGCAGTACAGTGCGGGTCAGCATAAGCTGGGGATGCTTGCCGCCAACGATGCGGTGCCGGCCTCCTCGGCAATCTTTGGCCAAAAGCCCACGTGCCTGGTCATTACCGACTCGGACCAAGATAGCGTCGACGACGTTAAAGATCAGTTCGACCAGATTTTGCTGGACATGAAGATTGCCCATCGCGATGTTGATATTGCCACCGACGGTGCGGACGCGATCCCATCGCTCACGTCGTTTGATCGCGTGATTGTGCTTATGCCCTCGCTTGACGGACTGGGTACGCATCTGACCGATCTGATGAATTGGGTGAGTGCGGGCGGCTCACTCATGCTGGGCATGACGCCAGATAACTCGAACTACCTGCAGGCTATTGCTTCCAAGCTTGGGATCGAATCGGCCGGATATGACTATGCGACAGCCGAAAGTATCGTTCCGAGTGAGGACTTTATGCTGGGCGGGGGAGAGCGCTACGAGCTCTCGGACCCCTTTGATTCGTCGCTTTCGGTTTCATTGCGCGAAACGGCGCACGTCTGGGCAAAGACCGGTGACGCGGGCACGCCGCTCATTTGGTCTAACGATTGCGGCAGTGGTCACACCGTGGTGTGCAACATTGGCATCTACGACAAGGTCATGCGTGGGTTCTATGCTTCGGCCGTAAGCTTGCTGGGTGATGCCACGGCCTATCCAGTCATCAACAGCGCCGTGTTCTTTTTGGACGACTTTCCTAGTCCCGTGCCCTCGGGCGACGGCACCTACATCAAGCGCGACTACGGGCTTTCCATTGCCGACTTTTATACCAAGGTCTGGTGGCCCGATCTGCAAAAGCTCGCGCAAAAATACGGCATTCGCTATACCGGCGTGATGATCGAAAACTACGAGGACGCGGTCAACCAGACCGAGCCCGCGCGCCAAGCCGATACCACACAGTTCCGCTACTTTGGCGGCATGCTGCTGCAGATGGGCGGAGAGCTGGGCTTTCATGGCTACAACCATCAGCCTCTGGCACTCTGGGACACCGACTATGGCACGCTGTACGACTACAGGACGTGGAAAAACAAGGAGACGCTCGTCGCATCGCTCAACGAACTTATCGCGTTTCAGGACGAGGTCCTGCCCAATGCTCATGGCTCGGTTTACGTGCCGCCGTCGAATATCCTTTCGGCCCGCGCGCGCAAGCTTATCGGTACCGATGTTCCGCGCATTAAGACCATTGCCAGCACGTATTTTGAGGATGGCACCGACCTGCCGTACGTGCAGGAGTTTGGCGTGGCGAGCGATGGCATTGTGGAGCAGCCACGTATTGTCTCGGGCGGCATGGTCGACGATTCCTATATGCGCCTGGCAGCCGTGTCCGAGCTCAACATGCACTACGTGAGCACGCACTTTATGCACCCGGACGACCTTTTGGACCCCGATCGCGGTGCCAAAGAGGGCTGGGAGGTCTACAAGGGCGGCCTGGTCGACTACCTGGAGTGGCTTACCAAATCCGCGCCCGACCTGCGGCACCAGACGGCGTCGGAGTGCTCCGGTACCATCCAGCGTTTTTCGTCCGTGACGGTGAACGTTGATACCAGCGCGGATGCCTGGACGCTCAGCCTGGGCAATTTCCACGACGAGGCGTGGCTCATGTTCCGCGCCAATAATGGCGAGCCGGGTGAGGTGACGGGTGGCGAACTGACGCACCTTACGGGCAATCTGTATCTGCTCAAGGCAAATGATAAGACCGTGGCGATCGAGTGCAAGGAGGGTGGCGATAAATGAGAATCTGCTTGGTACTCGAGGGTTGCTACCCCTATGTGCACGGCGGCGTATCTACCTGGATGCATGGCTATATCCAGGCCATGCCCGAGCACGAGTTTGTGCTGTGGGTAATCGGCGCGCATGCTGCCGACCGCGGCA
Organism: uncultured Collinsella sp.; assembly: GCA_900546455.1. Classification (GTDB taxonomy): domain Bacteria; phylum Actinomycetota; class Coriobacteriia; order Coriobacteriales; family Coriobacteriaceae; genus Collinsella. The sequence continues at coordinate 18,361 of URCS01000025.1, read as the reverse complement.
AGTTTGTCTACGAGCTGCCCGGCAACGTGGTCGAGGTGCACGAGGTGTTCCTGGACGATGCCCTGCGGCTTTCGGGCGAGCAGCACGAAGCCGGTTTTAACGACCGTGAGCGCGAGGCGCTACGCCGTCTGGTGTTGCTCTCCAATCCGGACTGGGACGTGTTATTCGATATCTTCCACCGCCGTCGCGTGCATCCGCTCTCGTTTTTGCAGAGCCGCACGTTTATGGATATCTTTCGCGACGTGTGCCTGGCCGAGTATCCCTACACGCCCTTTGCCGATGCATTCCACACCATGCGCTCCATGTTGCTGCCCGTGCTCTACCTTCTGGGCAGCGAGGTGCCGGTGGCCGATGTGTACCATGCCATCTCGACCGGCTACGGTGGCCTGCTCGCCTGCCTGGGCTCAAGCGTTCACCATGCGCCGGTGCTGCTGACCGAGCATGGCATCTATACCCGCGAGCGCGAGGAAGAGATCATTCGCGCCGATTGGGTGGTGCCGTCGTTTAAGGACCGCTGGATTCGCTTTTTCTACCTGCTTTCGGAGGAGATCTACCGCCGCGCCTTCCGCGTGACGAGTTTGTTCCATAACGCCCGCAAGACGCAGATTGATATGGGCTGCGATGCGGACAAATGCCTGGTCATCCCCAACGGCATCCAGTTCGATCGCTTTAAGGATATTCCCTTAAAGCCCGATGACGGCTGGGTGGACATTGGCGCGGTGGTGCGCCTGGCGCCCATCAAGGACGTCAAGACCATGATCTATGCCTTTTTTGAGCTGCACGAGCGCCTGCCCAAGGTGCGCTTGCATATCATGGGCGGCGTGGACGACGAGGAGTACGGTGCCGAGTGCCACGCGCTCGTCGATACCCTGGGCGTGCGCGACCTGATCTTTACCGGTCGCGTCAACGTGGTCGAGTACATGGAAAAGCTCGACTTTACCATTTTGACGAGCATCTCCGAGGGCCAGCCGCTCAGCGTGCTGGAGTCGTTTGCGGCGCGTCGCCCCTGTGTGACGACCGAGGTGGGCTGCTGCCGTGAGCTACTCGAGGGCGCCCCGGGCGACGACTTTGGCGTGGCGGGTTTTGTGACGCCGCCTATGTATCGCAAGGGCTTGGCCGATGCCATGGAACGGATGTGCACAAGCCGCGCTCGTCGCATTGAGATGGGGGAGCGCGGCCAGCGTCGCGTTGCCACGTACTTCTTGCACGAGCAGATGCTCGCCAACTACCGCGCGCTGTACGACGAGACGGCGCAAGCGTTTAACCTGCCCAGAGAGGGGGAGTAGCCGGTGGCCGGAATCGGTTTTGAGCTCAAGCGCCTGTTTAGGCGCAAGGGCCTGTTTGCCATGATGCGCGCTTACGGCTACGCTGGCATTGTGTGCACGGGTCCCATGCTGTTGGGCGTGCTACTCCAGGTGGGTATCTTGGTGCTGTGCGGTCTGTGGGGTGTGGGCCGTGCCAACCAGGATCTGCTGGTGTGCATGGTGACCTACACACTGCTGGCCTCGCTTACGCTCACGAGCTTTTTCTCCATGCCGGTCACGCGCTTTTTGGCTGATATGTTGTTTGCCGAGCGCGAGGATGAGATACTGCCTTCGTTTTGGGGCTCCAACGCCATCATGCTCGTTGCGGGCACGGTGCTCTACGGCGTCTTTTTGCTGTTCTCGGGCGCCACGCTGCTGCAGGGGCTGCTGTGCCTGTGGCTGTTCAACATTATGATCGTCAACTGGAACGGCATGAGTTACCTCACGGCCATCAAGGATTACCGCGGTATCCTATGCAGCTTTGCGGCTGCCATTGGCGTGGCGTGCCTGTGCGCCCTGGCCGCGCTGGCGCTGGGGCTGCCGCCGGTCGAGGGCCTTTTGGCGTCAATTGCTCTGGGCTACGGCGTCATGCTCGCCTGGGACGTTGTGCTGCTGTACAGGTATTTTCCGCAGAGCGACCGCAGCCCCTGGCTCTTTTTACGGTGGCTCGATCAGTTTATGCCGTTGGCGCTCACGGGGTTGTTTACCAACCTGGGCCTCTTTGCGCACTTGGTGATAATTTGGGCCGGTCCCATTGGCGTGCAGGTCAAGGGCTTGTTTTATGGTGCGCCGTACCACGATGTGCCGGCGCTCATCGCGTTTTTGACGATCCTGGTCACGTCCGTCAACTTTGTGGTCTCGGTCGAGGTCAACTTTTATCCGCGCTACCGCGACTACTACAGCCTGTTCAACGACGGTGGCGTGGTGGGCGACATTGTGGTGGCCGAGGAGGAAATGCTTGCCACGCTCAACCGAGAACTACGGTTTTGCGCGCTCAAGCAGCTGTTTGTGACGGCGGCGGTCATCTCGCTCGAGACCACGGTGCTGTCGGCCCTGCCATTGGGCTTTAACAACCTGATGCACGGGTATTTTCGCACGTTGTGCGTGGGCTACGGCTTGTATGCCGTGGGCAATACGGTGTTGCTCATCTTGCTGTACTTTACCGACTACAAGGGGGCTGTGCTGGCCTCGGGGCTGTTTGCCGGTGTGGCCGGGCTGGCGACTGCCGTTTCTCTGCTCTTACCGCAGCAGTTTTACGGCTTTGGCTTTTTGTTGGGTGCAGCGGTGTTTTTTATCGTGGCGCTTCTGCGGCTCGATACCTATACCGCCAACTTGCCGTATCGTATCCTGAGCCAGCAGCCCATTGTGGCGACCGACAAAACGGGTCGCTTTACACAGCTGGGCCGCTTGCTCGACCGTGCCGAGCAGCGCTATGAGGAAGGTCGCCATAAGGGTGAGCCATATGGCGCGTTTGAGCGCGCAGTAGTTCACGTGTATCGCAAGCATTGGGGAGGTTCTGATGACCGATAGGATGATGTCTCGCCGTCGCCTGTTTGAGGCGGCTGCCGGTGTGCTGTTGCTTTCGGGCTGCTCGGTGCAGGAAGACTCCTCGACCAAAAAGGTCAAAAAGCAGGACAAGATTAAAAAGACCGAGGCCTCCGACCAGTCCAAGCACCTGCGCGACAAGGACGAGCTCTACGAGGTCTACGATGACTCGGGTATTGTGACCATGTACCTGACGGTCTCACGCGGCAACAGCTCCGAGAACACCGACCACAGCTGGGCCGAGATCAACACGTACTCGGTGTATGACTATGCCGACATGGGCGTGACGCGCTATCAGGTTATGGGCCTGCTGCAGCCGGGCGACGAAGACGGCCCGGTGGCCGGCGAGGTTGGCTATGGCGAGGAAGCGCCCAATGCTACCGTGCAGGTGCGCGGTCAGACATCAAGCATGAACTCGCAAAAGAACTACAAGGTGGAGCTCAAAAAGGGTAAGGGCACGTGGCGCCAGCAGCGTGCGATTGCGCTCAACAAGCATATGGGCGAGGGCATGCGCTTTCGTAACAAGATGGCCTACGATTTGATCCGCGGCATTCCCCAGATGATGGGCCTGCGCACGCAATTTGTGCACTTATGGGTGTGCGACCAGACCGAAAAATCTAACGACACCTTTGAGGACTACGGACTGTTTACGCAGGTCGAGCAGCTCAACAAAACGGCGCTCAAGGCCCACGGCCTGGATAAGAGCGGACATCTGTATAAGGTGAACAGCTTCGATTTCCATCGCTTTGAGGACACCATTAAGCTCACCGATGACCCCGACTATAACCAGACAGCGTTTGAGGGTATGCTCGAGATTAAGGGCGACTCGGACCATACCAAGTTGATCGAGATGCTCGATGCGCTCAACGACGATACGCAAAAGATCGACGATGTGCTCGACACCTACTTCGATACCGAGAACCTGGTCTATTGGATGGCGTTTCAGATCTTGACGGGCAATTGCGATACGCAGAACCGTAACTGCTATCTGTACAGCCCGCTTAACTCAAAGGTCTGGTACATCCTGGATTGGGATAACGACGGCATGCTGCGCAAGCTCGAGTTGAGCTTGACGGGGTTCTCGGATTATGCTAGCTGGGAGCGCGGCGTAAGCAACTACTGGGGCAACGTTCTGTTTAACCGCGCCTTGCGCAGCAAGTCGTTCCGCAGCGAACTCGATAGCGCCGTCAAGGACCTGCGCTCGTATTTGACCGAAGAGCGTCTGAGCAAGATGGTCGAGCATTATCGCGAGGTCACGGAGCCGCTCGTCTTTGCTGTGCCCGACTTGGAGAATCTGCCCGTGACCAAGGACGAATACGAGCAGATTGCCGCGGCGATTCCTTCCGAGATCGAGGAGAACTATAAGAGCTTTCGCGAGAGCTATAAAAAGCCCATGCCGTTCTACATTGGCGTGCCGCAGATCGATAACGGTAAGCTGCGCATCAACTGGGATGCGTCCTACGACTTTAAGGCGCGCGACATTCGCTATACCGTGGAGCTTGCGCGCGACTATGCCATAAGCGACGTGGTCTTTAAGGCCGAGGACGTGCTGCTGCCCGAGGTGACCTGCGATGCACCCGATGCCGGCCAGTATTTTGTGCGCGTGCGCGCCACCAACTCCGACGGCTATACGCAAGATGCGTTTGACTACTATGTGACCGACGGCGGCAAACAGTACGGCATGAAGTGTTTTTACGTGCAAGACGGCGGTAAGGTCGTGGAGGATACGTATGAGGAGGGCTAGCGCGCTGCTCGAGCGCCTGGTGGCACCTCCCGTGCGCACCACACAGGAGCGTTATCGCCATGAGCTCAAGTACCTCATCAACGAGGGCGAGCACGCTGCGCTGGCCTGTCGCATGGCGTCGGTGTTTAAGCTGGACAAGCATGCGCGGGCGGGCGGTTACACCATTCGCAGCCTGTACTTTGACGACTACTGCAACTCGGCCTACGAGGAAAAAGATGCCGGTATTCTTATGCGCAAAAAGTATCGCGTGCGCATCTATAACGGCAGCGACAAGGTGATTAAGCTCGAGCGTAAAAAGAAGTACGGCAGCTGGATCTATAAGGAGGATGCGCCGCTCACCCGCGACGAGTTTGAGCAGGTCCTCGCCGGCGACTATGACTTTTTGCTGCGCAGCCCGCATCAGCTCTGCCGTGAGTTCTATATCGAGTGCATCTGCAACATGATGCGCCCGCGGACCATCGTGGACTACGAGCGCGAGCCGTGGGTGATGGACGAGGGCACCGTGCGCGTTACGTTTGACATGAACGTGCGTGCCGCGGTGGGAAGCTTCGATATCTTTGACGCGACGCTGCCCGTGCTGCCGGTCCTGGAGCCCGGCAAGCTGGTGATGGAGGTCAAGTTTACGGAGTTTTGCCCGCAGCTGGTGCGCGATTTGGTGCCGCCGGGCGCGGCCGAGCTTACGGCGGTCTCCAAGTACTGCCTGTGTTATGAAAAGACCGCCTACCTGCGCGGATTTAATTACTGGGAATCGGATTTTGAGAACCGAGGGGATATTTAGACCATGAGCACCAGGGACTTTTTTAAGAACTCCGTCTTGGAGGCATTTGGCCAGGTCGACCCTGCCAAGATCGGCCTTTCGCTGCTCGTGGCGCTCGCCATGGGCATCCTGATCTATTACGTGTACAAGCGCTTTTTTACCGGCGTGGTGTATTCGCGCAGCTTTGCCGTGACGCTCGTGGGCATGTGCGTTCTCACCTGCATGGTCACGCTCGCGATCTCGACGAACGTGGTCATCTCGCTCGGTATGGTCGGTGCTCTGTCTATTGTCCGCTATCGTACGGCGGTCAAGGACCCACTCGACCTGCTCTATCTGTTTTGGGCCATTACCACGGGCATTACGGCAGGTGCCGGCATGTATGCGCTCGTGGGGCTCACGGCAGTTGTGATCGTGGTGATGATCGCCGGCTTTGCGAGCCACCAGGACAAGTCGCGCGTGTACATGATGGTCATCCACTACACGGGCCAGACCTCCGGCGACGATATCGTGCGTGCATTTGGCCGCACCAAGTTCACCGTTAAGTCCAAGACCATGCGCGGCGACAAAGTCGAGATGGCCGTTGAGGTATTCTCTGACGGTGTGGATATGCCCTATGCTGACGCCATCCGCGCACTCGACGGCGTTGAAGACCTCACGCTCATCCAGTACAACGGCGAATACCACGGGTAGGACCCTAGCGAGCAGATTGCACAAAGAGGGGCGCTCCTGGTCGAGCATACGTCAGCGAGCGGGCAGCTGCCGTGGCGAGGTGCCACGAAAGAGGAGCGACGCGTACTTCATGTACGCGAGCGACGGTTTGAGCGGCAGATCGCCCGGCAGATGCCCGCGCAACGTCGAGCAGTCCGGCGTTCGTTAGAACGCCGGAACGAACAGGTATCATGGTGAAAGCGATTTCAACGACAGGGGTGCTCGTGGTAAAGATGAAGGATGTGGCCGAGCTGGCGGGCGTTTCGAGCGCTGCCGTCTCGCGCTACCTCAATGGTGGGTATATCTCGGCGGACAAGGCCGAGCGCATTAAGCAGGCGATTGAGCTGACCGGATACGTGCGGTCCAGCCAGGCTCGCGCGCTGCGCACCGGCTCTACCAAGCTCATCGGCGTCATCGTGCCTAAGATTAATTCCGAGTCGGTGAGCCGCATTACGGCGGGCATCGGGCAAGTGCTTGGCCGCCGCGGCTACCAGATGCTTCTTGCCAATACCGATAACGTCCCCGAGCGCGAGCTCGAATACCTCGATTTATTCCAAAACCACCCGGTCGATGGCATTGTGTTGGTGGCAACCATGATCACCGACGAGCACCGTCGCGCTATTGGGTCGTGCCGTGTACCCATTGTGTTGATCGGCCAGAATGTTGAGGGCGCGGCGTGCGTCTATCACGACGATTACGAGGCCGCCTTTGAGCTCGGCCGCGCGCTTGCGGGTCGGGTGGATGGCAAGATCGCCTACATCGGAGTTACCGAAGAGGACCGCGCGGCCGGTTATGACCGCCGTCGCGGTTTTGAGGCCGGCTTGCGCGCCGCGGGCGTGGTGCTTGATCCGAGCTTGATTCGCCAGGGATCCTTTACGCTCGACTCGGGCTATCGCGCTGCGCGCGAGCTGCTTGCCGATGTCCCTGATGTTTCGTTAATCGCGTGCGCGACCGACACTATGGCGGCGGGCGCGCTGCGTGCCATCGATGAGGTTCGCGGCATGGGCGAGGGCATACACCGCGTGAGCGGTTTCGGCGACAACGCATTTTTGCGCGCGCTGACGGGCGGCATTCCCACTGTACATTATGGCTACCTGACCAGTGGCGTCGAGGCCACCAGCATGCTGCTCGACGCGCTCGACGGCATGGAGGGGGAGGGCGGCCTGAAGACACTCAAGCTTGGCCATCAGCTTATGAATGTCTAGACTCTGGGCACGTCTGTCTGCCTCTGAGCCGCCTGTTTTTGCCGTAAAACTACCATTCGCCGGCTTTTTCCTACCGTTCACCCTGCTGTGAAAACGATTACAGATATATGAAACTGAAAACGATTACAGTGTAAGTGTCAAAGATGGCCGGGTGCACGTGCGCCCGTTGGAGGAAAGGGAAGTCATGGACTACCGCAAATCAGCCCAAGAGGTGCTCGACAACATCGGTGGCGCCGACAACGTTGTTTCGGCCGCACACTGCGCCACGCGTCTGCGCCTGGTGATTGCCGATAACGCCAAGGTCGACAATGAGGCCCTCGAGAATATCGACGGCGCCAAGGGCGTCTTTGAGGCCCAGGGCCAGCTCCAGATTATTTTTGGCACCGGCACCGTCAACAAGGTCTACGAGGAGTTCATCGCGCTCAGCGGCGTCGAGGCTGCCACCAAGGCCGAGGTCAAGGAGGCCGCGGCACAGCAGCAGAACATCTTTATGCGTGCCATTAAGGTGCTCGGCGACGTCTTTGTCCCCATCATCCCCGCCATCGTGGCTTCGGGCCTGCTGCTGGGCATTATGAGCGCCCTCAACTTTATGGCCTCCAACGGCTTTATCGCGCTCGACACCAATAACTTTATCTATAAGATCGCCGACCTGGTCTCGGGCACGTCCTTTGGCATTCTGCAGATCCTGATTGGCTACTCCGCCGCTAAGGCCTTTGGTGCCAACCCGTACCTGGGTGCCGTCGTCGGCGGTGCGTTCATCAACTCCTCGCTGCAGAGCGCCTACACGGTTGCCTCCGAGGGCGTGCAGACCATGGTCACCGTCATCCCCGGCGTGTACAGTTTTGAGTGGGTCGGCTATCAGGGCCATGTGATCCCCATCGTTATCGCCTGCGCCATTCTGGCCTTCCTCGAGAAGCGCCTGCACAAGATCGTTCCCGAGATGTTCGACCTCTTTGTGACCCCGCTCGTCTCGGTGTTCGTGACCGTTCTCGTGACGCTCGTTGCCGTCGGCCCCATCTTCGTGTGGGCCGAGAACGCCATCCTCGGTCTGATCCAAGCCCTGCTGACCCTGCCCTTCGGGATCGGTTCCTTTATCGTCGGCCTGTTCTATGCCCCCACGGTCGTTACCGGTATTCACCAGATGTACACCGCCATCGACCTGGGCCAGCTCGCCCAGTACGGCGTGACCTACTGGCTGCCCATCGCCAACGCTGCCAACATCGCTCAGGGTGGCGCCGCACTCGCCGTTGCCTTTAAGACCCGCGATGCCAAGATCAAGGGTTTGGCACTTCCTTCGGCCCTGTCCGCCTTCATGGGTATTACCGAGCCTGCCATCTTCGGTGTGAACCTGCGCTTCTTTAAGCCCTTCATCGCCGGCTGCATCGGTGGCGGTTGCGGCGCCCTGGTCTGCGCGCTCACCTCGCTTGCCGCTTCCGGCACGGGCGTTACCGGTATCTTCGGTATCCTGCTGTGCCTGGCCCAGCCCGTGCAGTACGCGATCATGTTTGCGGTCGCCGCGCTGGTTTCCTTTGGCGTCTCGTTTGTCCTGTACAAGGACGAGCCCAAGGCTTCCGAGCAGGCCTAAGAGTTTTTGATTGAGGGGGGGTGCCCGCGGGTTGTATGCTCGCGGGCGTTTCCCGTATCTGGTGTCGATCTCTGGCGCCTTGTAACTTTCGATCCGTTAGGACTTTGATATGTCTAATGCACTTGGTCGCGATCTTGCAAAGCTGGTTGCCGCTGTTGACGCTGCCGCCTCTGAGTGCGGTCATGGCGCGTATGGCCAGCACTTCCATATTATGCCGCCGGCGGGCTGGCTCAACGACCCCAACGGTCTTTGCCAAGCGGGCGGCGTGTTCCATGCTTATTTTCAATATGCGCCGTTTGATGTCGAGGGTGGCGTTAAGACCTGGGGCCATGCGATGAGTCGCGATCTTATGACGTGGGACTACGTTGGCGCCCCGCTGCTGCCCGATGAGCCGTTCGATTGCCACGGTGTGTATTCGGGCTCCGCGCTTGCCGAGGACGGTCGCATTCGCGTGCTTTATACGGGGAACGTTAAGCTTTCCGATGCGGACGGGACGTACGACTACGTCAATACCGGCCGCCGCGCCGATACTGTTTATGTCGAGAGCGTCGATGGCCTTGCCGGTCGGGAGTTCAGCCAAAAGCGTGTGGTGCTGGCTTCCGAGGATTATCCCGAGGATTTGACCTGTCACGTGCGCGACCCCAAGGTGTGGCGTGACTCGGACGGGCGTTATCACATGGTGCTGGGCGCGCGTCGTCGCGTGGATGGTCCGCATGTCGATAGTCGATTTTGCGCCATGCACGGTGAGGGTGCCGGGCGCGATGTGGGCGAGATCCTGGTGTATGGCTCGGCCGACATGCTGAGCTGGGAGCTCGAGAACCGTGTGTCTACGCCCAAGCGTTTCGGCTTTATGTGGGAGTGCCCGGGGTATCTTGAGCTTAAGGCCGATGACGGTGTGCCGGTGAAGTTCCTGTCCTTCTCTCCTCAGGGGCTCGAGGGCGGTCGTTGGGACCGCGGCAACGTATACGCCGCTGGCTACATGCCTGTAACGGGCAATATTACCGGTGGTGACGGTGCCTATGAGCTGGGCGAGTTCCGCCTGTGGGACGCCGGTTTTGACTTCTATGCTCCGCAGGAGTTCACGGCCGAGGACGGTCGCCACATCCTGATCGGCTGGATGGGCATGCCCGATGAGCCGACCTATGGCAACGCACCCACCGTGGCGTGTGGCTGGCAGCACTGCATGACGGTGCCGCGCGAGCTTGCGGTCGGTGACGGCGGTGTGGTGCTGCAGCATCCGGCGCGCGAGATTGAGCGCCATTATGCCTCGGTGCGTGTGGGGGAGGGCTCGTTGGAGGTTGCCGGCGATACCTGCTTTGACGTTGTTGTCGACGGTGTCGACGGCGCATTTACCACGATCGTTGATGGCGAGCTGAAGCTGGCGTTTGTGCCCGCCGAGGGCGAGCTGCCCGCGCGCTTTGAGATGCGATTTACCGATGAGGGTCGCGCTTCTGCCGGCTGCGGTCGCACCGTGCGTTGGGAGCCCGTCGAGGAGGTTCGTAACGTGCGCATTGTTGGCGATGTTTCGTCGGTCGAGGTGTTTGTGAACGATGGCGCACTCGTGTTTTCGACGCGCATCTATCCCGAGGCCTATGGCGTGTCCGTTGACGCTCCGGGTGCGAGCGTGAACTATCATGCGCTCAGCATCTAGGCGATTCGTCGCATATCGGCGCTATACTGCAGCCGTTGCCCACGATGCGGGGAACACCCGCATCGTGGGTTTTTGTTTTGAAGGGACGGTGCCGTGTGGATGTGCAGCAGCTAGAAGAGACTTGGGCTTTGAGGGCCGGCGCGCGTGAGGCGCGGTTGCTTGCGGTCCCGCATGTGCCGGCAGCGCTGTCGCAGCTGGGGATCGTGCGTCCTGGTGACCGCCTGGTTGCGTTTGCCGATGACTTTGCCGATGCGTTTGCGAGCGGCTTTGATGCCTGCGACGTGGCTATGGTGGGCGAGCCGTCGGTTTCAGCGTTTGTCGCCGCGTCCGAGAACTTTGATGCTTCGTTTGATGCCGAGGGGCCGCACCTGTGGTGGTTTGTGAACTCAATCGGCGGCTTTGGCCTGCGTGTGCCCGATCTGCGTGCGCTGGGTCGGGCGGCGCGTGAGGCCCATGCGTTGCTGGTTGTGGACAACACCGTGGCGTCGGCTTTTGGCTGCGATCCGCTGCGTCTGGGTGCTGCGCTGTCGCTCGAGGCGCTCGACCGCGTGTGCGCCGGTGATGCTTCACGCAAGTTGGTTGCCGTATCGGTTGCGCGCTCGCAGCTTAAGCGCCATCGTGTGGATGCTGCTGCCGCGTGCACATATGCCCTGTTTGAGGACTGCGGCTTGGCAAAGCTTAATTTGCCTGCTGACGAGGCCGGTGTGCTGGAGCGCGGGCTGGACTCGCTCAATACCCGCATGCAGGCACACTTCGACCGCGCCCGTGCGCTGGCCGAGTATCTGGCCGCCAACGAGATGGTGCGCAACGTTCGCTATCCCGGACTGGGCTCGCATCCCGACCATGCGGTTGCAACGGGAATCCTCGAGCATGGTTTTGGCCCGGCAGTTGAATTTGACCTTATCGAGCGTAGCGCGGGAGAGCTGTTCGACGCTTTGCCGGGGGAGTTTCGCACATCGCCTGCCGGCGGCGCAACGACGCGTCTTTCGGTCCCACGCGGCAAGCAGGGGAGCACCATCCGCCTCTTCGCCGGCACCGACAACCCCCTGGTTGTAGCGTCAACCCTAGATAACGCCCTCCGCAACTAGCTAAATCATCCTCAACTCCATAAGTTGCGGTGAAATAGGGATTGATTTACGGCTTTATCGGCATAAACAGTCCCTATTTCACCGCAACTTATGAGAAGGGGTTGTGCAGCTAAAAAAGCCCCGTCCCAAATTAGCTACTTTTTGATGCTGGCGATGAGGTCGTTGGCTTTGGTGGCGATGACGTTGTTGATCTCGCCCTGCAACGTCTCGTAGACTTCGATGGCTCGCTCGCCGGCGGGGGTGAGCGTGGATCCGCGGGCTCCGTCTCGCTCGATGAGCTTGCATCCCAGCTGGCCTTCTGCCTCGTTCACAATGCGCCAGGCCTTGGAATACGCCATGCCCATGCTCTTGGCGGCACGGTTGAGCGAGTGCTCGCGGGCGATACCTTGCAGCAGCAAGACGCAGCCGTGGCCGAAGACGCCCGGCAGATCCTTGTCGCACGCTTGAATGACCAGCTTTGCCGTCGTCTTGTACTCCATCTGCTCCACGTCTCCCCGCTAAAGTGTTTGCTGGGCAAACGCAATGCCAGCGTCAAACCCTCGTGTGCTCTTCTTAAATCATGCATTGTAGCAGTCAAAGTGCGTTAAGATACTTCCCCAGTATTGGGCGCCCAAGGTTGGGCTGGGTCCTACGAGGCCTGCAGCCGACCGGTCGCATGGAAAAAGGAGAAACATGGCTACGTTCTTTCCCGGTGAGTCCCACACGTTTTCGGAGTATCTGCTGGTCCCTGGTTACTCGTCCTCGCAGTGCATCCCCAACAACGTCTCTCTTAAGACGCCGCTAACCCGCTTTAAGCGCGGTGAGAAGCCGGCAATCACCCTGAACATCCCCATGGTTTCCGCCATCATGCAGTCCGTCTCGGGCGTCGACATGGGTGTCGCGCTCGCTACCGAGGGTGGCCTGTCCTTCATTTACGGTTCCCAGAGCGCCGAGTCCGAGGCCGCTATGGTCAAGGCCGTCAAGGATCACAAGGCTGGCTTCGTTCAGTCCGATTCCACGCTGACCCCCGACATGACCATGGAGCAGGTCATCGAGCTCAAGGAGAAGACCGGTCATTCCACCATGCCGGTCACCGACGACGGCACTCCCAAGGGTAAGCTCCTGGGCATCGTCACCAGCCGTGACTATCGCCCCAGTCGCGATGACCACCAGACGAAGGTCTCTGAGTTCATGACCCCGCGTGAGCAGCTCATCGTGGGCGACAAGAACATCAGCCTCAAGGTTGCCAACGACGTCATCTGGGACAACAAACTCAACGCCCTGCCCATCGTCGACGACAACGATCACCTCATGGGCATCGTCTTCCGTAAGGACTACGACAGCCACAAGACCAATCCCAACGAGCTGCTCGATAACGACAAGCGCTACATGGTCGGTGCCGGTATCAACACCCGCGACTATGCCGAGCGCGTGCCGCTGCTCATCGAGGCCGGCGCCGATGTCCTGTGCATCGACTCTTCCGAGGGCTTCAGCGAGTGGCAGAAGCGCACCATCGAGTGGATCCGCGCCAACTACGGCGAGGACGTCAAGGTCGGTGCCGGTAACGTCGTCGACGCCGAGGGCTTCCGCTTTTTGGCGGACTGCGGTGCCGACTTCATCAAGGTCGGTATCGGCGGTGGCTCCATCTGCATTACCCGCGAGACCAAGGGCATCGGCCGTGGCCAGGCCACCGCGCTGATCGACGTCTGCCGCGCCCGTGACGAGTACTACGAGGAGACCGGCGTCTACGTGCCCGTGTGCTCCGACGGTGGCATCGTCTATGACTACCACATGACGCTCGCCCTTGCCATGGGTGCCGACTTTATGATGCTGGGCCGCTACTTCGCCCGCTTTGACGAGAGCCCGACTGAGCGCGTCAACGTCAACGGCCAGTACATGAAGGAGTACTGGGGCGAGGGTTCTGCGCGTGCCCGCAACTGGCAGCGCTACGACCTGGGCGGCGCCGCGAAGCTCAGCTTCGTCGAGGGCGTCGACTCCTACGTTCCCTACGCCGGTTCCCTCAAGGACGGCGTGGGCGGCACGCTCTACAAGGTCAAGTCTACGATGTGCAACTGCGGTGCCCTCTCGATCCCCGAGCTCCAGGAAAAGGCACGCCTGACCCTGGTGAGCTCGACCTCCATCGTCGAAGGCGGCGCCCACGACGTTGTCGTTAAGGATTCGCAGCAGTCTGTGTCTTATCGATAGGATAAGAGCTGCACATAAAGGTTGAGTATCAACCACGTTATTTAGATAAAGCGAGATGCCCGCAAGTCGCAGGCATCTCGCTTGTCGTATTTGCTATTATCAGTCGAGTCAACCTTAGGGTCGGGCGGCTTAGCTTTGTTCGCTACAAGTTCCGCACGCAAAGAAGAGCACTAAATGTGCTCTTCGTCTTGCGCAGGACTGTCCGCAGTAGCGAATAAAGCTAAGCCGCCCGACCCCAGCTAAGATTAAAGGAGCTGATATGTGCGATTGCACAGATCATAAGGACGAGATCCCTGCCTACGACGCGCAGGCCATTGAGTCCAAGTGGATGAAGGCCTGGGAGGACTCCAACCTCTTTGCCGTCGACACCGACGACAGCAAGCCCAAGAAGTATGTGCTCGAGATGTTCCCGTATCCGTCGGGCGATCTGCACATGGGCCACGCGCGCAACTATACCATCGGCGATGCTATGGCCCGTCAGGCCCGCATGCGCGGCTTTGACGTGCTGCATCCCATCGGCTTTGACGCCTTTGGCCTGCCCGCCGAGAACGCCGCCATCAAGCACAACACGCAGGCTGCCGCCTGGACGTATAAGAACATGGACCAGGCGCTCGCCACGATGAAGCGCATGGGCTTCTCCTACGATCTGGATCGCATGGTCAAGACCTGCAGCCCCGACTACTACCGCTGGGGCCAGTGGATCTTTGAGAAGCTGTGGGAAAAGGGCCTGGTCTACCGCAAGAAGAACCCGGTCAACTGGTGCCCTAACTGCAAGACCGTTCTGGCCAACGAGCAGGTCACCGAGGGCAAGTGCTGGCGCTGCGGCACCGAGCCCGAGAAGCGCGACCTTGAGCAGTGGTACTTCAAGATCACCGAGTACTCCCAGGAGCTGCTCGACGACCTGGAGAAGCTCCCCGGCTGGCCCGAGCGCGTCAAGCAGATGCAGGCCAACTGGATCGGCCGCTCCGAGGGCGCCGAGGTCGACTTTACCCTGTGCGACCAGGATGGCGAGCCTATCGAGGGCGACGAGGGCAAGATCACCGTCTTCACCACGCGTGCCGACACCCTCTTTGGCGTTTCCTTCTTTGTCCTGGCTCCCGAGTACGCTCGTCTGCACGAGCTCGTCGAGGGCACGGAGTACGAGGAGGCCGTGACCAAGATCGTCGAGGACTCCAAGCATATCTCCGCCGTCGAGCGTGCCCAGGGCACCCTCGAGAAGCACGGTGCCTTTACCGGCCGCTACGTGGTGAACCCCGTCAACGGCGAGAAGGTCCCCGTGTGGGTTGCCGATTATGTCGTTGCCGACTACGGCACCGGCGCCGTCATGGCCGTTCCCTGCGGCGACCAGCGCGACTTTGAGTTTGCCCGCAAGTACGACCTGCCGATCGTGCCGATCATCCTGGACGATGACGACCGCGCTGCCGTCGAGGCCAGCGGCGAGACCATCGATACCTTCCATGCCGAGACCGTCGACTGGGATTGCGCCCACGCTGCCGAGGGCACGCTCGTACAGTCCGGCAAGTACACCGGTATGCGCGGCGGCAAGCACTCCGAGGGCGAGGCTGCCATCGTGGCCGACCTCGAGGCCATGGGCTGCGGTCGTCGCAAGGTCGAGTTCCGCCTGCGCGACTGGCTCATCAGCCGTCAACGCTATTGGGGCAACCCCATCCCGGCCATCCACTGCGAGCACTGCGGCATCGTGCCCGTGCCCGAGGATCAGCTCCCGGTGACGCTGCCCGAGAACCTGGACCTGGGCGCCGGCGAGACCCTCGCCGAGTGCAAGGACTTCTACGAGACCACCTGCCCGGTCTGCGGCCGCCCGGCCAAGCGCGAGACCGATACCATGGACACCTTCACCTGCTCCAGCTGGTATTACCTGCGCTATACCGATCCGCACAACACCGAGCTGCCCTTCTCCCGCGAGGCGGCCGACCGTTGGATGCCCGTCGATAACTACATCGGCGGCATCGAGCACGCCATTCTGCACCTGCTCTACAGCCGCTTCTTTACCAAGGCGCTGCGCGACCTGGGACTGCTGAGCGTGGACGAGCCCTTCACCAACCTGCTGTGCCAGGGCATGGTCAAGGACGAGAACGGCGACACCATGTCCAAGTCCAAGGGCAACGTCGTGCCCCCGAGCTCGGTTATCGAGCCCTACGGCGCCGACACCATGCGTCTGGCTATCCTGTTTATCGCCCCGCCCGAGAAGGACTTCGACTGGGATCCCAAGGCCGTCGAGGGCGCCAACCGCTTTATCAAGCGCGCCTGGCGTATCGTGTGGCAGCTCGTCCAGTCGGGTGACGCCAACGTTGCCTTCGACAAGTCCGTGCTCGACGAGACCGCGATGAAGCTCTATCGCGAGCGTCACCGCACCATCGCCAAGTGCACCGAGGACTTCGATCGCGGCCAGTTCAACACCGCGATCTCTGCCGTCATGGAGCTCGTCAACGCGGCGAGCGCCTACCTCAACGCCACCGAGGGTGCTGACCGCGACAAGGCCCTGTGCTACGGCGTGGCCAAGGACATCGTGAGCGTCCTGGCGCCCATCTGCCCGTTCTGGGCCGACGAGCTGTGGCACGAGGCGCTCGGCTGCGAGGGCAACGCCTACACCGCCGCCTGGCCCGAGTTCGACCTGGCCGAGTCCATCGAGGACACGGTGCAGATCGTCGTCCAGGTACTCGGCAAGGTCCGTGGCCGCATTGACGTGGCTCGCGATGCCTCCAACGAGGAAATGCAGGCTGCCGCCGAGGAAGCCGTCGCCAAGTGGCTTGAGGGCAAGACGGTCGTCAAGGCCATCTGCGTGCCCGGCAAGCTGGTCAACCTGGTGGTCAAGTAAGCACTGCGAGCATAACTGACGCATAAAAGACGAGGGGCGATCCGGTTGGGTCGTCCCTCGTTTTGCATGTATCTGCCTAGTTGCCTTCGGCCAATTGTCCTATTCTTATGGAGAAGCTGTGCGCACGCTGACCTGCAGGTTCGTACTGTGCTTGCACGTTTCCGCAGCTATTGGTATAGTTTGCTTGCAAATGAAGTTGTAATTGAAAGAAGTGGGGTTTCGGCCCCGCTTCTTTTTTGTATGGATGGAGGTGCCGCAATGGTCAAGACCAAGACCGAGCAGGCGATCATCGACGCGCTCGAGGCTGTCGCTCCCCAGCACGATATCGACATCGTCGACGTCGAGCTCGTGGGTGCCACCAAGGCCCCCTGCGTGCGCGTGCGTATCGAGGGTGCCGAGGGTCAGAGTCTTTCGCTCAACGACGTCACGGCCAACACCAAGTGGGTCGGCGATGTGATTGAGGAGCTCGACCCCATCTCTTCGAGCTATACGCTCGAGGTGTCGAGCCCGGGTATGGCGCGCCCGCTGCGCCGCCCGTGCGACTTTGCCCGCTTTGTGGGCGAGAACTGTGAGCTCACCTCCACCGCCACCGAGGGCCGTCGCAAGTACGCCGGCAAGATTGCCGCCGCCACCGAGACGAACGTGACCCTCGAGCTCGAGGACGGCGAGTCCGTTACCCTCGATTTCTCTGATGTTAAGAAGTGCAAGTTGAAGCCCACCTATGACTTCAAGCCCGCGAAGGAAGGAAAGTAAGATGGCAGCATCCGACATGATGTCCGCCCTGATGGAGCTTTGCCAGGAGAAGCACATCGACCAGCTCTACCTGATCGACCGCCTGGAGCAGTCGCTCGCCAAGAGCTAT
This sequence comes from uncultured Collinsella sp., assembly GCA_900546455.1. Taxonomy (GTDB): domain Bacteria; phylum Actinomycetota; class Coriobacteriia; order Coriobacteriales; family Coriobacteriaceae; genus Collinsella. The sequence goes on along the minus strand of URCS01000025.1, from coordinate 892 downwards.
GCTGAGATCCTGCATCTTGAGTGGGGCGCCAAGGTGACCATCGACCGCACCACCGGCAAGATCTACGTCTACCGTCTGGAGCCGATCGACGATTCCATGGACGAGGAGGGCAACTTCACCGAGTTCGAGGAGATCGACGTCACTCCCAAGAACACGAGCCGCATCGCCGCCCAGCACGCCAAGGCCGAGATCAACGCCATCGTGCGCAACTCCGCCCGCGAGCAGATCTACGAGGAGTTCTCCGGCCGCATCGGTGACCTCATCAGCGGTACCGTGCTGCAGTCCACGCCCGACTTCACGATCGTCAAGATTCGCGAGGGCGTCGAGGCCGAGCTTCCGCACTTTGACCAGCGCCGTTACGAGAACGAGCGCAACGAGCGTCCGATGGGCGAGCGCTACCTTCACAACCAGCACATCAAGGCCGTGATCATCGACGTTCGCGACCCCAACTCCAACCTGCAGCCGGTTCGTGGCGAGCACAGCCGTCCGCCGATTGTCATTTCCCGTACCCACCCCGACCTGGTCAAGCGCATGTTTGAAACCGAAGTACCGGAAATCTATGACGGTACCGTGGAAATTAAAGCAGTATCTCGGGAAGCAGGTTCCCGTACGAAGCTGGCAGTTGTCAGTCACAACCCGGATGTGGACGCGGTGGGCGCCTGCATCGGCGCCCGGGGCAGCCGTGTGTCGGAGATTGTGGACGAGCTGGGCGGCGAGAAGATTGACATTGTGGAGTACAGCGACGAGCCGGAGAAGTTCATCGCCGCGGCGCTGTCCCCGGCCAACGTGCTCTCTGTGGAAACCGCCGCGGACGGCTCCCGCTCCTGCAAGGTGACGGTGCCGGACAACCAGCTGTCCTTGGCCATTGGCAACAAGGGCCAGAACGCCCGCC
>URCS01000024.1 GCA_900546455.1 uncultured Collinsella sp. | reverse complement strand
CGTGCGCTTGAACTGAGAAGGGGGAGGCCTCGCGGCCTCCCCCTTTTTTGCGTTTACGGGCTTTTGTCTCACATAGTAGCTGTGTTTTATAACCCTCGTTTGTCGCATCTTCTGCGAACGGGCTACAATAACTTAGTCTGTGCGATATGGAGGTGAACATGGCTGAAGCTGGTATCGGCGTTGATATCGTCGAGATTTCCCGCATGAAATCAATTCTTGAAAAGACGCCGTCGTTTGCTCGGCGTGTGTTTACCGAAGAAGAGCGTGCGTATTGCGATGCATCATCGCGTCCCGCTGCTCACTATGCGAGCCGCTTTGCTTCGCGCGAGGCGGTACTTAAAGCTCTCGGCACGGGTTTTAGTCAAGGCGTGGGTCGCAAGGATGTTTCGGTTACGCGTGATAAACTCGGCAAACCGAAGGCGCTGCTTTCGGGCCGTGCTCTCGAGATCGCTCAAGAACTGGGTGTTGTTGAGGTCGCTCTTTCCATTACGCTTACAGGAGACTTGGCCGTTGCGAATGCCATCGCGATTACCGAAGATGCTCGGCCTAAGCCAAAAGAGGAAAAGGTGAACACCAAGAAACGCGTAGCGCAGACATTTAAAGAGGCTCGCTCTGTTTTAGATGAGCTTGAGCAGCTGCAGAATTCAGCATTGACGGAGCACCTGGGCGATGCTTCGCAAGATACGCTAGGAGCATAGATGAAACCGGTTTTGAGTACCGAAGAAGTCGTTCGTCTCGAGGATATCATCGAACGCGAAGGGACTTCGAAGGCCGAGCTTATGGAGCTAGCGGGTGAGTTTGCCGCCAACGAGGTCTTGAAGCTCAATCCCGATCGGGTTCTCGTTCTGGTCGGTTTTGGTAATAATGGCGGCGACGGTTGGGTTGCCGCCGATATTCTGAGCCATAAGGGTGTGGACGTCGATATCGTTTCTCCGGTTGAGCCGGATGAGATTCCTGCTGCTCTGGCACGTCATGTTGCTCGTCGTACCGCCGGCCGCGATGTGCACGTTTGCGTCGGCCCCTCGCGTGACGAACTCGAGGTTTTGATCGATAAGGCCGATGTTGTTGTCGATGCCATTTTTGGTACCGGTTTCCACGGGAATCTGCGTGCGCCGTTCTCCATCTGGATTCCTACGGTCAATGAATGCGCCGATTGTGTCGTATCCATTGATGTCCCCTCGGGCCTGAATGCCGAGACGGGCGTTGTTGATGACGACTGCATTCGTGCCGAGCATACGGTGACGATGATTGCGCCCAAGATTGGTCTGTATAGCGCTGATGGCCCTGAGTATGCTGGCGATTTGATCTGCGGCAATCTTTACGACCGTCTTGACGAGGTCATCGATGATGTCGACCACGCCGCCGAGATTGTCGAGCCCGGTGACTTAGTTGATTACTTTGCTCCACTACCTACGAATATCGATAAGTATTCCCGTGGCTCTGTGCTTATTGTCGCCGGATCTGCGCAATATCCTGGTGCTGCCATTATGGCGGCCAAGTCTGCAGCTCGCGCGGGTGCTGGTTACGTGGCAGTCGCGGCTCCTGACGCCTGCGCCAATCTTATTCGCATGGCACTTCCTTCGATTCCCGTCTTTGCTATTCCGTCTGATTCCCGCGGCTCCTTTGGCGCCGCTGCGCGCATGACTGTGTGCGAGATTGCAAAGAGGTACAGCTGTGTACTGTGCGGTCCCGGTATGACGACATCTGCCGGCGCTATGCAGGTGGTTTCGGGCTTGCTCGAGCTTGATGTGCCGCTTATTTTGGACGCCGATGCACTCAACTGCCTTGCTAAGATTGCCATTGACGGTATTGATAGTAATCCCGAGATGTATCGTCGCGAGCAGCCGTTGGTTATGACGCCGCACTATCGTGAGCTTTCGCGTCTGGTTGCCGGTGACGAGGTGAACGACCTTGGTACCGCGATTGCGGCCGCGCAGAAGGTTGTCTGGGCTGCAGGCTCCGACAATCTGGTGGTCATTGCCAAGGGGCCGACGACGGCTATCTGTGGCGTTGAGCGTGTGCTGCTGCCGCTCTCGGGTCCGGCTTCTCTGGCAACTGCCGGTTCGGGTGATGTTCTCGCGGGTATTTTGGCCGGCACGCTTGCCACCATGCGCGACGAGATGGATCGTTGGGAGTTGCTGTATTCGTACGCCGTCGCACTTCACAGCTACGCCGGTTTTGCCGCGGCGACGGAGTATGGTGAGAAGAGCGTCATCGCGACCGATCTTATCGACTTGATCGGTCCTGCCATGGAACTGGCGGCAAAGGATGCGCTCGAAGATCTGGGAATCATGGACGAAGGGTCGGATGACTAATCATGAATAAGGCCGATTTGACGCGCTGGTCCTGGGTTGAGATCGACCGCGGGGCACTTCGCCGTAACACGAGGGCTTACAAGAACCTGCTCGACCCTCGCCAGCGTCTGTGCTGTGTGGTCAAGGCCGATGCCTATGGCCATGGCGCTGTAGAGTGCGCCAAAATCATGTACTCTGCCGGAGCAGACATGTTTGCGGTGGCGACGGTCAACGAGGGCGTTGAGCTGCGCCAGGGTGGAATTACCAAACCCATTCTGATCTTGAGCGAGCCGCCCATCGAGGCGATCCCCACGTTGCTTGAGTTCGACATCATGCCTTCGGTCTATACGTCCGATTTTGCTCTCGCGTATGGTGAATGCGCCGTCGCGGCGGGCAAAGTGGGCAAGTATCATCTGGCTATCGAGACGGGCATGAACCGTATCGGCGTTCACTACACGCAGGTGCTCGACTTTGTCCGCGGTATAAATTTCCATCGCGGTATTCAGTGCGACGGCGTATTTACGCACTTCGCCACGGCCGATGAACCTTCGGGCTGGGACTACAAGCTGCAGTGTCAGCGCTTTACCGAGGCCGTTCAGGCCATTAAGGATGCGGGTTTTGATTGCGGTATCGTGCACTGCGCCAACACGCCGTCCTCGATGCTCGATCCCTCGATGCATTTTGATATGATCCGCGCCGGCGTTGGCTTGTATGGCATGCAGCCGTGCGAGCTGAGTGGCCGCGTGATGCAGCTTGATCCCGTTATGAGCGTCCATGCGCGTGTGACGCGCGTGGCACACCCTGCGATGGGTGAGGGCGTGGGCTACGGTTTTACCTACCGCGTACCGCGTACGCGCGTTCAGATCTGCACGCTGCCGATCGGTTATGCCGATGGCCTATCGCGTACGCTTTCCAATCGTATGGATGTGCTGTATCGCGGCGAGCGCGTGCATCAGGTTGGCAATATCTGCATGGACCAGTTTATGGTCGCCATTCAGTCCAACCCGGCACACGAGATTCCCGAGGCCGAGTATGGTGACGAGATGATTATTGTCGGCCGCGATGGCGATGCCGAGATCACTATGGACGAGATGGCCCGACTGCGCGGAACGATTAACTACGAGGTCGCCTGCGGCTTTGGCATGCGCCTCGACAAGGTCTACGTGTAGGAGCCGCTATGGGCGTCATGCACATCCCCGGCCATACCCATCAGGCACCACGTGAGGTCGCACTCGAGGAAATTGAGGCCGTTCTGGGCGATTGTCACCTCTGCCAGCTCTACCAGTCGCGTCACAATATCGTGTTTGGCGTGGGAAACCCCCGCGCTCGCGTGATGTTTATTGGTGAGGCGCCGGGCCGCAATGAGGATTTGCAGGGCGAGCCCTTTGTGGGGGCGGCAGGCGAGGACCTCAACGGCATTTTGTCGCTGGCGGGCCTCAAACGCGAAGACGTCTACATTGCCAACGTGCTTAAGTGCCGCCCGCCGGGAAACCGCAATCCGCGTCCCGAGGAAGTGCTGGCTTGCTCGCCGTTTTTGCGTGAGCAGATTCGAAGCATCTGGCCTGATATTATCGTGACGCTCGGCAACCCCGCGACGCACTTTGTGCTTAAGACCGAGATTGGCATTACTAAGCTGCGCGGCAGGTTCCACCAGATGGGGCATTTTGTAGTAATGCCCACGTTCCATCCGGCAGCAGCGCTGCGCAATCCGGCGTGGCAGGAGCTGCTGGAGGAAGACTTTAAGATGCTGGGCGACTATCTGGAGCGACATCCCGCACCAGAGGACGCCTCGGAATAATAAGGAGCATATATGTCCCTGGAGCGCCTGGGGGTAGGTACTTACAAAACGACTTGCGCTGCCGATACGGAGTACTTTGGCGAGCTAATTGCACCGTGCCTTGAGGACGGCGATGTGCTCATCCTGACCGGTGGCCTGGGAGTGGGCAAAACTCACTTTACCAAGGGCGTCTCGCGCGGGCTGGGCGATGGGCATATGGTTACGAGTCCTACGTTTGCGCTCATGGCCGTTCACGATCAAGGTCGTATTCCGCTGTTTCACTTTGATCTATACCGCCTGGAGCATGCCTACGAGCTCGAGGATACGGGCATTTTCGATGTGCTGGGCTATGAGGGTGCTTGCCTGCTGGAATGGGGCGAACAATTCCAGGACGAGCTGACGGATGAGTATCTTTCGGTGACGCTCAAGCGTGATGAGGGCGACAGCGATGTGCGAACGATAACGCTCGAGGCGCACGGTGACCGCGCAATGGAGCTTTCCCATTTGATTGATAAGGCTGTACAAGATGAGCTTGCATAACGACAACGCGCTGGTGGTGGCGCTCGATACCTCGACCGACATGCTTGCCTGCGCGGCAAGTTGGATTGATAGACAGACGGGCGAGACGAAGCTCGTGAGTGGCGACCACATGTGTCGCCGTCACGCCAACGTTGAGCTCGTGAATACCGTTGATGGTGTGCTGGCTCAGGCCGGTCTGGATCGCAGCGATGTTGGTTGCTACGTGGTCGGCCGCGGCCCGGGGTCGTTTACGGGTGTGCGCATCGGCATCTCCACTGCCAAGGGCCTCGCACGTGGTGCCAATGTTCCGCTGCTGGGCGCGTCGACGCTTGACGCTTGCGCTTGGACGGCGTGGAAGGCTGGCGTGCGCGGCAAGCTTGGTATCTTGGCCGATGCTATGCGCGGTGAGGTATATCCGGCGCTGTATATGCTGGTCGATGAGGGCCCCGAGCGTCAATTTGAGCGCGAACACGTGGCCAAGGCCGCCGTGGCGCTCGATGAGTGGCGCCAAGCAGCGGACTGGGACCAGGTTCAGCTGACCGGTGACGGTCTCGTGCGCTATGGCAAGCTGCTGGGTGAGGACGAGACCGCCCGCTGCGTGGAGCGCGACCTGTGGTGGCCTTCGGGCGAGGGCTTGCTGCTCGCGCACGCTGCGGGTGACGGCGATCCGGCTCGCGTCCTGCCGATTTACACGCGCCTTTCGGATGCCGAGGAAAACGAGCGCAAGCGTCTTGGCCTTGCCGAGAGTGCGCAGAGTGAGGTGACAGGTGTTGCCGATGAGCTCGCCGGTCGTCATCTGCAGTTCCGTCCCATGGGCGCGGCGGATGCCGAGGGCGCGAGCACGCTGGAGGCTGCCTGCTTTGAAGGTGCCGGACACGAGGCGTGGACGCCGGGCATGTTCCTGTCCGAACTGGGCGAGGACGTCGCTGCGCCGCGTAGTTGGTGGGTGGCACACGACGACGGCAAGCTACTGGGCCTTGCCGGCGGTATGGTCGTGGACGGTGATGTGCAGATTCTGGATGTCGCCGTCGACCCGGCACATCGCCGTGAGGGCATTGCCCGCAAGCTGCTGTCGCATGTGAGCTATGATGCCCAGATGCTCGGCTGCACCACGGCTTCGCTCGAGGTCGAGGACGGCAACGAGGGAGCGATCGCGCTTTATAATGCTCTGGGCTTTACCGAGGCAGGACGGCGCCGCGGCTACTATGGTGCCGGCAAGGATGCCATCGTCATGACGGCTCCGCTGCCCCTGGTGCTTCCGGTCGACAATGCTTCGCCCGAGCCGACGGCGGCAGAGCAGCGCGTATGGCCGCTGCCTGCTCCTGGGCGCTCCGAGGGGGAGCGTGCCGAAATTGAGCGCCGCCGCCTAGTGCTCGCTATCGAGAGTTCCTGCGACGAGACGGCCGTGGCGATTATCGATGCGGATGGCAATATGCTGGCCAACCAGGTGTCGACGCAGATTGATTTTCACGCCCGCTTTGGCGGCGTGGTGCCCGAGATCGCCTCGCGCAAACACGTCGAGGTGATTGTGAGTGTCGTGGATGCGGCGCTCGAGGATGCCGCAGCATCGCTTGGTCTTGAGGATGGAGCCATTGCCCCCAGCGAGCTTGCCGCCGTGGGCGTGACACAGGGTCCGGGCCTGGTGGGCGCGCTCGTGGTTGGCGTCGCCTTCGCCAAGGGCTTTGCCTACGCTGCCGGCAAGCCGCTCGTGTGCGTCAACCATCTGGAGGGGCACCTGTTTGCCAACCTGCTGGCGCAACCCGACCTCAAACCGCCGTTTATCTTCACGCTTGTCTCGGGTGGGCACACCATGCTCGTGCACGTGAAGGCGTGGGGCGACTACGAGGTGCTCGGAGAGACGCTCGACGACGCTGTGGGCGAGGCCTTCGACAAGGTGGCCAAGGCGCTGGGCCTGGGCTATCCCGGTGGCCCCATCATCTCCAAGCTGGCCGAGACGGGCAATCCCCGCGCGATCGATTTCCCCCGTGCGCTTAACAGCAGGGGAGACTATCGCTTCTCGCTTTCGGGCCTCAAGACGGCGGTGACGCTCTACATCGAGCAAGAGACCAAGGCCGGGCGCACGATTCACCTTCCCGATCTGGCGGCTTCGTTTGAGGCAGCTGTCTTTGACGTGCAGTACAAGAAGGCCAAAAACGCATTGCACGCTACCGGATGCAAGGAATACTGCATTGGTGGCGGCGTCTCGGCCAACCCGCATCTGCGCGAGATGATGATCAAGAAGCTTGGGCGTCAGGGGATTCGCGTAACGGTGCCGCCCTTGTCTGCCTGTACCGATAACGCAGCCATGATCGCGGAGGTCGCTCGCCGTAAATTCGACCGAGGTGAAATCTCACCGTTCGACGTCGACGCCGATCCAAACATGACGCTGTAGTCGTACGGGTGCGGTCCCCGGCCCTGCCCGGGCCTAGCGGCCGCATATGAACTTTCCTGCTCTACAGTCCTGCTCACGACGGAGGCCACATTAAGTGGCCTCCTGTTCGTGCGGAACTCGCGATAAACCTAAGCCGGTGTCCCCACTCTCCCGGGGCCTGCGGCTACTTGGTTGTCGCATGCGGCTCGCTTTTCGGAACTGGGCTGATATTTTCTAGATGAAAGGCGCTCTTGGTCCTTATGGGCCTGGGGCGCCTGTCTTTTAAAGGTAGATTTTTGGGAGGCCGGCACTTGGAGACGTTCCTTTAGTGCCGGCACTTTAGGAACGTCCCCAAGTGCCGGCTGTGGGACGGAGGGATTCCGCGTCCGCCTTTTCGGCGGCCGCGCCCCGCTGCGTCGCTTCGCTCCTTGCGTGCTGCGCTGGAAAACGCTTCGCGTTTCCTCAGCTCCGCACCCTTGCGGGTTCGAATTCCTCCGCTTGCCCACAAGAAAGCGCTCCAGGTTCATAAGGGCCTGGAGCGCTGTGTTCTTAAGGGCTGGGACGGAGGGATTCGAACCCCCAACAGCCGGCACCAAAAACCGGAGTTCTACCGTTGAACTACGTCCCAATGTGTGGCGTTGCCCAAAAGCAACTCGTTTAGTTTACCTAATCTGCAAGGGCATCGCAAACGCCATCGAGCAGGCGTACGGCGAGTGTCTGCGCGTCGCTGGCCGTGAAGGTGCCGTTGTAGCGCGTCATGCCCGTGAGCTCAATGCGAATGCGAGCCGGCTTCTGCTGCGCGGCGACATTGGCGGTGCGGATGCGCTGGGCCAGGTTGTGGCACTCGGCGAGGGCAATCGTGGCGCGCGGTGCGGCGTCGGCGGGCAGCTCGTCGCTTGCGATTTCGAGCACCAGGTCAACGTCGGTTGGGACCTCGGAGTCGCAGAGCATCATGCCGCTGTTGTCGGTCGTTGCCGTGGCGATATTCCACATGCGCGACGCAACACTGCGCGCGATGGGGTCCTCGCCGATAACGGCAATCTGGAAGCGCTCGAGCACGTTGGCGGCGCGAGCAAAACCGATGCGGGACTCGGCTTCGGTGACCGAGGGCTTGCCCTCCCACACATGGTGCAGGCGGTTGATGTAGGCGTAGGTGTCCTGGAAGGCCATGCCGTCGGCAAACAGGCCGACATTTTCCTGGAACTGCTGCAGGGCGGCCTCGGTATGCGGACCAAAGTAGCCGTCGTCTTCGCCACAGGCAAAGCCCAAAACGTTGAGAGCGCGCTGCAGGGCCTGCACATCGGCGCCATGGAAATTGGGCATGCGCAGATAGAGGGTGCGGTCGCCCAGCTTATACGAAGCGTCTACAAGGGCGCTCCAACAGGGGATATCGACGGCATGACCGGCAGCAAGGCCGCTGTCGAGCCTGAAGGTGCTGACGGCCTGCTCAGTGGTGGCTCCAAAGTACTTGTCGGTGACTTCGGCGGCATCAATCGTGTAGCCGAGCTGCAGGAGACGAGACTGCGCGTCCTCGACGGCTGCTCCTTGCATGCCCGTTGTAATAGGTTCCATGAACGAACCCCTTTCGGCGTACCATTCGTACTATTTGAGCGTCTGTCGGATAGACAACGCAAAGGGATGCATAAACATGCACTCAACAGTGTAGCAAGTTGTGCCTAAATACGCTGCTGACAGGTTTTATAACCCCCGTTAGTTAAGGCGCTCCACAAAGAAATCTGCCATGGAGAGGAACAGCTCGCGTGCGTGCGGATCAAGCTCAACGTTCTCGATGGCCGCTTTGGCCTTAGCGGTCAGGTCGAGCGCGTAAGTGTGGGCGTAATCGATGGAGCCGGTCTCCTGGAAGATCTCCACAGCGCGTGCGAGCTGCGCGGGATCATCGGTGCCCGAGGAAAGAATCGCCTCGACCTCGTCGTGGTGGCGCTCATCAGAGAGGGCGTGTACGGCGACAAGCGTGCGCTTGCCCTCGGTGATGTCGGTGCGGAAGTCCTTGTTGGCGGCTTCCTTAGTGCCGACAAGGTTGAGCAGGTCGTCCTGAATCTGAAAGGCAAGGCCCGTGTGTAGGCCAAAGGCGCGCAGCGCTTCGATTTGCTCATCGCTGCCGCCGCCGATAATGGCTCCGGCGGCAAGCGGCGTGGCTCCGCTGTAAAACGCGGTCTTGTGCGTCGCCATGTCCAGGTAGTCATCAACCGAGATATCAAAGCGCCCGTCACGGACCCAACCCAGGTCGAGCGCTTGACCCTCGATGGTGCGGACGATCATCTCGGTAAGCTCGTGGAGCACGCGCAGCTTCACGTCGGACTCCAGCGTGGGGTCGTCGAGAACCGTCTTGGTGACCATGGTGAGCGCCAGGTCGCCGCAATTGATGGCAAGGCCCGTGCCCTCGGTAAGGTGCATGCAGGGCTTGCCTCGACGAAGCTGTCCGTTGTCGGCGATGTCGTCGTGGATCAGCGCGCCCGACTGGAAATGCTCGATGGCTGCCGCGGCGCTGCGGGCGCTCTCAAAGCTACCGCCCACTGCGGTTGCGGCGAGCATACAGATAAGCGGGCGGTGGCGCTTGCCGGCGTTGGCCGTAAAAGCCGAGAGCGGCGCATACAGGTAGCGCTCGATATCGGCAGAGGTCGCCTGTCCGTCAAAGAACGTGGCCAGATAGTCGTTAATCTGGTCAAAGTGCTGGGCTAAAAAGCTGGTAAACGGACTGGACACGGGTTCTCGCATTCTTTCTGAGGTTGCGTTGATGCAATATGCAGACAACATATTGCCACATTAGGGCGTTTGGCGCGGCAGTTTTGGCGATTTGGGACCACGGGCGTGCGTTTGATGGAGCGCGCCTAAATCAGCCCAAAATGCTCGAGCGCCGCAACGACACCGTCGTGATCGACGGTGTCGGTCACGTAATCGGCCTTATCCTTTAGATAGTCCGGCGCATTGCCCATGGCGATACCGACATCGACGGCGTTCATCAGCGAGACGTCATTGCTGGCGTCGCCGATGCCGTATACGGTTCCGTGGTGGGGATCGAGGGCGTCGAGTACAGACTGGATGCCCCCGCGCTTCGTGCATTCGCGGGGCGAGATTTCGGTTACCTCGAGTTCGAGCTCGTTAAAGCACAGCAGCGGCTCAAGTGCCTTATCTTGAGCGATGTGGTTGGCGAGTGATGTAGACATCAAGATCTTGTAGACACTGTAATGTTGCAGCTGCGTGACTGCGTCGCCCAGGGTGCGCGCGTATCCGGGAGCATCGGGCGCATCGGCACTCATGCGCACGACGCCGTTGAGGCCCTCAAAGCGGATGACCTCGCCCGATTGCTCAAGGTAGGGGGCAAGACGCTGCAGCATACTGGGCGTCATCGACAGATCGCGAATTGCGTGTCCGTTGATCTCGGCGTAACCGCCCGCAAGACAGACGATGCCGGTCCAAGGCAGCTCAAGAAGTTTGGGGTGGATGCAGCTCAGGGTGCGTCCCGTGCAGATAAAGGCCATGTTGCCGTTGGCGACAAACTCGCGGATTGCCTGCGAAACCGCCTCGTTGGGATAGGGGGAGAGGTCCCGCTCGTCTTCGGGAAGGTCTTGGGCGAGCCTGGGGTCTTGCCAGGCGAGCGTTCCGTCGATATCGAAGAAGCAAATATCGCCGCGCTTATGGGCTGCGCTGGCGGCAGGGGAGGCCGAGGTGGCGGGCACAAATTCCGGCTCGAGGCCCATGATCTGGTCAAAATGCTCTTTAACGCGGGGAACGGAGATGCCGATAATCACCTGGGCGGTCTTGCCCGTAATGATGAGGCCCTTGGCGCCCACCGCGACAAACGACGCGTTATCTGCAACGATGGAAGGGTCTGCGACCTCGACGCGCAGGCGCGTGGCGCAGTTGGTTGCGCCCACGATATTGCCAACGCCACCTAAAAGCTGAATTACCCGCTCAGCGAGGACGTGATCTTGATCGGATCGACTATTGACCTCGTCATTGGGAGATTGCTCTTTGGCAAAGTCGCTTCCCGTTAAACAATCGATTGCCGCGCGATTGGCGACATGATCCTCGCGGCCCGGAGTCTTAAGGTCATAGACCAAGATGAGTGCTCGAAAACTAACAAAAAAGATGAGGCTAAAGGCAAGGCCGATGCCGAGCGCCAAAAGATAGGCACCGGCATGCGTGCGCATGAGCGGAATAAAGTTGAAGGCTGCCATCTCCATCAGGCCGCCCGAGAAGATGCCGACGATGCCAAAGAGATTCATGGTTGTGGCAAGGCAAGACGATAAGACGGCGTAGAGCAAAAAGAGCCCGGGGTGGGTGAACATAAAGAGAAATTCGAGTGGCTCGGTAACGCCGCAAACCACCGAGGCGACGATGGCGGGCAAAAGGATGACCTTAAGGCCGGCGCGGCGCTCGGGTTTTGCGGTGGAGTAGAACGCAGCTGCGATGGCAGGAAGGCCAAAGAGCTTGACCCAGCCGGTGGCGGTAAAACCGGCCCACGGCGCAAGCTCATTAAGGGGGCGCGTGCTATGGGAGAGGATGGGGAGCAAGCTGCTCCACGTGGCGTAGATGCCGTCGTTAATGACCAGGTTGTCGTAGTAGATCGGCATGTAGAGCAGGTGGTGCAGGCCAAAGGGCTCGAGTGCTCGTTCTAAAAAGACAAAGATGCCCACGCCAAAGGGACCGACGCCTGCAAGCGCGTGACGCAGCGTATCGGTTACATCGTATACGTAGGGCACGATGGCGGCCGAGATAGCGGCAAGGGCAAACACGGCAAAAAAGCTGATGAGGTAGACCAGTGAGGAGCCCGAGAAGGTACCGAGCCAATCGGGAACCTTGGCATCGTAGAAGCGGTCATGGATGGCGACGACGGTTGCCGATACCGCCAGCGGGCCGATAATGCCGGTGTCGAGCGTCTTGATGCCGTCGATGATGGTGATGCCGCTAGCGGAGGTCAAAGACGACGGGTACTTAAGTCCAAGATTGTCTCCGCTCAGCTTAATGATTTCGCTCAAAAAGAAGCAATAGGCAAAATAGGCCACGAGTGCCTCGAGGCAGCAACGTGCCGGTTGCTTTTGGGCAAGGCCGATGGGCAGCGCTACAGCAAAAAGGAGCGGAAGGCGCTTAAAGACCGTCCACGAGCCGCGCTGGATGATGGTCCAAAAAACATACCAAGGGGTTCCGTATACGGCGAGATCGCCGACGATGTCCGCAGTCGTTGCGAGAGCGGAGACGCCGACCATGAGGCCTGATATAGAAAACAGCATGGCGGGCGCGAACATTGCCCCGCCAAAGCGTTGGATTTTTTGCAGCATGTTCTGCCTCCCGAATATCGAGGTGCGTTGCGGGTGGTGAAACGTTTAAACAATGGATTCATTGTAGAGGACCGGACGATTGTCGTGCCGGCAGTTTTGAGTGAAACCGATTTGGGCATGACAGAAGCCGTCAACGGTTAAATACTGTCGCTTTGCCGATAATCGGTTTAAACAACTTTAAGAAATGCTATCGTTCCTAGCCATACATATTCATTAGAGGTGAAGTCATGCCAAAAGCGATTTACGAAGGAATCTACCGCGAGATCCGTTCGCGCATCATTAACGGGACCTATGCGTTTCAGGAGATGCTGCCAACCGAAGCCGAGCTGACCGCGGAATTTGGCTGCACGCGCAATACCGTCCGCCGCGCTTTGAGCATGCTGGCCGACGGGATGTTTGTGCAGCCCATACACGGCAAGGGCGTGCGCGTTATTTGGCTTAAGGGCGAAACCGACATGTTGGGCGCACTCGAAGAGGTTGAGTCGTTTGGCGAGTTTGCAAAGCGCAACAATGCCGTTGCATCGACGGACGTTAAGTCTTTTGAACATCTGGTCTGCACCGAGCAACTCTCTCGTCGCCTGGGCTTTAAGGTGGGCGAGAAGTTGATTCGCGTGGTGCGCGTCCGTAGCCTTAACGGTAACGCTCGCCAGGTGGACCACGGCTATTTTCTGGAGTCGATCGCCAAAGGCCTGACACCCGAGATCGCCGCAAGGTCAATTTACGACTATCTGGAGCACAAGCGCGGCGTCAAAGTGATGGCGAGTCGTCGTACGGTGAGTGTCGAGCTCGCCAACGATGAGGACTGCAGCTACTTGGACCTTGGTAAGTACAACTGCGTCGCCGTTATGGAGAGCCAATCGTACACCTCGGACGGCATCTTGTTCGAGGTCACGCACGCCCGTACGCACCCCGAGATTTTCCACTACCGCGTCAACTCCAAGCGATAGCCGGCTAGCTCGCAGCCTGACGAGACTCATGCCCTCAAAGCGAAAACGCCCGGTCAAACCGACGATGCATCGGCTTGACCGGGCGTTTTCTCTATATTCGATAACAAATAATTGTTTATACAAAACTTGTCAAGTATCAAGTTGAAATTACCGTTCACCGATGTTTTTCTACCGCTCTAGTAATACTTGTTCAAACAACTAGCCAAATAGCGTATTGTACAAATCAGCAAAAGGGGCAAAGTCCCCGAGCCAATCTCCGAAGGCGGCGGCAAAGGGTGCCGCCACGGTGTGAAAGGGTGGATTGTAATGAAGAACGAAATGAGCAGAAGGCAGTTCCTGGGCTTTGCTGGTTCCGCGGCTGCGGTGCTTGGTCTGGGTCTCGTGGGCTGCGGTGGTTCTGCCGGCTCCGGCTCCTCTGCTTCTGGTGACGCTGCCGAGGTCTACTTCCTCCAATTCAAGCCCGAGGTCGACAAGGAGTGGAAGGAGATCGCCAAGGCCTATAAGAAGGAGAAGGGCGTCGAGGTCAAGATCGTGACCGCCGCCTCCAACACTTACGAGGAGAAGCTCAAGTCCGAGATGTCCAAGAGCTCCGCTCCGACCCTGTTCCAGGTCAACGGCCCCACCGGTCTTAAGAACTGGAAGGATTACTGCGCCGACCTGTCCGATACCAAGCTCCGCGGTGAGCTCATTGACGACTCCCTGGCTCTGCAGTCCGATGGCAAGGATCTGGGTATCGACTGGGTCCAGGAGAGCTACGGCATCATCTACAACAAGCAGCTGCTCGAGAAGGCTGGCTACAAGGCCGAGGACATCAACTCCTTCGACAAGCTGAAGGCTTGTGCCGACGACATCCAGGCCCGCAAGGACGAGCTCGGCATTGAGGGCGCCTTCACTTCTGCTGGCATGGATGACTCCTCCAGCTGGCGCTACACCACCCACCTCGCCAACCTCCCGCTCTACTACGAGTTCGAGAAGGAGCACAACCAGGAGGACGACGAGATCAAGGGCGAGTATCTCGACAACTTCAAGCAGATTTTCGACCTGTATATCACCGACTCCACCTGCGATCCTTCGCAGCTTGCTTCCAAGACTGGCGACGACGCCACCAACGAGTTCGCAACCGGCAAGGCCGTCTTCTATCAGAACGGCTCCTGGGCTTACGCTGACCTCACCAAGGCCGGCATGACCGACGACCAGCTCGGCATGATGCCCATCTACATCGGTGTCGACGGCGAGGAGAACCAGGGCCTGTGCTCCGGCGGCGAGAACTACTGGTGCGTCAGCTCCCAGGCTTCCGAGGATGCCCAGAAGGCCACCGAGGACTTCATGTATTGGTGCGTCACTTCTGACACCGCCACCAGCATCATCGCTGACAAGATGGGTCTGACCGCCCCGTTCAAGAGCGCCAAGGAAACCACCAACGTCTTCTCGCAGCAGGCCGTTGCCATGGCCAAGGACGGCAAGAAGACCGTCGCTTGGGACTTCGTCTACATCCCCTCTGAGGAGTGGAAGAAGAACCTCAAGCAGGCTCTGATTGCCTATGCTGCCGACAACAGCAAGTGGGACGGCGTCAAGAACGCCTTCGTCGATGGCTGGAAGACCGAGAAGGCTGCTTCCGAGTAAGTAGTTGCTGCCCAAGCTATCTGATTAGCGACAGGGGGCGGGCAGACGTTGGTTTGCCCGCCCCCTGCATATTGAAAGGACCCTTCTATGGGCAAAGCACTCAAGCGCTGGTGGCCGCTCTTTATGCTGCCCACGTGCCTGGCGTTTATGATCGGGTTCGTGATTCCCTTTATCCAGGGCTTCTATCTCTCGTTCTGCCAGTTTATTACCATCAACAATACGCACTTTGTCGGTATCGAGAACTACGTGCGCGCACTGTCCGATCCGCAGTTTGCCACGTCGTTCTTCTTTACGGTGGCGTTTGCCTTCCTGTCGACGGTGCTCATCAACGTGATTGCCCTCGCCATCGCGCAGGCGCTCACCCGCAAAGCGCTCAAGGGCACCAACATCTTCCGTACGATCTTCTTTATGCCTAACCTGATCGGCGGCATCGTGCTGGGCTACATTTGGCAGATTCTGATCAACTGCCTGCTCTCCAACGTGGGCGCCCAGCTCATCGCCCTTAACTCTGCTGCTGGCTTCTGGGGCCTTATCATCCTGACCCTGTGGCAGCAGGTCGGCTACATGATGATCATCTACATCGCTGGTCTGCAGTCTATTCCGTCCGACTACATCGAGGCCGCCAAGGTCGACGGTGCCACGGCATGGCAGACGTTTTGGAAGGTTAAGATCCCTAACCTGATGCCGACGATCACCATCTGCCTGTTCCTGTCCATCACCAACGGCTTTAAGCTGTTCGACCAGAACCTCGCCCTTACCGGCGGCGCCCCCGCGCACTCCACCGAGATGCTCGCCCTGAACATCTACAACACGTTCTATTCGCGTGCCGGTATCGCATGGCAGGGCATTGGTCAGGCCAAGGCGGTTATCTTCTGCATCCTGGTCGTGGCCATCTCCATGATCCAGCTTAAGGCCACGAGGTCCAAGGAGGTGCAGCAGTAATGAAACGCGATAAGGTTATCAACCGCGCGCTCTCGATTTTCTTTACGATCCTGTCGCTCGCGTGGATCTACCCCGTGTTCATGATTGCGCTTAATTCTTTTAAGAAAGCGACCGCAATCAGCACCACCACGGCATTCGATCTGCTCACGCCCGAGACGTTCAACGGCCTCGCAAACTACATGCACGCCCTTAACGAGCAGGGCTTTGCCTCGGCATTTATGTACTCGCTCATCATCACGGTCACGTCGGTCGTGCTGATCTTGGTGTGCTGCTCCATGTGCGCTTGGTACGTGGTTCGTGTCAACAACAAGATCTCGAACTTCTTCTATTACCTGTTCGTGTTCTCGATGGTCGTGCCGTTCCAGATGCTCATGTTCACGCTGTCCAATTTGGCGGACCGCATCGGCTTTAACACGCCGTTCAACATCTGCTTTATCTATCTGGGCTTTGGCGCGGGCCTGGCGGTCTTTATGTTCGCCGGTTTTGTAAAGAACATCCCGCTCGAGATCGAGGAGGCGGCCATGATTGATGGCTGCAACCCGGTCCAGGTGTTCTTTAAGATCGTCCTTCCCATCATGAAGCCCACCTATCTTTCGGTCGGCATCCTCGAGACCATGTGGGTCTGGAACGACTATCTGCTGCCCTACCTTACGCTCGACTCCACCAAGTACAAGACCATTCCTATCTTGATCCAGTACTTCCGCGGCGGCTACGGCCACGTCGAGCTCGGCCCCATGATGGCCTGCATCATGATGGTCGTTATCCCCATCGTTATCATGTACATCCTCTGTCAGAAGTACATCATCGACGGCGTGGTGGCAGGTGCCGTCAAGGGCTAATGCCGTAACTGTTTTGCAAGTTTCTGCGGCGCCCCTCAGCGCGGCGCCGCATATCGAAAGGTAGAGACATGGCCGAGATCGTTCTCAAACATGTTCAGAAGGTGTATCCCAACAACGAGTCAAAAAAGAAAGGCTTCTTTGGCAAAAAGAA
Source organism: uncultured Collinsella sp. (assembly GCA_900546455.1). Classification (GTDB taxonomy): domain Bacteria; phylum Actinomycetota; class Coriobacteriia; order Coriobacteriales; family Coriobacteriaceae; genus Collinsella. The sequence goes on along the minus strand of URCS01000024.1, from coordinate 13,437 downwards.
GAAGACTGAGGAGAAGAAGCACAACCTCAAGGTTACCGAGGACGGTGTGCTCGCTGTAGAGGACTTCAACCTCACCGTTCACGACCAGGAGTTCGTCGTCCTCGTTGGCCCCTCTGGCTGCGGTAAGTCCACGACGATGCGCATGGTCGCCGGCCTGGAGGACATTACCTCGGGCGATGTGCTCATCGACGGCAAGCGTGTCAACGACGTGGCGCCCAAGGACCGCGACATCGCCATGGTGTTCCAGAGCTACGCTCTGTACCCCAATATGACGGTGTACGAGAACATGGCATTTACGCTCGAGCTCAAGAAGGTTCCCAAGGACGAGATCGACCGCAAGGTTCGTTCTGCTGCCGAGATTCTGGGCATTACCGAGTACCTCGACCGTAAGCCCAAGGCGCTCTCCGGCGGCCAGCGCCAGCGTGTCGCTATCGGCCGCGCCATCGTGCGTGACCCCAAGGTCTTCCTGATGGACGAGCCGCTGTCCAACTTGGATGCCAAGCTTCGTAACCAGATGCGTGCCGAGCTCATTAAGCTGCGTCACGAGATCAAGGGCACCTTCATCTACGTTACCCACGACCAGACCGAGGCTATGACCCTCGGCGACCGCATCGTGGTCATGAAGGACGGCGTTGTCCAGCAGATCGCCACGCCGCAGGAGGTCTTCAACCATCCCGCGAACATCTTCGTCGCCGGCTTCATCGGCGTGCCGCAGATGAACTTCTTCGATGCTCAGCTGGTGCGCTCGGGGAACGGCTTTACCGTCAAGACCGAGGATATGAACGTGGCGCTTGCCCCCGAGACTTGCGCTCAGCTTGCCCTCAACTGGGACGGCGGCGACGTGAAAGAGATTACGGCCGGCGTGCGCCCCGAGCAGATTCTGCTTGCCGACAAGGGCGAGGAGGGTGCGCTTCAGGGCACCGTCGAGGTGACCGAGCTCATGGGTTCGACCGAGCATGTCCACGTGACTGCTCCCGATGGCCAGTTCGTCCTGATCATTCCCGTTGTCGACCTTGAGGCCAAGGGTGCGCTCAAGGCGGGCGACCCCATCTGGTTCAAGTTCGAGAAGAACGCGACTCATCTCTTCGATAAGGTGTCTGGCAAGAACCTTATCTAGGCCCGGTGCATCCAGGCCCTCCCTTTGGGCGACTGCGGCTTTGCCATCCTTTTGCCGTGGTCACATATAAGGCTCCCCTCCCGTCCACTGGACGAGAGGGGAGCCTTTCTTTGTGTTGGGGCTTTCCGCCTGTCAGTTTGTCTTGATCTGTAACAGGTAGGGCCGATTTCGGACGTTAGATGTTATAGATCGAGACGGTTCCGCTGTGCCAACCATTTCATCTAAATCTGTAACACCAAAGGCGAATTACACCTGCTAGATGTTACAGATTGAGATAAACCCAAGGGGAGGGGCCGGTATGTCTCAATCTGTAACGGCTGGGACCGTTTTGGTTGAGTAATCGCTACGGATCGAGATTGTTTGGCCGAGTCGGATCACAGGATAACGTGCGGGCACAAAAAACGGAGCCGTGTTGCCACGACTCCGTTTCTCAAGAGGATTGGTAAGGGGAATGAGCTAGCTCAGGTGCCAGATCTCGTCGTTGTACTGGGAGATCGTACGGTCGGACGAGAAGGTGCCGGCGTTGGCGATATTGATGAGCGCCTTGCGCATCCAAGCGTCCTGGTCCTCGTAGTCGGCCAGCACGCGCTCCTTGGTCTGGATGTACTCCTCAATGTCGAGCAGGGCCATAAACCAGTCCTTGCCTTTAATGTCGTCGTGCAGGCGCTGCAGGCGCTCGGCGTTGCCGGTTGCCATAAAGGCCGGGTTGGTGATGAAGTCCACCAGCAGTTTAATTCCGGGCTTGCGGTAGAGCGCACCGGCGTTGTAGGTGCCGTCGGCGTAGAGCTGCTCGACCTGTTTGGACGAGGCACCAAAGGTATAGATGTTCTCGTCGCCCACGAGCTCGGCAATCTCCACGTTGGCACCGTCGAGCGTGCACAGGGTTAGGGCGCCGTTGAGCATGAACTTCATGTTGGAGGTGCCGCTCGCCTCCTTGGAGGCCAGGCTGATCTGCTCGGAGATGTCAGCGGCGGGGATCACGCGCTCGGCGGCAGTGACGTTGTAGTTCTCGATCATGACAACCTGCAGGTAGGGAGCCACGTCGGGGTCGTTTGCAATCCACTGCGACAGCGTCAGGATCAGATGGATGATGTCCTGCGCGATAGTGTAGGCAGGCGCCGCCTTGCCGCCAAAGATGATGGTGACGGGGTGCTTAGGTCTGTTGCCGTTCTTGATATCGAGGTACTTCCAGATGATGTAGAGTGCGAGCATCTGCTGGCGCTTGTACTCGTGGATACGCTTGACCTGAACATCGATGATGGCGTTGGACGGGATAGTCACGCCTTGCTCGAGCGCCATGAACTGGCGCATGATGGCCTTGGCCTCGGTCTTGGTGGCGGCCAGGCGCTCAAGAACATCCTTGTCGTCGGCGAACTTGGCGAGTTTGCTCAGATCGCCGGTGCTGCGCCAGTCGGTGCCGATCACATCGTCGAGCAGGCTGGCGAGCGCGGGGTTGGCCCCATGGACCCAGCGGCGGAAGGTGATGCCGTTGGTCTTGTTGGAGAACTTCTTGGGATAGATTTCGTAGAACGGATGAAGCTCGGTGTCCTCCAGGATCTTGGTGTGGAGGGCGGCTACGCCGTTGATGGAGAAGCCAAAGTGGATGTCCATGTGGGCCATGTGGACGGTATCGTGTTCGTCGATGATGGCGACGCGCGGGTCATCGTGCTCGGCCTTCGCGATCTCATCGAGCTTGACGATAATGTCGGCGATGGCAGGGGAGACCTTCTGCAGGCTGGCGAGCGGCCACTTCTCGAGCGCCTCGGCAAGAATCGTGTGGTTAGTGTAGGCGACCATGGAGCGTACGATGGTCACGGCCTCGTCAAACTCGATGCCATGCTCGGTGGTGAGCAAGCGAATGAGCTCGGGGATGACCATGGTGGGGTGCGTGTCGTTAATTTGGACCACGGCATAGTCGGCCAGATCGTGCAGGTTGCTGCCGCGCTCGACGGCCTCGTCGATCAGGAGCTGGGCGGCGTTGCTCACCATGAAGTACTCCTGATAGATGCGAAGTAGGCGGCCCTGCTCGTCGGAATCGTCGGGGTAGAGGAACAAGGTGAGGTTCTTGGCGATCTCGGTCTTGTCGAAGTCGATGGAGCTGCCGGGGACCAGGCCGTCGTCGACGCTCGCCAGGTCGAACAGGCGCAGGCGGTTCTTGGTGGGCTGGCCGTAACCGGGCACATCGATGTTGACGAGCTTGGAAGTAACGGCAAAATCGCCGAACTCGACGGTGTAGGAGCGGTCATCGTCGACTAGGATGTCCTGCTCACCGAGCCACTCGTCGGGGACGGCCTTCTGCTGGTTGTCGACAAAGCGCTGACGGAACAGACCGTAGTGATAGTTGAGGCCCACGCCATCGCCGGTCAAGCCCAGCGTGGCGATGGAATCCAGGAAGCATGCGGCCAAGCGGCCCAGGCCGCCGTTGCCGAGTGACGGCTCGACCTCGAATTCCTCGATCTTGTTGAGGTCGTGGCCTGCGGCGGTGAGCTGGTCCTTAACCTCGTCGTAGATGCCGAGGTCGATCATGTTGTTGATGAGCAGCTTGCCGATCAAAAATTCGGCGGAAATGTAATAGAGCTTTTTCTTGCCGTTGTTGAGCGGGCGGGCGGCGGAGCGCTCCTGCACGAGCTTGACCAGCAGTTTGTAAATGCGGCGGTCATCGAGTTGCTCGAGCGAAGTTCCAAAGGACTGCTCGGCAAGATCCGCGAGATTGATGCGGGGCATGTTTCCTCCTGTGGTGAGTTGACTACATGTCAGAAATTCAAAAGAATCCCGCGCGAGGGGATTGGGGTGGCCTCGCGCGGGAAAAGCAAGCGCGTCCGCACGGTGGGGAGGGGTCGGGCGCGGTAGCTCCTATTGAGGAAGCTCGATTTCGGCTTCCGACGGGATGCGGAAGTAGGTCTCGGTCCAGTCGGTGAGTTTGTGCTCGAGCTCGCGGGTGATGGCGCCGTCGAGCATGCGCCAGGTCCAGTTGCCGCCCAGGGTGGCAGGGGTGTTGATGCGCGCCTCATTGCCCAGGTTAAGCAGGTCCTGCATGGTGTAGATGCACGTGTCGCTCACGCTGGCGGCGATGGTGCGATTGAGTGCATCTGCCATGGGTTCGCCGGCCTGCTGATGGGTGTACAGGGCTGCCTGCTCGCGCTGACGCGGGGTGGCCGTTCCCTCAAACCAGCCGCGCGCCGTCTCGTTGTCGTGGGTGCCCACATAGGCGACGGTGTTGGCGATGTAGTTATGCGGCAGGTAGTACGAGTTGGTGCCATCAAAGGCGAACTGCAGGATCTTCATGCCGGGGAAACCCGAGTTGTCGCGCATGTCGATGACACCGGGAGTGAGGAAACCCAGGTCCTCGGCGATGATGGGCAGCGTGCCGAGCTTTTCCTCGAGCGTCTTGAAGAACTTGAGGCCGGGACCCTGCGTCCACGAACCGTAGGACGAATCGGGCGAGGAGAACGGCACCTCCCAATAGGCCTCGAAGCCGCGGAAGTGATCCAGGCGGATGACGTCGTACATGTCGAGGGCGGCGCGAATGCGGCCCTCCCACCAGGAGAAGCCGTCGGACTCCATGGCGTCCCAGTCGTAGATGGGGTTGCCCCAGTACTGGCCGGTGGCCGAGAACTGGTCGGGCGGCGTGCCGGCGACGCTCACGGGATTGCCGGCGGCGTCGATCTTAAAGAGCTCGGGTGTCGCCCACATCTCGACGGAGTCACGCGAGACATAGATGGGCAGGTCGCCGATGATGAGAATGTCGCGCTCGTTGGCATAGGCCTTGAGGCGGCTCCACTGGCGATCGAAGAAGTACTGCGTCATCTGGTGGTAGAGCATACGCGCCGGATGGTCGGTGCAGACCTTGGCGGAAGCCTCGCCGCGGGTGCGGAGCTCCGCGGGCCACTCCCAAAACGCCTTGAGACCGCACTCCTCTTTGACGGTCATGAACTCACAGTAGGGGATGAGCCAGTCCTCGTTGGCCTGGATAAAGTCATCGAAATCGGCCGGCTTGTCGGCAGCAAAGCGCTCGGCGGCGCGGTCGAGAATCTGACGGCGGCCGCCAAAGATAGCACCGTAGTCGACATTGCTGGGGTCGGATCCCAGATACACGCCATCGATATCGCGCTGCTCCAGATACCCTGCCTCGATAAGCTCGGCAAAGTCGATAAAGTTGGGGTTGCCTGCGCGGGCCGAGAACGACTGATAGGGCGAATCGCCATAGCTGGTCGTCGTAAGGGGCAGAATCTGCCAGTAATGTTGTTTGCACGAGGCGAGAAAATCGACGAAGTCGTAGGCATTCCAGCCAAAGCCGCCGATTCCGTATGGTCCGGGCAGAGATGAGACGGGCATGAGGACGCCGCTTGCACGCTCCATGAATGCGCTCACCAACCTTCTTGTTGTGGGGTCGGCCTGCCGATGGGTATGCAGTCCGCCTCCGATGTTCTGATTCGATACGCCTATTGTAAAACATGTTGTTTAAACATGTACAGGCAAGATAAAAAAGTTGGTCGATTTTCGGCGAATGCCTACATGCCATGAAAAAGCCCCGACCTCACAACGTGAGATCGGGGCAAGAACGGTATGTAGGTTTTTGCTACTCGGCGTCGGCGAAGCCGTTGGGGTTGTGGCTCTGCCAGTTCCAGCTATCGCGGCACATGTCCGCGATGTCGTACTGGGCCTTCCAGCCCATCATGCGCTCGGCCTTGGAGGCATCGCACCAGTTGGCAGCGATGTCGCCGGCGCGGCGCTCGCGGATCACGTAGGGCAGCTCCTTGCCACAAGCCTTGGAGAAGGCGGCGACGACCTCGAGTACCGAGGTGCCGGTGCCGGTGCCCAGGTTGAAGATCTCGACGCCGGTCTTGCCGTTCATCCAGTTAAGGGCGGCAACGTGACCAGAGGCCAGATCGCACACGTGGATGTAGTCGCGCACGCCGGTGCCGTCGGGGGTGGGGTAGTCGTTGCCAAAGACCTGAACGGCCTCGAGCTTGCCCACGGCGACCTGGGCGACATAGGGCACCAGGTTGTTGGGGATGCCCTTGGGGTCCTCGCCGATCAGGCCCGACGGATGAGCGCCGATGGGGTTGAAGTAACGGAGCAGCACGACGTCCCACTCGGGGTCGGCGGTGTGGACGTCCATAAGGATCTGCTCGATCATCCACTTGGTCCAGCCATAGGGGTTGGTTGCGGGCTTCTTGGGGTCTTCCTCGGTGACGGGCGGGTTGTCCGGGTCGCCGTAGACGGTCGAGGAGCTCGAGAAGATGATGGACTTGCAGCCATGGTTGCGCATGACGTCGATGAGCACCAGGGTGTTCTCGATGTTGTTGTGGTAGTACTCGACGGGCTTGCTCACCGACTCGCCGACGGCCTTAAAGCCGGCAAAGTGGATGACGCGGTCGATCTGATGGGTATCGAAGATCTTGTTCATCGCATCGCGGTCGAGCACGTTGGCCTCGTAGAAGGTGAGGTTCTTGGCGGCCTCGTCGCCCACGATGGTCTTGACGCGGTCGACGGCGACGGCGCTGGAGTTGGAGAGATCATCGACGATGACGACCTGGTAGCCACCCTCGAGCAGCTGAACGACGGTGTGCGAGCCGATAAAGCCGGCGCCACCGGTAACGAGGACGCAGATGTCTTTGGGGTCGAGTGCTTTGGACATGTAGTCTCCTATCGAATCAGGAACACTTCTAGAGGGGAGTATAGCGCAGGCGGGGACGCCCAAATGGTGCACTGTAGGAAAAGCAGAGGATTATGTTAACGTACTCATATAAGAGCTTGCTCAATTGTTACCTCAAATTTGACAATTGCTTACGAGCCGCCGACCTTGTAGTTTCCTGCCGTTCGTGGAAATCGTTGGGACGCGCCATATGTACGCTAATATGTATGAGTTGAGCGACATATAAATAAGCATGTAACGGAGTACATATGTCACCAAACAGCGATTCCATCCTTTCCCAGGAGCTCTCGCGCCGCACTGCCCTTAAGGCCCTGTTCGGCGCCGCTTCTGCGGCAGTTCTTTTTGGCCTGCCCACTCGCGCCCATGCGGCGGAGGCTTCCAAAGAAACCACTGATAAATTGAATGCCGCCCAGGCCCAGCTCGACGAGGTTCAGGCCCAGCTCGACAGCATCGCAAATGAGTATGCGGCGCTGGCCAACAAGAATGCCCAGACCCTCAACGACATCGAGAATGTCCAGGGCAAGATTGACGACACGCAGGCCCAGATCGATGAAAAGAAGGCCGAACTCAAGAAGAAGCGCAACGACCTTTCCGATCGCGTGGCCGCCAGCTACAAGTCCGGCGGCACGAACATCCTGTCGCTGCTGCTGGCCTCTGGCTCGTTTGAGGAACTCGTCGCCAACGCGCATTACGTTGAGAAGATCAACAAGAGCGACCGCGATGCCATCGAGGATATCCAGACGATTCAGGCTGAGCTCGACGCGCAGAAGACCGAGCTCGAAGCACAAAAGGCCAACCTGGAGAAACTCAAGGACCGGCAGACGGCTCAGATGCAGGATATGCAGGCCAAGCAGCAAGAAGTCCAGACCGTGCTGAACGGTCTTTCCGACGACGTCAAGGAGCTCATGGCTCAGCGCGATTCCGAGATCCTCGCTGCCGCCCAGGCCGAGGAGGCCGCTAGGAAGGCGGCTGCGGCAGCCGCGGCCTCTGCGAACACGGGCTCTTCTTCGGGTGGTTCGAGCTCGGGCGGCGGCTCGTATGCCAGCGGCACCCCGCAACAGACGGGCGGTTCGGGCAAGCAGCAGGCCGTCGTCAATGCGTGCTACTCGACGCCTTCTCCCGGCCAGGGCTGGTGTGCTGCCTGGGTTACCAACGTCTTCCGCAATGCCGGCGTGGGTTATTTTGGCGGCAACGCGTGTGACATGTTCAACGCCTGGTGCTATAGCTCCGACCGCTCGGCGCTGCAGGTGGGCATGATCGTGGCCGATTCCTCGCACAGCGGCACGGGTGCTCCGGGCCTTATCTACGGTCATGTGGGTATCTACGTTGGCGGTGGCATCGTTATGAGCAACGAGGGTGCCATTACGTCTAAGTCGCTTGATTCGTTTATTAGCTTCTATGGTACTGGGTCGGGCGTGCGTTGGGGCTGGCTTGGCGGTATTGCGCTGTCGTAACGCAAGTTGGGCCGGGACAGTCCGAGAGGCATAAGGTTGCCTGCTCGGGCAGTCCTGCTCGCACGGAGAGCACATTAAGTGCTCTCCGGCTCGTGCGGAACTCGCGATCAACCTTATGCCTCTCGGACTGTCCCGGCCCTCTTGGGTTCGGGGCGCGACACACCGGACTGGTTGTCTGAATTAAAGAAAGTGAAGGCCCCTTTCGGGGCCTTCTTTTTTAGAGGAATTCGCCTACTCGGTGGACTTCGGGTTCTAGGTCTACGTCGAATTGGTCTTTGACGGTTGTTTGGATGTGGCGGATGAGTTCGTCGACATCGGCGGCGGTGGCGTGGTCGGCGTTGACGATGAAGCCGCAGTGCTTTTCGCTCACCTGTGCGCCGCCGATGGCGTGTCCTCGCAGGCCGGCGTCCATGATGAGCTTGCCGGCAAAGTAGCCCTCGGGGCGCTTGAAGGTGGAGCCGGCGCTCGGCATGTCGAGCGGCTGCTTGTCCTCGCGGCGCTGGCGGTAGTCATCCATGTCGGCCTTGATCATCGCGGCGTTGCCCGGGGCGAGATTGAAAGTGGCCGAAAGCACGATGAAGCCGTCGTCGGCGATGCGGCTCTTGCGATAACCCAGGTTGAGCTCGTCGACATCGAACTCGATAATGCTGCCGCTACCGCGGGTGCCGTCGTCGAGCATGCGGGCGGGCTTGTAGACGCGCACGGACTCCAGCACATCGGCCATGCAGGCGCCGTATGCTCCGGCGTTCATGTAGCAGGCGCCGCCGACCGATCCGGGAATGCCCGAGATGGGCTCCATGCCGGTGAGACCGGCCTCGGCTGCCGCCGCGGCGACATCGGAAAGCAAGGCGCCGGCTGCCGCCGTGACGTGCGTGCCGTCGACCGTAATGTCGGAGAGTCCCTCGCCCAGCGCCACGACGACGCCACGGATGCCCTTGTCGCCGACGAGCAAGTCGGAGCCGTTGCCCACGATGGTGAGTGGCAGATCGCAGCGATAGCAGGTATCGAGCGTGGCGACGAGGCCCTGCTCGGTATCGGGCGTGACAAAGACGTCGGCCGGGCCGCCGATCTTAAACGTGGTGTGCTCGCGCATGGGCTCGCTCATCAGCACGTTGTCCTCGCCGGCAACGCCAGCGAGCGCGCACAGCAGGTCCTCGTTAAAAAAGTCGTTCTCGTGCATACGAATATCCGCCTTTTGGTGGTCGTTGTCATCAATCGATTGCAATATACCCCACCCGGACGGATTTGGTGCGCTGGCGGCGATAAAACAGCCGTCCACCGGATTGGTAAAGTGTTTATCACCGAGGTAGAGGGGTAGTCGCTATACTTTCAAGAGATTGCGCGTAAACCCGGAAGGAGCGAGATGGCCAACAAAGTCACCCTCAAGCAGATCGCCCAGGAGGTGGGGCTTTCCCCCTCGTCGGTCTCGCTTGTTCTCAATAATCGGCCCTGTCGCATCTCGGAAGAAAACCGCAAGCTCATCAAGGAGGTCGCGGCGCGCAACCACTATGTTCCCAACCAGATTGCGCGCAGCCTGGTCATGCGCGAGTCGCGCACGCTGGGCCTTATCGTCCCTAACATCGAGAGCCGCTTTTTTGCCTCGCTCGCCGGTAGCCTGGAAAAGCGCTGCCGCGAGGACGGCTATGCGCTCTTCATTACCAGCTCGGGCGGCAGCGCCGATGACGATCTGGAGCTGCTGCGCCAGCTGGTGACGCGCGGCGTTGATGGCGTCTTTCTGGTGGTGGGTGACGAGTTCTCCGACGACCGCGCCCTGCGCGAAGAAGTCAGCCACCTGCCCATCCCGGCGGTAATGGTCGACCGTGCCATTGAGGGGCTCGAGTGCGACAAGGTGATGTTCGACCACGAGATGGGCGGCTATATGGCCACCCGCTATCTGATCGAGCAAGGTCACCGTCGCATCGCCTGCTTGGTTAATGCCCGCCGTTCCAATACGGGTCGCAAGCGACTTGCCGGCTATGAGCGCGCGCTGCGTGAGGTTGGCCTGCCGATCGACGCACGTTTGGAGTTTGAGAGCGAGTACTACATTCCGAGCGCATACGAGGCCTCGGAGGCGGTGCTCGCAACTGACGCCACTGCCGTGTTCGCAAGCTCGGATAACATTGCCCTCGGTTTGCTCAAGCGCTTGCACGAGATGGGGAAGAGCATTCCGGGCGATATCTCGGTGGTGAGCTATGACAACTCGGCGGCCGACGTTCTCTTTGAGCCGGCGCTGACCGCGATTGAGCAGGACCCTGGTGTCCTTGCGGAGCATGCTTTTGGCTGCATGTCCAAGCGTCTTGCCGGTAGGGGCGGCAGGCGTGCCGAAGAGGTCGTTCTGGAGCCGGAGCTTATCGTTAAGGGCAGCGTGCTCGAGCTTACTAAACACAACTAAACACGTTTATCAATTTGCAGAGATCGAATGTGGAGCACCTGTGACGGGCAATGCCGCAGGTGAATGTCGCGTTTTGTTGATCGATGCGATTGATAAGGGTGGTAAAACGTTTTTTCATCATGATAAAACGTTTTAGCAAATATACTAGTCCCAACGAAAGGTTGCCGTATCGGAGGGTGACCACACAGCGAAGGGACATAAACAATGGCTAAAACACTGGGGACGCCGTGGCAAAAGCTGGGCCACGAGGTGCCGGCTTCCGAGCTCGAGGGCGTCGACCTGTATTGGCGCGCATCGAACTATCTGTCCGTCGGTCAGATCTACCTTCGCTCTAACCCGCTAATGCGCCCCGACTTTGTTGATGAGAAAACCGGTGAGGTGCGCGACTTTGGTCGTCCGGACGTTAAGCACCGCCTGGTTGGCCACTGGGGTACCACGCCCGGCATCAACTTCCTGTTCGGTCACGTCAATCGTCTGATCACCGACCACAACCAGAATGCTATCTTCTTGATGGGCCCTGGTCACGGCGGCCCCGCCGGTACTGCTCAGTCGCTGCTCGACGGCACCTACCGCGAGATTCGCCCCGACATCACCAATGACGAGGCCGGCCTGCAGAAGTTCTTCCGCCAGTTCTCTTATCCCGGCGGCATCCCGAGCCACTTTGCGCCCGAGACGCCCGGTTCCATCCACGAGGGCGGTGAGCTCGGCTACACGCTCAGCCACGCTTACGGTGCCGTCATGGACAACCCGAGCCTGTTGGCCGTGGCCGTGGTGGGCGACGGCGAGTCCGAGACCGGCCCGCTCGCGACCTCTTGGCAATCCAACAAGCTCGTGAACCCGGCAACCGACGGCATCGTCCTGCCAATCCTGCACCTCAACGGCTACAAGATCGCCAACCCCACCATCCTCGCCCGCGTGTCCGACGAAGAGCTCACCAAGTTCTTTGAGGGCATGGGCTATAAGCCGCACTTCTTTGTCGCCGGCTTTGACGACGAGAGCCACGCAAGCATTCATGCGCGTTTCGCTGCCCTGTTTGAGCAGGTCTTTGACGAGATCTGTGACATCAAGGCCACCGCGCAGGCCCAGGCCGCCTCAGGCGAGACCGTGGTTCGCCCGGCCTACCCCATGATTGTGTTCCGTACGCCCAAGGGCTGGACTTGCCCCAAGCACATCGACGGCAAGAAGACCGAGGACTCCTGGCGCGCGCATCAGGTGCCGCTGGCGAGTGCCAAGGACACCCACGAGCACTTCCGCGTGCTGCGCGAGTGGCTGCGTTCCTACAAGCCCGAGGAGCTCTTTACGCCCGAGGGCCAGGTGCGCCCCGAGGTGACGGCCTTTATGCCGACCGGCGAGCTGCGCATCGGCGCCAACCCCAACGCGAACGGCGGTAAGGTGCGTCGCGAGCTCGAGCTGCCCGATATTCATGCCCACGAGGTCCCCGTCGCAACTAAGGGTCATGGCTGGGGCTCCACCGAGGCCGCCCGCGTCTTTGGTGAGTACACTGCCGATGTTCTTGCCAAGAACATGGACGACTTCCGCATCTTCGGCCCTGACGAGACTGCGTCCAACCGCCTGCAAGCTGCCTACAAGGTGACCAAGAAGCAGTGGGATGCCGGCTTCTATGCGGATGATGCCAACGACGAGCTGCTGGCCGGTTCCGGCAAGGTCGTGGAGCAGCTGTCCGAGCATCAGTGCGAGGGTTTCCTCGAGGCCTATGTGCTCACCGGTCGCTCCGGTGTTTGGAGCTCCTACGAGAGCTTTGTCCATGTGGTCGATTCCATGGTCAACCAGCACTGCAAGTGGCTCGAGGCCACCAAGCGCGAGATTCCGTGGCGCGCACCCATCAGCGGCCTCAACATTCTGCTTTCGAGCCATGTCTGGCGCCAGGACCACAACGGCTACTCGCATCAGGACCCGGGCTTTATCGATCTGCTGCTCAACAAGGCCAACGACACGCATATCGTAAACGCCTACTATCCGGCAGATGCCAACATGGCCCTTGCCGTGGCCGAGCGCGTCTACCAGTCCACCGATTGCGTCAACGCCATCTTCTGCGGCAAGCAGCCCGCCCCGACTTTCCAGACGGTCGACGAGGCCAAGGCCGAGCTCGCCGAGGGCGTCGCGACCTGGGAGTGGGCATCGACCGCCAACTCGCTTGCCGAGGCCGACGTCGTCGTTGCCACCTGCGGTGACGTGCCGACGCTCGAGGCCCTGGCGGCAACCGATATGCTGCGCGAGCTGGGCATCAAGGTTTGGTTCGTCAACGTGGTCGACCTGCTCAAGATCCAGAACGCCTGCGAGAACGACCAGGCTATCAGCGACGAGCGCTGGGCTGAATGCTTCGGCTGCGGCGAGAAGCCCGTCCTCTTCGCGTTCCACGCCTATGCCGGCACGATTCGCCGCCTGATTTGGAACCGCCCCGGCCACGACGCCTTCCGCGTCCACGGCTACGAGGAGAAGGGCTCCACGACCACACCGTTCGACATGCTGCGCCTGAACAACATGGACCGCTGGGCCCTGGCTGCCGACGTGCTGCGCATGGTCGATGCCGACAAGTTTGCCGAGCAGATCAACGAGTGGGAGGCCTTCCGCACCGAGGCCTTCGAGTTCGCTTGCGACGAGGGCTACGATCACCCGGCCTTCACCGACTGGGTCTGGCCCGACGCCGCTGCCGCAACCGCAGCCGACGGCGCGCTCTCCGCAACCCAGATGACCGCTGGCGACAACGAATAGCATCCGGGACGGTCTCGCGCTGGGGCCTGCTCCGGGCGGGTGCCCTTCCTCGGGGAAGTGGGCTTCGCGAACTTCCCCGAGG
>URCS01000023.1 GCA_900546455.1 uncultured Collinsella sp. | reverse complement strand
CGGCGCGGCTGCGCCTATGGCACTTCAACATCATTGTCGCAGCCCCGACCCGCGGCCACGAGCGGGGGCTCCTGTCTTTTTAGTGCCCTCGGATTGGGTCATAGTGTCTGTCGGTGCCATAGCATCGGCGTTGCTGTGGCTGTCGGAAATGATCCGTTGGGGACGGAGGAAAACGGATCATTTTTATCCTGGTGCATTGGTGCATTGGTGCATTGGTGCAAGGGGGCAGGTTTCCTTTGCACCAGTTTCTGTCGAGTCGGTGCGGTTTGCGGGTTGCCCGTATAATGGTTTGCGTATGAACCGCAACCAAGGAGTTCCAGTTTATGGACCAGAGCCTTTTTAAATTCGACCTGATCGCCGAGGATCCGACGACGCATGCGCGTGCCGGCGTGCTGCACACCCCGCACGGCGACATCGAGACGCCGATCTTTATGCCCGTGGGCACCAAGGCAAACGTCAAGGGCATCCCCACCGAGACCGTCAAACAGCTCGGCGCCCAGATCGTGCTTGCCAACACCTATCATCTGTCCATGCGTCCCGGCGAGGACACTATCGCCGAGCTGGGCGGCCTGCACAAGTTTATGAACTGGCACGGTCCTATCCTCACCGACTCGGGCGGTTTCCAGGTGTTCAGCCACAACGACGCCGTCAAGCTCACCGACGAGGGCGTGCGCTTTATCGTCAACGATTACGACGGCCGCCACGTGTTCTGGACACCCGAGGACAACATGGAGATCGCCATGAAGCTCGGCTCCGACATCTGCATGCAGCTGGACCAGTGCCCGGGCTATCCCGCCACGCGCGCCTACGTTGAGCGCGCGGTGGAGCTGTCGAGCATGTGGGCCGAGCGCTGCTACAAGGCTCACACCCGCGATGACCAGGCGCTCTTTGGCATCGTCCAGGGCGGCATGCATTTGGATCTGCGCCTGCGCTCTCTGCGCCATCTGGAGGAGTGCGGCGACTTCCCCGGTTACGGCATCGGCGGCTACTCGGTGGGCGAGGACCACGAGACCATGTTCGAGACCCTGGCGCCGCTTGTGAGCGAGTACATGCCCAAGCACAAGCCGCGCTACCTGATGGGCGTCGGCAACCCGACGACGCTCGTGCGCGGCGTGGGCGTGGGCATCGATATGTTCGACTGCGTGCTGCCGACGCGCACCGGCCGCATGGGCACGGCATTCTCCAGTGAAGGTCGCCTTAACTTCCGCAACGCGCGTTTTGCGCACGACGACGGCCCCATCGACCCCACCTGCACCTGCCCGGTGTGCACGGGCGGCTACAGCCGCGCGCTCATTCGCCACATGGTCACGCAGAAGGAGATGCTCGGCGGCATCCTGCTTTCGATGCACAACATCTACTACCTGCTCAACCTTATGCAGCGTGCCCGCCAGGCCATTATCGAGGGCCGCTACGGCGCGTTTGTGAGCGACTGGATGAACAGCCCTGCGGCGGTGGACTACTAAGAGCGGCGCGGGCGCTTGCAGAGCGCGGGCAACGGCAAGGGGCGAGCGACGGCCGGTCGTCACATTTGCTGACACCGGCCGCACGACCGCTGACCGATAGCTTGCAAGCACTTGATGCATCGTGGGTACCATACCGAATAGTTGATGTTCGGGCGGGTGTTTGGCGCATGGCGTCGACCCCGCCCGCTTTTCTTTTTCTCGATAGGAGTGCCCATGATTAAGAATGAGAACGTCGAGGGCGAGCCTGCCTACGACGAGACGTACCGCCGCGGCCCCGTGGTCATGCGCGGCCCCATGATTCCTAAGGACAACACCTACGCCAACCTGCTGGCGCCCGAGGAGTCGACCGACTGGCTGCATGCCGATCCGTGGCGCGTACTGCGCATCCAGGCCGAGTTTGTCGATGGCTTTGGCGCACTTGCCGAGTTAGGGCCTGCGGTGACCATCTTCGGTAGTGCCCGCACGCCCAAGACGGACCCGGCCTACAAGGCGGCGCGCACGGTCGGCCGTAAGATTGCCCAGCGCGGCGTGGCGGTTATCACCGGTGGCGGCCCCGGCATCATGGAAGCGGCCAACAGGGGAGCGGCGAGTGTCAACGGCAAGTCAGTTGGCCTGGGCATTGAATTGCCGCACGAGCATGGGCTCAATAAATACGTGAACCTCGGCATGGACTTCCGTTACTTCTTTGTGCGCAAGACCATGTTCGTCAAATACAGCTCGGGCGCCATCGTGTTTCCCGGCGGCTTTGGCACGCTCGACGAGATGTTCGAGGTGCTCACGCTGGTGCAAACGCACAAGGTCAAGCGCATGCCCCTCGTGCTGGTGGGCACAGAGTACTGGCAGGGCCTGTTCGACTGGCTCAACGGCCCGGTGATGGACGCCGGTATGATCAGCCCGCTCGATCCCGAGCTCGTGCACATCACCGACGACCTCAACGAAGCCGTCGACATCGCCCTGAGCGGGCTGATGTAGATCAATCGTGCCCACGCGACATGAATACGCATGGCAATCTGATGTTATTTAACATCAGATTGCCATTTATATTGGGTATACTGGTGTAAAAGACGAGGGCGAGGAGGTCGCAAATGTCTACAGCAACAGTTAAGCCTACGACGGTTCGAATCGAAGAGGGGCTCAAGGAGCAGGCGACTGAGTTCTTGGATTCGGTCGGCCTCAGCCTCAATTCCTATCTCAATCTTGCCGTTCGGCAGCTGGTAAATCAGCGAAAGATTCCTTTTGAGATTGTAGGAAGGGCGGAGGTGCCCAACGAGGCGACGAGGCGTGCCATGGTGATCGCCGAGGCTCATGAGTTGGGGATTTTGCCGGACGATAGCCCGTCATTCAATAACGCTGATGAGCTTATGTCATTCCTCGATGAGGAATAGCGATGTTCGAGATTAAAGTCGAGGCTCAATTTAAGGTGGACTACAAACGAACGATGCGCATGCATCCGCAGCTAAAAAGTGAGTTTAAAGCGGCGGTTGCAGAGCTTGTGGCTCATGGGTCGCTTCCGGCGGAGTATGGCGCCCACGAGCTCTTAAACCCGGGCGGCAATTACAACGGCCACATCGATTTCCATCTATCCGATGGCTTGGTCGATGTGGTCGTTCTATATCTGCCCCATAAGACTAACCCAGTGATCAGACTGGTACGAATGGGCACTCATCAGGAACTATTCCAGGGTCCGCAGGGCTGATCGTCGATTTCTAAGTTGCGGTGAAATAGGGACTGATTGGCGTCTGATAAGCCAAAAACAGTCCCTATTTCACCGCAAGTGGTGGGGATGTCCTGCCTGTTGACGTGGCATCTGGCTTTCCCTTGTGGTTGATTTCGTCTAAGAGCTCCGCTGCGATCTCGCTGTTTTTGAACCTGATGCTGCAGTCTTCTTTCTTGGGGAAAGCTAGTAGCGGGATCGTTCCGTACCAGATAGTTTCTTCGTCAATTATCGCTGCACACAAACGTCCTTCTGCTCTAATGGCATGCTCGACGTTCATTTCTGCCAAAGTCTCGCTTGCATCTTCGCGCGGAGTCGAGGCAATGAAAAACTCAAGAGCAATCCCTCGGGCAGTGGCACCTTTGATTGCATCGCCGAGCTTTGCGAGGCAGGCGGCGGATGCGTAGGGCGCGGCAATGAAGATGCTCTTGGCGGCGCCAACGATATCTTCAACCAGAGTCTCTACGGCATTAGCCGGTTCTATGAGAATGTTTTGATCGGACTGCTCGCTGCCTCCGGTCACGTAGACTTCGTACCCGAGCTTGGCGTAGGTCTTGAGTCTCTTTTGGTACATGCGGGCGAGCATGGGTATAGATAAATCAACGTAGTCGAATATCTCAACCCGTCGCTTGCCCTCGTGGCTTCTATGGAGCCTGCCCGCCTGCTGCGTGATGCTGCCGTCCCACGATATCGGCGTGGCAATGAGTAGGGTGTCAAGGTAGGACAGATCGAAGCCCTCGCCCAAAAGGCTTTCGGTGGCGACGATGATTCGATGTTCATGCTCGAAGCGGGGAAGACTGCTCAGTATCGTTTTTCTTTCTTTGGCGTCGATTTCCCCGGTCAGGAGAACGGGTTCGTGTCCTTGGTTTTTGAGCATCCCGAACAGCTCCTCGGCGTGCTTTTTCCTTTTAGTCAGCACGAGCGGATGCCGGCCGTTTGACGCAGCTTCAATAGCGTCGTTGACAATCAATTCGTTTCTAGCTGCATGCGTGCACAGCAGGTCGAGAATCTGATTGAAGTTTGCACCTGGCTCGTAGGCGGGTAGTCGAATTCCAGTAAAACGAGGCCGTACGATGCGCTGGATGCCCTGCTGAATCGCTTGCGCTTTTGGATCGATAACATAACGGAGCGGGCCGCAGAGCATGGAGAGCGCCCGCGTAAGGCCGTCGGATCGTTCGGGCGTCGCAGAAAGGCCGTATACGTATTTGGCCGGGGCGGACTTGAGAATAAGCTCGAGCTGTGGTGCGGCGGCATGGTGGCATTCGTCGCAGATAATGAGGCCGTAATTACGAACAAGGCCCTTAACTATCGGCTCTCCGGTTTGGCGGTCTTTGCCAGATAACGACTGGAACGAAGCGATGTCGACGAGGCCGCTTACGGCCATTTTGCCCCCTCCTATTTGTCCGATGACCGGAGGCTGCCTTTTGCTGATTCGTCCTTTTGGGGTTCGGACGGGCTCCCTGTTGTCCGTAATGTCGATAAATCGCTCGAGCTGGGATTTCCATTGGGTTATGAGTGCGGTTTTGGGAACGATGACGAGAGTTGGAAGACCAATGGATGCAATAAGATAAGCTCCGACGACTGTTTTACCGAAGCCTGTCGGCGCGGACATGATTCCGTCTTCGTATATGAGCATCTGATCAGCGGCGATTTGCTGCTCAGGGCGAAGGACTCCTTTAAATGCCATAACAATCGGATTACCCGATTTGCGCTCGTCTGAATAGTGGGCGGTAACGCCGGTCTCTTGAACTAGCTGCTCAAGTTGAGTTTTGCAGCCCCGGGGAATTGCAACATGGCCATCTCTCAGTTCGCTAAGGTCTAAGAGTCGCGGTTTGCCGAATACTGATTGATGCATGGACTGCGCGCGATAGAATGCCGGATTGGCAAATGTCGCAAGTCCGCGGATTTCCATTTGAGCTGCTGGACTCAGAGACTTCTCGGGGATGTACAGCATATCGGCTTGAATAACGGGCAGCGATGAGGGAAAGTCCCGCGATGTGAGTGGTAGTCGCTTTCGTGGTCTTTGGGCATACCGTTTGCCCTTGTTTGCCACCGTAGTTGTTGCTGGTCCGTGTGGGTTGTTTCCAGGGGCCTCAATCAGATCTTGCACCATCGAGCGCGGAATCAGCTGGACTTGTGATAGATAGAGCCATTGGTCGGGAAAGGGCTTGAATTGTTCGTCTACAAATACACTGTTTCCTTCACGTTGCGCCTTGCCTTGAAAGGGGAGTGCGATGAGGTTTCCGAAGCCTCCATCGGGAATAGTGGCCTGAGCGGGTAGCATTCGATCAAAGGCCTCGAACGTGATTGTCTTATTATGCGCCGCAGCTTCGGTTATGAGGCAACTTCCAAACTTTCGGGCAGCCTTTGCGCTGATTGGCTCGAGGAAGAAAAACCAGATGTGGGCGCCGTTGCCGGACCTTGAGCGCTCAACGGCGGCGTTAATGCCCCGTCGTATTGCAACAAGCCGTACGGCATTTGTTGCCTCTTTCCAGTCCGCTTTGTCAAAATCGATGACGAGAACTTTCGTGTTGCAGTTCCTATCGAGAACATATTGCCCGAGGACATCGCGGAACCGGTCATCGTTGCCTTTAAAGTGAGCAATGATTGCGGCATCGCTTAATTCCGGGAAGACGCGATTGCTGCATTCTATGCATTTAACTCTTTGATGGGCTGCTTTGGGGCAAATTCCTGGCTCCCACTCATTAGCACAAGCAGGCGTATAGCCAATGCCCCCGTCCTTTCTGCGATATCCATGAGCGTAAACATCTTTGCGCCCGGTAAAGAGACTGCGAAAGAGCTCGAGTTTATCGCGTGCTGGGCTCGCGCTGGTGACGATGCCCTCGGTCTGTGCACGTTCGCCGAAAGATTTGCCGGCTTTGTCCCATTCTTCGAGTGTTGCGTAACGGATGTCTGGACCGTTGCTACAGATTACGATCTGCTTACGCGGATCTGAAGCGTGGACAACCGTTTTATTGAGTTTGAATAAGGCGTTCCCGAAAAGGGCGTATTGATGCACGGCGTTGCTCATTTGAATGCCATTCTTGTCAGCGTTCATTGGGATGAGGGTACGTCATTTCAGCTTTATGAGATATGCGACTTCGATTTTGGTTCGGTAATAGTGGGGTACCGATCCGTGAGTGGCAATTAGCCGGTGCCAAAACGTGCGGCGGCTGTTGTTAAAGGTGTTTTGGCGGCTATGGGGCGTGTTGGCGGCGTGGGGAGGGGTCCTCGAATGACTCCGTGGTCAAATAACGTCAAATATGAGTACTGTTGTTAATGTAGTCTCATAACATTTGGTAAGAATAGAATACCAATTCCACATTATTCTATATATCTAACCCACTAAACACGGAATTTTGAGCCTTGGCAAGACGTGGAATTGATCGAAATGATCAATTCCGGCGAGATTTTGCTGCTACTAATTTGGTGGCGGTACTCATATTTGCCATTTTTTGTCCAGTGGGTACCGCGAGGGGCCTGTTCGACTGGCTCAACGGCCCGGTGATGGATGCCGGCATGATCAGCCCACTCGATCCAGACCTTGTCCACATCACCGACGACCTCAACGAAGCCGTCGACATCGCCCTGAGCGGGCTGATGTAGGGTAGGTAAAATGGGACGGGGCTAAAAGACTGGTCTGAAACGTTTGATACCAGTCTTTTTAGCCCCGTCCCAAATGAACTGCTTCTAAGCTGCGGTGGAATAGGGATTGATTGGCGGCTAATAAGCCAAAAACAGTCCCTATTCCACCGCAACTGATGTGGGCGTCCCTAGTGAGTTGGCTGGTAGCGGGGGCAGTAGCTGATGGCGATGGCGTCGACGCCTACGTGGGTGGCGATGGTGCAGCCGATGGGGCCGGTGCCGGCGTCTACGTAATCCTGACCCGCGAGTGCCTCGTTGACAAGCTCCTGCTCCTCGGCGGCGCCGGTCGTGAGCACGCGCACGCTGGAGCCCGGATACTCGGCCAAAAATGCGAGGCAATCGGCCATGGTGTTGGTAACGATGCGCTTGGCACCGCGGCCCTTTTTTATGGCCTTGATCTCGCCCGATTTCCACTCCGGCGAAACGGCCAGGCGAATGTTGAGCATTTGCGTGAGCTGGCCGGCGAGCTTGGGCGCGCGGCCGTTCTTAACGAGATTCTCGAGCGTGCGGGGAATCAGCAGCAGGTGGGCGTCGGGCAGCGTCGCGCGGATCTGCGCCTCGGTCTCGTCCAGGCTGCCGCCGTCCTCGCGCATGGCCAGCGCGTACTCCACCAGCAGGCCCTCGGCGCCCGAGCCGGTGCGCGAGTCGATGCAGCGCACGTCGAGCTCGTGCGTCTCGGCCGTCAGGCTGGCGTTGGCGTAGCAGGCGGACCACTCGCTGCACAGCGAGATAAAGATGGCGCTATCGTGGCCGTCGGCGCGCACGCGGTCAAAGAGTTCCTTGAACTCGCCGGCACTCGGCTGCGAGGTGTGCGGCAGCTGCTCGGAGCCGGCCATGCGGGCGACGTACTCTTGGGCGGTAATCTGCACCTGGTCGAGCAGGTCCTCGCCCTCGATAATCACATGCAGCGGAATCACGTAAATGCCGAGCTCTTGGGCGCGGGCGGGGGAGATGTCCGACGTGGAGTCGGTTATGATGGCAAAAGACATAATTGCACCTTTCGTTGGGGCGCGACGGCGCCGCCTTCTGAGAGCAAAGTGCGACAAGTATAGTGGAGTTGCTCTACATTGCTAGGTTCAATTGTTGAATAGTCAACAGTTTGAAGTGTCGGTGTGGAAATCATCAACTGGGGAAGAGGGATACCGATGGAGGCGCTGGAGATAGGCAAGCGGCCGGTCGTGCTGTTTGATTTCGATGGCACGGTGGCAGATACGGGTCGGGCGGTGATGACCTCGACACGCAAAACGTTGGCCGCGCGCGGGTTTTCGGAGGCGCAGATGGGTGACCTGCGTCGCATGATCGGGCCTCCGCTGTGGAAGAGCTTCCACGACTTTTACGGCTTTACGCGCGAGGAGTCGCTCGTGGTGGCCGACGAGTACCGTGCCTTTTTTGACGAGCTGGGTCCGGAGGAGTATCCCGTGTTCGACGGAATCCCCGAGCTGCTCGATGGCTTGGCGGCGCAGGGTCATCGCATGGCCGTGGCGACGTCTCGCATGGAGGCAAAGTGTATCGACATGGTGCATGAGCTGGGGCTTTCTCAGTTTGAGGCGGTGGTTGGCATGAATCCGCCGCAGGGACGCGAGACCAAGGCCGATTCGGTCCGCGACGCCCTGGCGGCGCTTGGCGCGACTGCCGACGAGGCCGTGATGATCGGCGACCGCTTTAACGACGTGGAGGGCGCGCACGCGATGGGCGTGCCGTGCATCGGCATCTATTCGGGCGCGGCGGCGCCGGGCGAGCACGAGTCGGCGGGTGCCGATGCGGTGGTGCACTCGGTGGCAGAGCTTGCTAAACTTTTCGCTATCTAATGACGTAATGTGAGGGGCGGGCGTGCCCGTCGCTCATTGCTAAGGAGGTCGTCCATGAATCAGGTGGAGCAGAGCGTTACCGAGTATGTCGACGAGGTCTGGGAGGATGTCGTCGCCGATATCGAGCAGCTGGTGAGTTATCCGTCCGTGGCTGTTGCCGCCGGTGCGGAGCCCGGCGCGCCGTTTGGTCGCCCGGTCCGCGACGCGCTCGATTGCGCGCTCGGTATCGCGCAAAAGCTCGGCTATCAGACGAGCGACGACAAGGGCTATGTGGGCATCGCCGACATTCCCGGCCGCGGCGACAAGCAGCTCGCGACCATTTGCCACGTGGACGTGGTTCCCGCCGGCCCTGGCTGGAACACCGACCCGTTCGCCATGGAGCGCCGCGAGGGCTGGCTGCTCGGTCGCGGCGTGATTGACGACAAGGGTCCGGCGGTGCTGTCGCTCTACGCCGGCGCTTACCTTCTCAAGCACGGCATTGTTCCGCGCTACACCTTCCGCGCACTGCTGGGCTGCGATGAGGAAGTGGGCATGTCCGACGTTCACCATTATCTGGAGAACCACGCAGACCCCGACTTTCTGTTTACGCCCGATGCCGAGTTCCCGGTCTGCAATGCCGAGAAGGGCCAGTTTGGGGCGACGTTCGTGAGCCCCAAGATCGACGGCGGGCGCATTGTGTCCTGGAGCGGCGCCGAGGCGAGCAATGCCATTCCGTCGCAGTCTATCTGCGAGCTCGCGATTGCCGCCGATGAGCTGCCGGCGCCCATCGAGAACGCCGACCGTCTGGAGATCACGGCGCTTGATAATGGACATGCGCAGATTTTCGCCCACGGTATTGGCGGCCACGCTTCGATGCCTGAGGGCACCATCAATGCCGTCGGCCTGATCGTGGCGTATCTGCGCGAGGCCGAGGACGCGTTTGGTGCACGCGACGAGCGCCTGCTAACGCCTGCCGAGCACGAGTTTGTCAAGTTTTTGGCCTTTGTGCATGCGGACGCCTATGGTCGCGGCCTGGGTATCGATGCGACGAGTCCGGCGTTTGGCCCGCTTACCTGCAACGCTGGCGTCATCCGTGTGGTGGATGGCCACATCGAGCAGGTCATCGACGTGCGCTTCCCCGATAGCACCAGTGCCGATACCATCCGCGAGCAGCTCGAGCCGCTCGTGGGCCGTTTTGGTGTGACGTGCCAGCTGGGTCGCGCGAAGGTGCCGTTCTCGGTGTCTGCCGACGATCCGGCCGTGAAGGCGCTTATTGATACCTATAACGAGTTTACGGGCAAGCATGCTGAGCCCTTTGCCATGGGCGGCGGTACGTACGCGCGCAACTTTGCCCGCGCCGTCTCGTTTGGCCCCGAGGAGACCGGCCTGGAGCTGCCCGAGTGGGGCGGCCAGATGCACGGTCCCAACGAGTGCGCCAACGAGGAACAGCTCAAGCAAGCGCTCAAGATCTATATTGTTGCGATCCTTCGTTTGAATGAATTAGAGCTTTAGGGTTACGCGGTTTTACCAAACCGCGTAACAGCTCGACGCTGCAAACGCCCCCAAGCGGCAATCTGACGTTCAATCGTCGGTCGCGTACAAAAGTACGCTTCCCTCCTCTTTCACGTCACCTTGCTCGCTTAGGGGCGTTTTCGCTGTCCGCCCTCTACCTGCGGCGTTGCCTTGCTCCGGATGCGGGGTAGTCATTGGGGACGTTCTTAAATGACTAGGTTGGGTAAATTACTTTTCAAGTTTATTTAATCTGCTTTGATAGAAATTAAGCTGTCTAACTGCTTAAAGTAATCAGCAGCCTTCATCTGTAATTGAAAATATTGCTCGAAAAATCGTTCAAGAAGTCGCGGGGTGATTTTTACCGCGTCGCGCGTCAAGTGATTTGGCAAGTTCTTGGTTAGATATTGGTCAGTTTTGGGGCAACTTTGCCAAAAGCTTGACGAATGCAGATTTAGACGTCGATGAATGAACATTTCAGGCAGGTTCCAAGCAAAAATCTGGGCTGATTCTCGATAATCGCCTTCAATCGTCCCTTGCCAAGCGCTGGCCTCGCGTACAATCTGCTCCGACATTCGCGCGCCGTCCGGCGCTTAAGAGGGGAGGGCCCCATGGCAAACGAGATTTGGACCATCAAGCGTTGTCTCGAGTGGACCAAGGAGTACCTGGCCGAGCGCGGCGAGGAGCACCCCCGTCTTTCTGCCGAGTGGCTGCTGTGTGCCGCCACGGGCCTGGCGCGCATTGACCTATATATGCGTATGGACGAGACGCTTAACGCGGCCCAGCTCGAGACCATGCATGCGGCCGTTGTCCGCCGCGCTAAGGGCGAGCCGCTGCAATACATCACCGGCAGCACGCAGTTTCGCATGATCGACGTCGCGTGCGCCCCCGGTGTGCTCATTCCGCGCCCCGAGACCGAGATGCTCGTCGAGGAAGTCCTCAATTATCTGGATGCCGAGGTGCTGAGCCCCGAGGCTGCTGCCCGTCAGCGTGTTGAGCTGCCTTGGAACGATGAGGTCGAAGAGGCCCGCAAAGCCGAGGCGGCGCTGGCCGACGAGCGCGCGACTGCCGAGCGCCGTGCCGCTAACCTGACGGCTGCCGATGAGGCGGCGTTAGGCGGCGACGTACTGGGCAGCCGTGCCTATGCCGAGGAACTGGCCGACCGCGAGGCCGAGGAAGCCGCCGCGCAGGCAGCAGAAGCCGAAGCCGCGGAAGCCGCCGAGTCCGAGCTCGACGAATACGGCATCGCCATCGAGGGTGCCGGCCAGGAGACGGCTTCAGCTCAGGATGCCGCTGCGCCTGCCCCAACCGAGCCCTGCACTGCCCGCGTTCTCGAGGTCGGCTGCGGCACGGGCTGCATTTCGCTCTCCCTTGCCTGGGAGCGCCGCGGCCACGTTACCTGCACCGCCACCGATATCGAGCCGCGCGCCATCGATCTGGCCACCAAAAACCGCGACGCGCTCGGCCTCACGGCAGATGAGGTTGCCTTTAGTCTCACCAACCTGGTGAGCTCCATTCCCCGCGAAGAGTGGGGCACCTTCGACGTGCTCGTTTCCAACCCGCCCTACATCCCGACCGGCGTCATGCGCTCGCTGCCGCACGAGGTCAAGGACTTTGAGCCCGACTTGGCGCTCGAGGGCGGTGCCGACGGCCTGGACATCTTCCGCCGCCTGCTCAATGCGGCGCCTTACATGCTGCGCGCCGGCGGCCTGTTTGCCTGCGAGCTCTACGAGGGCGCCCTCGATGCCGCGGCCGAGCTCTGTCGCCAGGCAGGCCTTTCGGACGTGCGTATCGTCCACGACCTCACCGATCGTCCCCGCATCGTTCGAGCCATCGTCACCGAGCCCAAACAGCGTATTTAAGCTGAATAAATAGACATTTGCGCAAGTTTGTCCTTGCAATATACCGTAAAACTTCTACTATAGAAGGAGAAAGGTATGTCAAATCAGCTGCATCGGTACCGTATCGTGCTTGATTACATTGAACCTTGGCTTGATGAGCAGGATGAAGCTACGCTGAAGCAGATTTATGCAGACCTTTTGGTGCTCGAGAAGGAAGGTCCCAGCCTTGGTCGTCCGCTGGTTGACCGCGTAAAGGGCTCGAAGCTTCATCATTTAAAGGAGCTGAGAGTGACGTCGTGTGGTGGGCAGGTGATTCGCATCCTCTTCGCCTTTGACCCCAAGCGCCAGGCGGTATTGCTATTGGCGGGTGATAAGTCGCGAGCGGGATCGTCAAGGGCAAAATGGAACGGTTGGTATGCGATCAACATTCCAAGGGCCGAGCAAATATACCGTCGCCACGTAAGGAGGCTCGATCGAGATGGAACTGCATGAGTATATGGAATCTCGCGGGATAACACGCGACTCCATTACCGCCGAGCAGGAGAGGACTCGCGATCGTATCGAAGCCTATAAGCTTGCTCAGATTCGCAGGTTAAAAGATCTAACACAGGCGTCGGTCGCCCAGTCGATGGGCGTTTCTCAAAAACGTGTATCCGAGCTCGAGCGTGGGGAGTTGGGTTCGATGAGGCTCGACACACTGAGCAGGTACGCAGAGAGCCTCGGCGGAAAACTGGTTGCAAGCATCGAGTTTCCCGATCGTACCGTTACGCTTGCGCGCTAAAAATCTTCAATTAACCCCCTCACTTTCACCGACTACTAGAGCCGCTCACCAAACCAACATGCGCTCTGGGCAAATAGGTTGAATGTTTCGTGCGAGAATGCCCCACAGTAAACAAACTTGCACCGGAGCGTAAGGGGCTGGCATACACATGCAGACGGTCTATCGGGTATACGAGGGAACGCGCGAGCCGCATCGGCTTGCCGTCGAGCGCACGGCCGAGGTGCTCGGCCGCGGCGGCCTGGCCTTGATTCCGACCGAGACCGTCTACGGTGTCGCCGTGGCAGTCAACGCCTTCTCGGACGCCGTGCCCCAAGATACAAGCGAATTCCCATCGTGGCCGCGCGATCCGCAGGCTGCCGTCAATGGCGCCGCAGTTCCTGCGCTCGGCACCGGCTATCGCCGTATCTTCACTCTCAAGCAACGTGAGCTCACGCAAACCGTCGCTTGGCTGGTCGATGGCGTCGAAGCACTCGACCGCTATGGCGTGGATATCCCGGAAGAGGCCCGCGTGCTTGCCCGACGATGCTGGCCGGGCGCCCTGACTATCGTGGTCAAGGCGGCCCCCTGCGTGCCGACCTTTATGCGCGCCGCCGACGACACGGTGGCACTTCGCGCTTCGGCTTCGCCCGTGGTGCAAGCGCTCATCCGCGCCTGCGGCAGTCCCCTTGCCTGCACGAGCGCCAACACGCACGGCGCGCCTTCGCCGGCAAGCTTTGCCGCCGTCGAGGGTCGCATCCTGGAGGGGGTCGATGTTGCCGTCGACGCCGGTGAGACCCCGTGTCGCGACGCCTCGACCATCGTGTCGTTCCAGCACGGCGGGCTCCAGATCCTGCGCCAAGGCGCACTTCCCGCATCAGAGATCGAGCGGGTCCTGTCCGACCCGATGCAATAGAAAGGTGTAAGCGATGTCGTTGAATCTGGGCAGCCTGGGCATGGAAGATGCCTCGTTTAACTTTGGCGGTTCCTACATCATGGCGCTCGACTGCGGCACCACCTCGGTACTTGCGACCATCGTCGACGAGTATGGATGCATCGTCGCGCAGGCACGTCGCAGCGTCAAAACGAGTTTTCCGCGTCCCGGTTGGGTAGAGCAAGACCCCATGACGGTCCTTGCCAGCCAGATTGCCGTCATGATGGAGGTTCAGTTTAAGAGCGGTATCCATTCCGACCGCATCGCCGCCATCGGCATCTCCAACCAGCGCGAGACCACGGTGGTCTGGGACCGCGTGAGCGGCCAGCCCATCTATAACGCCATCGTATGGCAGTGCCGTCGTACCGCGCCGGCGATCGACGCGTTGGTTGAACAGGGTTGCGAGGAGCTGGTGCGCTCCCGCACGGGACTCACGCTCGACCCGTATTTCTCGGCCTCCAAGGTGCAGTGGATTCTCGACAACGTCGACGGCGCACGCGAAAGCGCGGCGGCGGGCGACCTCATGTTTGGCACCATCGACACGTGGCTCATCTACAATCTCACCGGTGGCCAGGTCTTTGCCACCGACTACACCAATGCCAGCCGTACCGCACTCTTCAACATCCATACGCTCGAATGGGACGACGACCTGCTGGCGCTCTTCGACATCCCGCGCTCCATGATGCCCGAGGTTCGCTGGAGCTCGGGCGACTACGGCCGCGTCGCGAGCGACATCATGACCAACATGCCGCCCATCATGGGCGTGGCGGGTGACCAACAGGCGTCGCTGTTCGGCCACTGCTGTTTCCGTCCCGGCCAGACCAAAAACACCTATGGCACGGGTTGCTTTATGCTCATGAACACCGGCGACGAGATCGTCGAATCTAAGAATGGCCTGGTCTCCACCATCGGTATCGCTGCGGACGGCAAAGTCAGCTATGCGCTCGAGGGCTCTATTTTTGCCGCCGGCTCAACGATGAACTGGCTTCGCAACAACATGGGCATCATCTCGAGCGTGAGCGAGTCGGCACAACTCGCCGCTTCGATTAGCGACAACGAGGGCTGCTACTTCGTTCCCGCCTTTGCGGGTTTGGGTGCTCCCTGGTGGGACCCACATGCCCGCGGTATCGTGTGCGGTCTGACCGGCGCCTCGAGCCGTGCGACCATCGTACGTGCCGCCTGCGAATCCATGGCATATCAGAGCTACGACGTGCTGCGCGCCATGGAGCAGGACGTGGGGCTTTCGATCGAGCGCCTGTCTGTCGATGGCGGTGCCTCGCGCAACGAGTTCATCATGCAATTCCAGGCCGACCTGCTGGATATCCCCGTGCTGCAATGCGAGACGGTGGAGACCACGGCAATCGGTGCCGCGTACTTGGCGGGTCTTGCCGTCGGCTATTGGGAAGACCTGGAAGAGCTGGAGCAAAATGCCCAGATCGTTAGGACCTTCCTTCCCCACATGTCCGCCGAGCGCCGCGAGCAAAACCTTGCGGGCTGGCGTGATGCAGTCAGGCGCTCGCTCAGCACCGCACAGTAGGGCTGCGATGGGCTGCTCGATACAACAAACCGCTAAACTAATGCATGGCGTGCGGCGGCAACATTGCTGCACGCCTTGTCAGCAAGGCCGTTTTGCGGCCGCAACGAAAGGGGCAATCAATCCATGACCGTCACCTACGATGCGTCCCGTGTGACGCTTGTCGATCACCCGCTCGTCCAGCACAAGCTGTCGATCCTGCGCGACAAAAACACCGGCACCAACCAATTCCGCCAGCTTGTGCGCGAGCTTGCACTTTTTGACGGCTACGAGGCCATGCGCGACCTGCCCATGGAAGACGTCGAAGTCGAGACCCCCATCACCACCGCAACGTTTAAGCAGCTCGCCGGCAAGAAACTCGCCATCGTGCCCATCCTGCGTGCGGGCCTTGGCATGGTCGACGGTATCCTCGACCTGGTGCCCTCCGCTCGCGTGGGCCACATCGGCATGGAGCGCGACGAGGTCACCCATGAGCCGCACGAGTATTACTGCAAGATGCCCAAGGATATCGACCAGCGCATCTGCCTGGTCGTCGACCCCATGCTCGCCACGGGCGGTTCGGCCGAGATGGCCATCAGCTACCTGCGCGGGCGCGGTGTCAAGGACATCCGCATGCTGTGCATCGTCGCGGCCCCCGAGGGCCTCAAGTCGCTGACTGAGAAGGATCCCGATGTGCATATCTATACCTGCGCCATCGACGACCATCTCAACGAGGCTGCCTACATCGTTCCCGGTCTCGGCGACGCCGGCGACCGCATCTACGGCACGCTCTAGTCGCTGGGCTAAGACGGCCGCGGCTGCAAATACGAAGAAACGGTGCGCGCGGTCGAACAAAAGGCGACCGCGCGCACTCCTGTTAACGGACGTTTTGCCCTGCAGGGTTCGAGAAAAACGTATTACCGTACCTGCGGCATAAAGAAGGTCTTAAGAAAACGAACAGGTGCGTATTAACCGATGCTTTTTCGGTTGTACTTTAGCGATTGGCTCGTACAATAGTCACCAATGTTTGGCGGGAACTGTTCTGTGAGGCGTTAAAAAGGAAAGTGAGGACGCCAGTGTTTCAGATAGCCGATCTGCTCGCTATCGTTGCAGGTGCCATCGCGGGCGCGATTGCCTTCCTTCCCTTTGTCTTTACGCTCAAGCCGGTTCTTGACGATAAGCAGAATGCGGACATGCTCAAGGGTATGGTGAGTCTCGCGGTCTCGGCAATCGCGTTGCTTGTCTTTACCTTGGTTGTGTTTGTGTTGTTCGGAGAGGCATTTCGCATGTTCCTCCTGGGCGAGGCGATCGGCTTCGTGGCCTTTATGGCCGCCTGCGCGGTTCGCGTCGCCAAGGCGCTGCGAGATCCTCATGAGGTCGAAAGGTAAGTCGTGGAAATTTTTGAAAAGCTGCCTGATGAGATTAATCATCTGGTCAGCGAGTTCAGCTCCACCCCTGTCGTGGGCGATCTGAGCTGCGGCATCACGCAGTACTCGTTTTGGCTGATCGTCTCCACGATCGTGCTCCTGATCGTCCTGGCCGTGTTCAAGAAGAAGCAGACTTTGGTTCCCAAGGGCTTCTTCGTCAACGGTTTCGAGTACATCATCGAGTACGTCGAGAACGATATCGGCAAGGGTGTCGTGGGTGAGAACTGGAAGAAGCACTTCCCGTTCCTGTGCTCGCTTTTCCTGTTCATCCTGATCAACAACATGATCGGCCTGATCCCGGGAATGAAGCCCGGCACCGGTGCAATCGGCTCCACCGCCGCGCTCGCCATCTTCGCCTTCGTGTACTTCATCTACTACGGATGCAAGGCTCACGGCGTGATCGGCTACATCAAGAGCCTCGCCCCGCAGGGCGTGAGCTTCCCGATGAACGTGCTCGTGTGGGTCGTCGAGCTTTTCTCGACCTTCCTGCGCCTCATCACGCTCGCCGTCCGTCTGTTCTGCAACATGTTCGCAGGACACGTGGTCATGGGCTCGTTCGCCATCATGGCGAGCATGTTCATGCAGCCGCTGCTTCAGCAGGTTTCCGCGGCCCACGCCGTCGGCGCCCTGCCTTCGCTGGCCTGGCTTGCCATCCTCATCCTGATCTATGCGATCGAGCTTGTGGTCGGCGCCATCCAGGCTTACGTCTTCACGGTCCTTACCGCCGTGTATGTCTCTGAGGCAGAGGAGGTCGCGGAGGAGGAGTAGTCTTCCGTTCGCGCCTTAAAGGTAAGGCAATTCGTTAAACCGCCGGTGCCCGTACCCATGGAGCCCGGCAGTTATAAAAAGGTTATCCTGCGTGAAATAAGACACGCACGACAAAGGAGGAATCGTGGGAGTTATCGGTTACGGTCTCGGTGTTATCGGCGCTGGTCTTGCTATCGGCCTGTCTGCTCTGGGTGCTACGGGTGCTATGGCCCGTCAGCCTGAGGTCCAGGGCCGCGTGTTCACCGTCTTCATCATGGGCTCCGCCTTCGGCGAGGCTCTGGCTCTGATCGGCTTCGTTGTCGCGCTGATCGTTAAATAGCACGGAGCGTCAAGTATGAATCTTTCATCCCAGAAGAGCGCGATCGCACTCTCCGCGTCCGCGGCCGCGCTGCTCATGCCGGTTTCCGCGTTCGCCGAGGACGGCGCCGCCGGTGCGGACATCCTCATCCCTAAGATGGCGGAGTTCATCCCGGCGCTTATCGCCTTCCTGATTATCTGGATCGTGCTGGCCAAGGTCGCCCTGCCGGGCATCATGAAAACCATGGAGGAGCGCGGCAAGAAGATCGAGGAGAGCCTCGACGAGGCCGAGAAGACCAAGCAGGAGGCTATCGCCAAGCGCGCTGAGTCCGACTCGATCGTCACCGACGCCCGTCGTCAGGCTGCCGACATCGTTCTCGAGGCCCGTAAGGACGCCGAGTCCGAGCGCGCCCGTATCATCGAGGCTGCTCACAAGGAGGCCGAGGAGATCATCGCCAAGGCCCATACGACCGTCGAGGACGAGCGCAAGTCCATCTACGCCGGTGCCGCGAACTCCATCGCCGACCTGTCCGTTGCCGTCGCCACCAAGATCGTGGGCGAGGCACTCGAGAACGAGGCCGAGCAGAAGAAGCTCATCGAGCGCTACATCCAGGAAGCAGGTAGCCTGAATGCCGACTAGCCGCTATCAGGACAAAGTGCTCGAGACCTACGCGCGCTCCCTTCTGGAAGCCGCCAAGGCCGAGAACCATGTGTTCGAGGACCTCGAGATGATCGAGCGCTTGGCTTCTGCCAACCCCGAGATCATCGCCGTGCTCGACACCATGTCCAAGCGCGACCAGCTCGACCTTCTTCCCAAGGTGGCAGCTGCCTTTAAGTATGTTGCCGAGGAAGACGAGGATGTAGTGGGCGTGACCGTCACCACGGCGATCCCGCTCGACGACGAGCTGCGTCAAACCATCACTAAGAAATGCGAGCAGGACTTCGGCCGCAAAGTATTCCTTATCGAGCAGGTCGACCCGTCTATCGTGGGCGGCCTGGTGCTCGAGGCCCGCGGCGAGCGTCGTGACATTACCGTCAAGACGCAGCTGCGCATCGCGCAGGAGACCCTCGCAAACTCTGCTAATTCGTACGGAGGTGAAGCCTAATGTCCGAAACCCTCAATGCCCAGGATATCGCCAAGAAACTGCAGGAGCAGCTCACGAGCCTCTCCGCGACGGTCGATACGCATGAGGTTTCAACGGTCGACGAGGTAGGCGACGGCATCGCGCGCGTCTCCGGCCTCAAGAGCGCCATGGCAGGCGAGCTTCTGGAGTTCAAGAGCTCCGATACCGGTGAGACCGTCTTCGGCCTTGCCCAGAACCTTGACCGTGACGAGGTCGGCGCCGTTCTGTTTGGTGCCGTCGACTCCATCAAGGAAGGCGACGAGTGCCGCACCACTGGCCGCATTATGGATATCCCTGTGAGCCGCGCCATGCTCGGCCGCGTCGTCAATCCGCTCGGCCAGCCCATCGACGGCCTGGGCGACATCGTCGCCACGCACCGTCGTCCCATTGAGTTCAAGGCCCCCGGCGTCATCGACCGTACCCCGGTGTGCGAGCCGGTTCAGACTGGCCTGTTGGCCATCGACTCCATGGTGCCTATTGGTCGCGGTCAGCGAGAGCTCATCATCGGCGACCGTAAGACCGGTAAGACCGCCATTGCCATCGACGCTATCCTCAACCAGCGCGGCAAGGGCATGGTCTGCATCTATGTCGCCATCGGCCAGAAGGCCTCCACGGTTGCCAACATCCGCGAGACCCTCGCTCAGCACGGTGCGCTCGACTACACCATCATCGTTTCGGCCACCGCTGCCGATTCCGCCCCTATGCAGTACATCGCGCCTATGGCCGGTGCCGCTATCGGCGAGTTCTTCATGTACAACGGCGAGGACGGCAAGCCCGCCAGCGAGACCAACCCCGGCGGTCACGTGCTCGTCATCTACGATGACCTGTCCAAGCAGGCTGTGGCCTACCGTCAGATGTCGCTGACGCTGCATCGTCCGCCCGGACGCGAGGCCTATCCTGGTGACATCTTCTACCTGCACTCTCGTCTGCTCGAGCGTGCTGTCAAGATGTCCAAGAAGAACGGTTACGGCTCCATGACAGCTCTGCCGATCATCGAGACCCAGGACGGCGACGTCTCGGCCTACATTCCGACCAACGTCATTTCCATTACCGATGGTCAGATCTACCTGCAGTCCGAGCTCTTCTTCCAGGGCCAGCGCCCGGCAGTCGACGTGGGCATTTCCGTGTCCCGCGTCGGTGGCGATGCGCAGACCAAGGCCATGAAGCAGGTCGCCGGCAACCTCCGTCTGGACCTCGCTTCCTATCAGGAGCTCGCTGGCTTTACGCAGTTTGGCTCCGACCTTGACGAGGCTACTCAGAAGCAGCTGACCCATGGTGCCCGCATGACCGAGCTCCTTAAGCAGCCGCGCTACAAGCCGTTTGAGGTTGGCGAGCAGATCGTTACGCTGTTCGCTGGCAACGAGGGCTTCCTGGATGACCTGGAGATTGCCGACGTGCTGCCTTTCCGTGCCGAGCTCATCGAGTACATGGACAATGGCTTTGGCTCGCTGCTCGACAAGGTTCGCGCCAAGAAGATCGATAATGACACCAAGGCTGAGCTCTTGCGCGTCATCGGCGACTTCAAGCAGCAGTTCATGGCCAAGCACCATTCGGATGTTTCTGGATCAGAGGAGAACTAAGCCCCATGGCCAACCTTCGCGACATTAAGAAGCGAATCTCCTCGGTTACCACGACCAAGCAGATCACGCGCACGATGGAGATGGTCTCTACGGCCAAGATCCGTCGTGCTCTCGATCGCTCCAAGCAGGCCGAGCCCTATAAGGAGGCGCTGACCGACGTCATGTTGACGGTCGCCGGCGACGCCTCCTGTTCGGGCACCGATCCCATGCTGCAGAAGCATGAGAGCGTCAAGCATGGCCTGATTGTCGTTATTGCCTCGGACCGCGGCCTTGCCGGCGGTTTCAATACGACGGTGGAGCGCACGGCCGAAAAGCTCGCCGCTTCTTGGGCGAACGACGGCATCGAGTGCGAGATCATCACGTGTGGGCGCAAACCGGCCACGTATTTCCGTGACCGCGAAAACGTCGTCATGCACTTTGAGGGCAACTCCTCTGAGCCCGATTTCAATCAGGCCCGCATGATCTCCTCTCATATCTGCGATGCGTATCGTGCCGGTGAGCTTGACCGTGTCGAGCTTGTCTACCACCACGCCAAGAACCGCGTGGATCAGGAGCTTCGCGTCGAGCATCTGTTGCCGCTCGACCCCGAGATGATCGCTATGGCCCACGGTCCGCGTAAGAACGAGACCGACGCCCCTAAGCGCATCTCGTCCACGTTCGAGTTCGTGCCCTCTCCCGAGCATGTTCTCGGCAAGCTTGTGCCGTCTTATATCCTGACGGTCATCTACCAGGCCCTGATCGATTCGGCGGCTGCCGAGCAGGGTGCACGCCGCAAGGCCATGCACTCCGCGACGGAAAACGCCACCGCGATCATCTCGACCCTTACCCGCACGTATAGTCGCGTGCGCCAGGCTTCGATCACGACCGAGATTAACGAGATCGTCGGCGGAGCCTCAGCATTGGAGGAACAGTAATGGCTAATAACACCGTAAAGCTTGCGGTCGAGGAAGCCACCAAGAAGACGACTGCCGGTGATGGTCGCATCGTGCGAATCATCGGTCCTGTCGTCGACGTCAAGTTTGACGGCGCGGTGCCCCCGATCTACAACGCGCTCACGGTCGAGGCCGAGACCCCGATCGGTCATCTGAGCACGATCCTCGAGGTCGAGAGCCAGCTTCCGGGCGGCGTCGTCCGCACGGTCGCCATGTCCTCGACCGACGGCCTGCAGCGCGGCCTCATCGCCACCGATACCGGTGAGCCCATGAAGATGCCCGTTGGCCCCAAGACGCTCGGCCGCATTTGGAACGTCATGGGCAAGCCCGTCGACGGCAAGCCCATGCCCGAGGTGGAGGAGTTCTACCCCATCCACCATGCAGCGCCCCGTTTCGACGAGCTCACCACCAAGACCGAGATCTTCGAGACCGGCATCAAGGCCGTCGACCTGCTCGAGCCCTACATCCGTGGCGGCAAGACAGGCCTGTTCGGCGGCGCCGGCGTCGGCAAGACCGTTCTGATTCAGGAGCTCATCAACAACCTCGCCCAGGAGCACGGCGGCACCTCGGTGTTCACCGGCGTCGGCGAGCGTACCCGCGAGGGCACCGACCTGTTCCTCGAGATGAGCGAGTCTGGCGTTATCGACAAGACCTGCTTGGTCTATGGTCAGATGAACGAGCCGCCCGGAGCGCGTCTGCGCATCGGTCTGGCCGGCCTTACCACCGCTGAGTATTTCCGTGATCGTGGCCAGGACGTTCTGCTGTTCATCGACAACATCTTCCGCTTCTCCCAGGCAGGTTCCGAGGTTTCCGCACTGCTGGGCCGTATGCCGTCCGCCGTTGGTTACCAGCCCACGCTGGCAACCGAGATGGGCGACCTCCAGGAGCGCATTACCTCGACCAAGACGGGCTCCATTACCTCCGTCCAGGCTGTCTACGTCCCCGCAGACGACCTGACCGACCCGGCGCCTGCCACGACGTTTACGCACCTCGACGCCACCACGGTTCTTTCGCGTAGCATTTCGTCGCTCGGCCTGTTCCCGGCTATCGACCCGCTCGCGTCTTCCTCCGACGCTCTCGATCCCTCGATCGTCGGCGAGGAGCACTACCGTGTCGCCGTTAAGGTCCAGGAGCTCCTGCAGGAGTACTCCGACCTTCAGGACATCATCGCCATTCTGGGTATGGACGAGCTGTCCGAGGAGCAGCGCCTTACGGTCAACCGTGCTCGTAAGATTCAGCAGTTCCTCTCGCAGTCCTTCCACGTCGCCGAGAAGTTCACCGGTAACCCCGGTGTCTACGTCCGCGTCGAGGATACCGTCCGCTCTTTCGCCGAGATTGTCGACGGCAAGGCCGATGACCTGCCCGAGCAGGCTTTCCGCTATGCTTCCACGATTGAGGACGTGCGCGAGCGCGCCCGCAAGATGGGGGAGAAGTAGGTTATGCGTATCCGCATCGTGTGCCCCGTGAGCTGCGCCTATGAGGGCGACGCTGCGTTTGTGTCGATTCCGTCCACGGATGGTGAGTTTGGCGTTCTGCCTGCTCACTCCAGCGAGATCTGCACGATCGACCGCGGTTACGTTCGCGTTTCCGATAAGGCCATGGGCACTGTCGACCACACGTTTGCCGTGGCCGGCGGCTATGCCCAGGTTGCGGACGATGTCGTGACCGTTCTCGCCGAGCGCGCTTGCGATTTGGCGACCGTCGATGCCGACAAGCTTAAAGCTGATATTCAAGGTTTTGAAGAGAAGCTGGGTAATTTGTCGGAGGATGATGCACGCCGCGCCTACCTCTATAATGAAATCGCATGGTGTAAGCTCAAGCTTGCCCAATAGTCAAACGATTTAGCGTTCGACCATTTGCGAACACATCATGCCCGGGATGGCCCAGCCACCCCGGGCATGCTTTTTGAAAGGGTAGACCTTGGATATTATCCGCGTTGAGGGTGGCCACGCCATCGGAGGCTCCGTGCCCGTCTCGGGTGCCAAGAACTCCGCGCTCAAACTCATGGCGGCAACGCTTCTGGCGCCGGGCAAGACGACGCTGCAGAACGTGCCCGATATTTCCGATGTTCACGTGATGGGCAAGGTGCTCAAGGGCATGGGCGCTACGATCGATGTTCTCGACGAGCACACGCTCGAGATTGATACCTCTCAGGTCGATTCTTGGGAGGCCCCCTACGAGCTCGTTGCCAAGATGCGTGCTTCCACCGCCGTCATGGGACCCCTGCTGGGCCGCTTCCATCGCGCCAAGATTGCCATGCCGGGCGGCTGCAACCTGGGTGCTCGCAAGATCGATATGCACATTCTGGGTCTCGAGGCCCTGGGCGTTGAGTTCGATACCGCCCACGGTTACATCAACGCTAATGCGCCCCAAGGTCTGCGCGGTACCACCGTCACGCTCGAGTTCGCCAGCGTCGGTGCGACCGAGAACCTCATCATGGCCTCTGTGCGCGCACAGGGCGCCACGGTTATCGACAATGCCGCCCGCGAGCCCGAGATTGTCGATCTCGCCAACATGCTCAACGAGATGGGCGCCAAGATTGTTGGCGCCGGCACGCCCGTCGTGACTATCGAAGGCGTGGAAGAGCTCCATCCTGTTACCCATCGCGTAGTGGGCGATCGCATCGAGGCCGGTACCTTTATCGTTGCCGGTGCGTTGATGGCCGACGATCGCGGTGTCGATGTCACGGGCTTTTGCCCCATTCACTTGGGCATGGTGCTCAAGAAGATGGAGCTCATGGGTATCGACTGCGAGCGCGTCGAGGATGGCGTCCATGTAAACCGTGCCGAGCGTATCAAGCCGGTCGACATCCAGACGCTTCCGTTCCCCGGCTTCCCGACGGACATGCAGGCGCAGATTATGGTGCTCTCCGCCCTTGCCGACGGCAGTTCCGTTATTACCGAGAACATCTTCGAGAATCGCTTTATGTTTGCCTCTGAGCTGGTGCGCATGGGTGCCGACATTCGTATCGAGAGCCATCATGCCATGATTCATGGCGTCAAGGGCTTCTCGGGTGCACAGGTTACCTCGCCCGATCTGCGTGGCGGAGCGGCCCTCGTCGTAGCGGGCTTGATCGCCGACGGGACGACCGAGGTTTCGGCTATCCATCACATCAAGCGCGGCTACGAGCAGTTTGTCGAAAAGCTGCAGGCGCTCGGCGCGCATGTCGAGCATGCTACCGTCCCCGATCCCGTCATCTACTAATACAGGTTGCCTATGTTTAATAAAAAGCCCCTCGCGGATACTAGCACCCGAAGACCCTCAACTGGTGCGCAGGCCAAGATCTACAGTCGCGATAACGTGGCTCGCTATTCCGAGCGCGCTCGCCAACGTCGTCGTAGCCACACGATTCGTCACGTCGCGCTCATTGTCGTGCTTGGCGTGCTGCTGAGTGCCACTACCGCTGCCGGCCTGTGGTTTGCCACCATTATGGGCAAGCTCGGCGATTCTAATGTCATTACCGACAATCTGCGTCGGGTTCTGGTTGACACCGATGAGGCAAAGGATCCGTTCTACGTGCTGCTTCTTGGCACCGACGGCCGTCCGGGCGAGGATACGTATCGTGCCGACTCGATTATCCTGGCACGCATCGACCCCACGCAAAAGCAGGCGACGCTCATTTCCGTTCCGCGCGACACTAAGGTCGAGTACAAGGGCGAGACCATGAAGATCAACGCCTGCCATGCCGTTGGCGGCGCCGAGGCCATGGTCGAGGCGGTCAACGAGCTGTGCGGTGTTCAGATTTCCCACTATGCCGAGGTCAGCTTCGACGGTATGCAGGCGCTGATTGATTCGGTTGGCGGTATCGACATTAACGCAACCGATGATGTTGACGACCCTGAGCACCTGGATATTAAGATTACCGCTGGCCAGCAGCATATGGACGGTGCCACCGCCCTAACCTATGCCCGCTGCCGCTACACCTATGCCGACGGCGATTACACGCGCATGCGCCACCAGCGTCAGGTGCTTGGCGCCCTTGCCAACCAGATTCTCAATAACTTCGATGCCACGAAGATCTTTGGCCTGGTTAATTCGCTGTCCGATATGCTCGTAACTGATATGAGCGTTCAGGATATCGTGGCTACGGTCAATGCCATGCGCGGTATGGATGTCGACGGTATCTACTCGGCCAACCTGCCCTCGTACGCCGACGACAGCACCATGATCGACGGTGTGAGCTACGTCTTTGTCTACGAGGACGAGCTCAAGGAAATGATGGAGCGCGTCGATGCCGGCAAGGATCCCAAGGGTCCCAACACCATGGGTCTTTCCGACGGTTCCAGCTCTACGATCGGCGACCTGAACAACAACACGTCTGACGATTACGCAAACGGTACCGCAACCTCATCGGTCAGCTCTGACGATTCCGATGACTCAAGCGATTCAAGCGATTCGGACTACTACGAAGAGCCCACCGGCGACGGCAACGGCTACGAAGCTAACTACTAGAGTTACGGCGTTTTACCAAACGCCGTAACGACTCGACGCTGCGCGGGCCGCATTTGGACAATCTGACGTTCAACTTCAAGGGCGCGACCAGAAGGTCAGCGCCCTTTCGCTTCACGTCACCTTGTCTCAAATGCGACCCGCTCGCTGTCGTTGCCAAAACATCGGCGTTGCCGGAACACTTGGCACTTGGGGACGTTCCTTTTGTGCCGGCAGTTTGGGACACTCCTTGCGTTAAGAGGCTGGCGTGCGTCAACCTATTCTCGTTGCAGTAAAAAAATCGCCCCGTTCTTGGTTGAGGACGGGGCGATTCGTCTTTTGGACTTGTGCAGCCAGGCTTATGCAAAGCGGGCGACGAGCTCCTGGAGCACGTCGGTCATCTTGACGAGCGAACTGACCGGGACGAACTCGTTGACGCCGTGGTAGCAATAGCCGCCGGTGGAAAGGTTGGGGCAGGGCAGACCGCGGAACGACAGCTGAGCGCCGTCGGTGCCGCCGCGAATCGGCAGCACTTGGGGCTCAACGCCGCAGGCAAGGTAGGCTTCCTTGGCAACATCAATAAGCTCGGGATAGTCACGAACGATCTCGGCCATATTTCGATACTGCTGCTTAATCTCGACCGTCACACGCTCCTCACCCAGACGCTGGTTGAGCATCGAGACGGCGGCATCAATAAGGTCGAGTTTCTGCTGGAACTTGGCGGCGTCATGGTCGCGGACGATATAGCGCGCTGTGGCGTGATCGACGGTTGCAGATACACCCTCAAGGTGATAAAAGCCCTCGTAGCCTTCCGTATACTCCGGGCGCTGCACGTAGGGGAGCAACGCGTTGAAGTCGCAGAACAGATTGCCTGCGTTGACCATACGGCCTTTAGCGTCGCCCGGGTGGATGGACTGGCCCTCAAAGCGGACGGTCACCTCGGCGGCGTTAAAGCACTCCCACTCCAGCTCGCCGATGGGGCCGCCGTCGACCGTGTAGGCGTACTTGCAGCCAAAGGTATCGATATCCAACAGCTCGGCTCCGTGGCCGATCTCCTCGTCAGGGCAGAAGCAAATGCCGAGTGCGGGATGGGGCAGAGAAGGGTCCTGAGCGATACGCGCGACAAGCGACATGATCTCGGCGACGCCTGCCTTGTCGTCCGCGCCCAGCAGCGTGGTGCCATCGCTGCAGACCAGGTCCTCACCCGCGAGGTCGTTCAGGGCGGGAAGCTTGGCGGTACTCATGGCAACGGGCTTACCGTCAACCGTGCCGCAGACCAGGTCGCCGCCTTCGTAGTGTACGATGTGCGGCTTCACGCCGGCGCCCGGTGCAACTTCGGTGGTGTCGAGATGGGCGATCAGGCCCAGGGCGGGCTTGTCCTCAGCGCCCGCACTTGCGGGGATATGCGCGCAGACATAGGCGTGCTCGGTCACGTGGGCATCTTCCGCACCAAGCTCGCGCAGCTCTTCAGCCAGCACGTTGGCAAGGTCAAACTGAACGGCGCTCGAGGGTACCTGGTCGCAGTTTGCATCCTCGGACTGCGTGTTGATCTGGACGTAGCGCAAAAAGCGTTCGAGGACATCGGGGCTCGTGGTGGTGTTTTCCATAAAGACCGCTCCAATCTTGGTCGTCGTGTGCAACAAGAACTCTAGCACGGTATGCCACGGCATACCACGACGCTTGGATGGGGTAGAATCAGCCATTGAATGCAGAAGGGACGGAAGATCATGGATACGACAAATAGCTCGCGCGAACTACATCTGACGGTGGCGAACGAAGACTACTTGGAGTGCATGGTTCGCATTGAAAGCGAAGAGGGGGAAACCAACGGCGTGCGATCGGTCGACATCGCGCAGCGCCTTGGCGTCTCCAAGGCATCGGTCAATAAAGCGGTTTCGGCGCTCAAGGCATCCGAGCTTGTCGAGCAATCGCACTACGGCAAGGTAATCCTGACCGATCGCGGTCGCGAGGTTGGCACGGCTATCTGGTACCGTCATCGCCTCATCCGCACGTTTTTGGTTCAGGAGCTCGGTGTCGAATTTGAGCGAGCCGATTCCGAGGCCTGCATGATGGAGCATGCGCTATCCGAGGACACGATGAGCCGCTGGCTCGCCTATCTCGAAAAGCAGGGAATCAGCGTCGAGGAATAGCGGGATATATATGGATACGAGTTATTACAACCGCTTTGGTGCCGAGGAACTTACGCGCCGCTTGTCGAGCGAGACCTTGTTGGCGCAGGGCCCCATGGGCAGTGTTCTGTTGAGTGAGTACGATGCCGCCGACATTCCACCGGCGTTTTGGAATCTGGCAGAGCCGCAGACCGTTTCTCGTATCCATCGCTTGTATGTCGCCGCCGGCGCGCAGGTGCTCATTACCAACACCTTTCAGGCATCGAGCTATGCCCTCAAGCACGACCAGATTGCGCCGTCCGTGGCGGAGGTCAATCGCGGGGCCGTCGACGATGCCCGCCAGGCGCACCCTCAGCTGCTGCTAGGCTCGATGGGCCCGATCGGTATTGAGTGGTTTGCCGAGGACTCTGCCGAGTATCGTGAAATCCGAGGCATTGCGCGCGAACAGGCGCACGCCTTGCTCAACGCCGGCGTTGACGGTCTGCTGATCGAGACGGTGACGTCTATCCGTAATTTGCAGCCCATGCTTGCCGGCGCCCGAGATGCCGCCGATGGCATGCCTGTTCTGGTGAGTTTTGTCGTTGACGATAAAGGCGACCTGTTGGGCGATGGCCTCAACATCGAGGCAGCCGTTTTGTACGCCGAAAAACACGGCGCAAATTCGGTTGGTGTTAATTGCTGTTCGCTTGCGGCCGCGAACGCGGCGGTGCCCAGGATGGTTGCATCGGCGACTACTCCCGTCACGGTGCGTCCCAACGTAGGCGATCCGGTCCAGACTCAGGATGGCCCCGTATGGCACGAGAACCCCGAAGCTTTCGCGCGCGCATGCATCGAATGGAGACATGCCGGTGCCGCAATGGTGGGCAGTTGCTGTGGAACCACGGCAATCACTACGGCCGCGATGGCCGAGGCGCTCGATATATAAAGGGCAAACCGCTCCATACGGGGCGGTTTTTTATTGCTTGCATGTCCTCGGCAGCATTTGCCCAAATGGTGAATGCTGGTGCCGGCAGGTTGCCGAGTGCATGTTGCGGGTATACCCCATGCGTACCATGATCCAAACACTGTGAGGTGTCTGCGCGTGTGCGCGATAATTCATTTTGGAACTGACGGTTGGCGCGCTCGCGTCGATGAGGACTTCACTGCCGATAACGTTGCCCGTATCGCCGATGCCGTCGGCGAGTTGTGGCAAAAGACCAATCCGGGCAAAACGGTATATATAGGGTTCGACACCCGGCCCCTGGCGCGCGAGTTCGCTGAGCTTGCGGCGGGCGTGCTAGCAGCGCACGGGCTAGACGCCGTGCTCGCTTCGCGACCTGTCCCGACCCCTGCCCTTACGTGGGCGGCGGCTTATGACGGTGAAGCGTGCGGCGCGCTCATGGTGACGGGGTCCCATCATCCGCAGGGCTATCTGTGCCTCAAGATTCGCATGGGTGACGGCTCGACCGCCAACCAGGATGTCATCGAAGAGCTCGAAGAGACTATGGCTCCCGAGCCAATGGGGATCGAGGGGCAATATCGCACCGCGGATATCATTCCTGACTATATGCAGGCGGTGGCATCGTTTGTCGATGCCGAAGCCATCCGCGCCGCGCACTTGCGCGTGGTTGTCGATCCCATGGGCGGCGCAGCCCAGGGCTATCTAGCCGACTTGCTGCGCGAGCTTGGCGTTGAGGTGCACGAGATTCACGCCGGGCAGGCGTCTGACCAAGAAGATATCTGCCCCGACCCCGTTGAACCGTGGGTGGACGCTTGCGAGCGCACGGTTATCGAGGACGGAGCTTGCGCTGGCCTGGTGACCGACGGCGACGCCGACCGTATCGGCGCGGTTGACGAGCGCGGCAGATATATACATCCGCATCAGATCATGGCGCTCGTTTTGGGCGACTTGGTTCAATTTCGTAATTTGGAGGGGCGCGTCGTCGTCAATCTTTCATGCTCGACGCTCGTGCGTCGCATTGCCGAGGCGCTTGGCTGCCGCGTGACCGTTAAGCCGGTCGGTTTCAAATATATAGCGGCGGAGATGAAGAAGGGCGGCGTCCTCATGGGCGGCGAAGAAGCCGGTGGTATCGGCATCGCCGCGCATATGCCCGAGCGCGATGGAATCCTCGCCTGTCTGATTCTGTGTGAGCTTATGGCAAAGACGGACGCGCCTTTGGGCGTTCTGGTCGACCAACTCGAGGACAGTTTTGGTAAGACGAGTTACGGTCGACGCGACTTGCGCCTTGAGGCCGAAGATGCCGAAACGTTACGAACCCTGCTGCCGGGCGTAAACCCCAAGTCGATTTGTGGCAAGGTGCCGCAAAACGTTAGTCATATGGACGGCTTGCGTCTGTCATTCGAGGATGACACGTGGCTGCTGGTCC
The DNA here is from genome assembly GCA_900546455.1 of uncultured Collinsella sp. Taxonomy (GTDB): domain Bacteria; phylum Actinomycetota; class Coriobacteriia; order Coriobacteriales; family Coriobacteriaceae; genus Collinsella. The sequence goes on along the minus strand of URCS01000023.1, from coordinate 289 downwards.
GTCCTAGCGGGACCGAACCAGTGGTGCGCGTCTACGCCGAGGGGTTCTCGGTGGAAGAACGTGATGAGTTGCTCGATGCTGGCTGTGCTTTAGCTAGGGGGACGTATCCGCTTTAACCATGAGACTGCCTTATATAAAGAGATGCTCGGCGAGCGGTAGTTAACGGCTGGCAAACGTTAGTCGGATCACAAGATGTGTAGGAAATGTGTACGCCCAGATTCCCGCCCACGGCGCCCCTCCGGTCTGGCAATATATCTCCTTGCCGCGCGGCCCGGTGGAACCGGGAACC
>URCS01000022.1 GCA_900546455.1 uncultured Collinsella sp. | reverse complement strand
GGCGACCACCGAGATCTACACTCTTTCCCTACACGACGCTCTTCCGATCTAGCATCCCGCAGACCGAGGACGAGGCCAAGGCCCTCATCCGCAGCGTCTTTGGCCAGGCCACCATCTTCAAGCCGGTGGAGTAGCTGCGCAGGCGGGTATACTGCTCAAGAAGAGGACCCCTTGTCCGGGCGCATCTGTATTTCGGACATGTGTAGTGTGGTGCCGCGTATCTCGCATTCGAGCAGACAGGTGCGTGACGGTCGGCCTAGGATGCTGAGGTCGATGCGATACGTCGCATGGCTGTCCGTGTACTCGACTTGCTCGGCGTTAATGGTTGCTCCGATTGCCAAATAAACGCCTAGCTCGGCATCGACAATCTTGAAGTCCTTTATCTTGACCTTGAACTCTTGATAGAGGGACGGGCTGTTGTAGTAGACGGTTCGGGTTCCGTCGGTGCACTCATCGGTCGTCTCCCATTTGACGACGGGCTGGTCCGAGCTGGCTATCAGCAGTTCTGCTCCAAAAGCTATGGCATGGGTGATGACAACCAGCAATGCCCAGCCGACAAAGAGATAGAGAACCACATATGCAACGGGGTGTTTTGAGCGGATGTTTTGGAGCGCGTTGGGGGCATTCATGGGGCACCTCCAAATTACTATCTATGGCAATCAAATTATACCCTGCCGCCATGTGCGCCGCCTCGAGCAGCGGTTCGGCATTTAGCTATTTAGTGGCGCACATGAAATGCCGGATTCGGCTCTACTAGATTGAGTGTGCGATATTATGCAACCTTGCATAATCTTTGAGTGCGGTTTGTATTGGAGGACATGTATATCGACTGAGGTAACACGTCCGCCCCGCTCTCTCGCCGCGCGCCGTGGTACGATTTTTGAGTTTGAAAGTCCCGCCGTGCTCCGGCTGCCCTTGCAGCTCGGCGTGCGGCCGCACGTAAAGGAGCCATCATGGCCGGTATGAACATGCAGCAGATGATGAAGCAGGCTCGTAAGATGCAGGAGCAGCTTGCCGCCGCGCAGGAGAACCTCAAGTCCCAGACCGTCGACGCCTCTGCCGGCGGCGGCATGGTCAAGGTGACCGTTAACGGCGAGATGGAGCTCGTCAACCTCACCATCGATCCCGATGCGCTCGATCCCGAGGACGTCGATATGCTGCAGGATATGATCATGGCTGCCGTCAACGAGGCCGTCCGCGGCGTCAACGAGCTCGCCAACAAGCAGATGGGCGCCATCACCGGCGGCCTCAACATCCCGGGCATGCCGTTCTAAGACACGCATATATATGAGTGCCAACCACAGTCTGCAAAAACTGCTCGATGAGCTGGGCCGTCTGCCGGGCATTGGTCCCAAGTCGGCCCAGCGCATCGCCTATTACCTGTTGGAGGCCGACGCCGAGGAGGCGCGCCGCCTGGCCGAGGCCATCCTGGAGGTCAAGCAGGAGGTCCACTTTTGCAGCCGCTGCTTTAACTACGCCACGGCCGACGAGTGCTCCATCTGCCAGGACCCGATGCGCGATACCACTCGCATTTGCGTGGTGGGCGAGCCGCGCGATGTCCAGGCGATCGAGCGCACGGGCAGCTACCACGGCCTCTACCACGTATTGGGCGGTGTGATCAGTCCCATGGACAAGATTGGCCCCGAGCAGCTGCACATTCGAGAGCTGCTGGCACGCTTGGGCCACGAGGACATCCACGAGGTCATCATCGCCACCAACCCCAATATTGAGGGCGAGACCACGGCGAGCTATCTGGCCCGTACCATCAAGCCGTTGGGCGTCGAGGTGTCGCGTCTGGCAAGCGGCCTTCCCGTGGGCGGCGACTTGGAGTATGCCGACGAGCTTACGCTTGGCCGCGCCATCGAGGCCCGTCGCGCGATTTAGGTGGCGAGCCTGCTCCTGCCGTATGTTTTCCTCACAGTCGCACGGGGTAGTCATAATTTCCCCGTGCGACTGTGAGTTTGTTGTGCAACAAAGATGCTTCGTATCCGCTTATCGCATGGATGCTTCCGCTCGCATCCTTAATTTGCTCATTCGTTGCGCAACCTTTTGGGTTCGCTGATACACTCAAATATGGATTCGAATGAATGCGCCGCTCCCGAGCGGCGTGTTTTTGTTGGAGGAGAACGCATGCGGCCCGGTGGCACTCAGACAAAGCGCGGCGCCGCGGTGCGCATACGACGCCGACTGGGCTTGGCGTCGCGGGCGTACGCACTGCTATCGTGCTCGCTGGTGCTGGTCATAGCTGGCGTTTCTGCCTATGGCATGACCGTGCCGTCCATGATGCAGGCGCATGCCGCACGCGAACCGCGCGTGGGGCATGAGGTCAAAAGTGATCTGGGTACCACGACTGGATATGCTTGGGCAAGTGTGGTCGCGCATATTGTGTTTGGCACCGACGATGCGGACGGCGCCGAGGCCCCGGACAACGAAGTCACGCTTGCCAATGGCAAAACCATCGTGCTCACCAACACCAAGATCATCGATCGGTTGTCCAACAATAGCGTGGCGGCAACGGTGAATAAGGTCGAGCAGCAGAAGGAGCAGGACGCCCAGCAGTCCGGAAAGCCCGGTAGCTCGGATACTTCTGGCTCCGGCTCGAATTCGTCGAGTTCGAGCGGCGGCTCTGGGTCGGGCTCCTCTACCGGAGGGTCTGGAAATGGCGGCTCGACGGGCGGCAACACTGACAACGATGCAAACTCCGGTGGCCTTTCCGCTGCTGAGGAAGAGAGCATTCACAGTTGGCTTGTGACCAAGTACAACATGCTCGACGGCTACGTTTCTCGTGCCAATGACGTGGTCTCGACCTATAACTCTACGGGAGATCCCAGGCCGTGCGACAGCCTGGTCGGGGAGATGTTTGTCATTCGAGCCGAGTTCGGTCGTCAGACATTCTCGCCCCGGTCAAAGTGGTATCAGCAGTATGCCAATCTGTGGGGCTGTTACACCAACCTATGTCAATGGGTCGGCCATTACGGCGATGATGACGTCGCACTCGGTAACTTCAACAATAACGTGGCGGCGCTTGCCCTATGATGACCGATCTTGCATCCACCACACCACAATCGCTCGGTCGCGATTCCATGGTCGACCTGCGCCTGGCGCGTGTCGACGGGTTTGAGCCGGCCATTGCGCTCGGTCAGGACGAACTGCCTGCCTATCTGCGTCGTTTTACGATGCTGTTTGCCGACGAAGCCACCATGCGCCGTGGCGGTATCGGCCGCGTGACGCGTGCCGTCAACGCCCAAGGCGAGGCCGTGGCACTCAAGCAGCTCATCTTGCCGACGCGCGATGAGTTTGACGACGATGCAGCTCACGAGGCGCTGGTCGCCAAGTTCAAGGCGGCGTTTCGGGAGGAATACGAATGCCATCGCGCCCTTTCGGGTCTTAAGGGCTTTCCCCGCCTCTATGGCTGGGGCGAGGTCGACGGTGTGCCTGCAATTGTCATGGAATGGGTCGAGGGCGAGACGCTCGCCCGCTTGCGTTCGCGACTCGCCGTGGACGATGCCGGACGCCTGTCGCCGCTTGTGGCGGCGCGTCTGGGTCGCGACCTGTTTGATCTGCTCTGCCGTATGAGCCTGGTGGGTGAGGGCTTTGTCCATCGCGATATCTCGCCCGCTAATATTATGGTGCGTACGGCGCGTCTACCGCTTGACCGGCAGCTTGCCGAGGGCACCTTTGACCTGTGCCTGATCGACTTTGGCTCGTCGCTGGCGCTCGAGCCTGCGTCGGCCGTGGCCGGTACCGGCGGCAAGGCGTCGTTTACGGAGCGCTATGCCACGCTGCGTCGCGCGACGGTTGCCTATGCCCCACCCGAGATGCTCACCGACGATATTCCCGATCTGCGCGCTTTGCGTATGTCGCCGGCGATTGACGTCTATGCCGCGGCAAGCACGGTTTACGAGCTCATTGCCGGCGTCGCGCCATACGAAGCCGCGCCGAGCACTTCGGGCACCTCGGGTTCGCGCAAAAAGACGCGCGACATCGCGAGCCCCTACCGTCTCAAGATGGACACGCGGCCCGACTATCCCATTGGTGCCCATGCGCCCGGTTGTGATTTGACTCAGCTGCTTCGTCGTGAGCCCGATGTGGCGCTCGCCGCGGCCGAGCAGGCCCAGCAGCTAGGGCTTGAGCCGGATTCCGAAGAGCTACGTGATGCGCTGGCGTTTGTCGATGCCCAGCTGTTCGACGTGGTGATGGCCTGTCTGTCCAGCCATCAAAAAGATCGTCCCGAGCCGGCGGCGGTCGAGGCGGCGCTCTCGGCGTTTTGTGACCACTATGCGCAAAATGTCGGTCGTTCGCTCCGCGGCGAGCCGCTCACGCCGTGCCCCATGGATGCGTCTGGCCGCGCGGTTCGTCGCGCGCTGATGATCGGTGCGGCGGTCGTTTGCAGCGTGGTTTGGGCTGTGGTCGTGGTTTCGGCCGCGCTGCTGGCGTCGGGCGCTCGCGTGACGGCGATTTTGGGATCGCTCGTGTGGTCTGGGTCGCTACCGGGTATTATTGCCGCACTGGCTTTGGCGCTGCCAGGCATAGTCGGCGTTGCCGCGGGGGCACTTGCGCGCAATCGGCGCTCGGGGTTCCTGCAGGGTGTGCTTGCGCTTTCTGCCTGCGAGGTTCCGGTGCTGGTTGTGGCTGCATGTAGCGTATTTTCCCAACGCGCCGTGATGGGCGGCCTTGTTGCCGCTCTGGTTGCAACCTATACGCTTACGTGGTTTTTGCTTGCGATGGGCTTTGCCTTTGAACTTCCCGCTTCGGCACCGCGACGCACAAAAGCCCAGATGGCGACTCCGCTTGCCGGTGGAGCCGCAGCTGCCCGTACTTTTGGCGGACCTGTCGAAGTATCGTCCGATTCTATTTCTACGACCAAGGAGGCCTAGGTCATGGCATCTCAAGTTGAGCTCACCCCATGCGGGGCCATGTTTGACATCTTTAAGCGCGCGTCGCATCTGAGCCATATCGAGCTGTGCGGCTTGGTGCTTTCGTCCCGTCCGCTCGCCGACGGCCGCAGCCCGCAGAGCCGAGCCGCCGATCGCTCTTGGGTTTCCCGCTTTATCGTTCGCGCGCCGGTCGGCACGCTTCAGCAGCGCTACTTTGCCGAATACGGTACCTCGGCTGCGCGTATTATGTCGCAACTGGCCCTGCGCCAGCGCAATCCCATGGACTCCACGGCTGTGATCAATATGGTGTGCGGTCCTGCAGGTGAACCGATGGTACGCGCGCTCGAAGAGTGCCACCAGGACACGAATCTCTATCGCAACGCGCTCGATCGCCTGTCCCAGGCGGCGGAACTCATGCCCGCCGAGCGCGCCGAGGCCGTGCTGGTGCTGTTTGTCGCCGTCGGTTGTTCGGCGGATGTGCGGTCCTCGGTGAACTATGCCATCGACTACGCGCACGCGACCTGTGGCGGAGGCACATCCACGCCGCGTTCGCTTGGCATGTCGATGACCGCGGGCGAACGCGAACCCGCCCCGGCGCACCCCTTGGGCTTGCTGCGCGTACAAAACAGTTTTGTCGTGAGCGCCCCGCGCTGGATTCAGCCGAGTGAGCAGGGTGTTGAGATTGGCGCGCTGGCCACTGGTGAGGGCGATATTACCGACGTCGGCGACGATGTCTCGGCCCGTCATGCCCATATCTGGTGCGATGCTCAAAATATCTGGCACGTCGAGGACTTGTCGTCCACCAACGGAACCGTGGTGGTAAACGGGGCCACGCGCGTCTGCATTCAGGTCGAGCCCGGCCGTTCCGCCCAACTCAATCCCGGCGACGAGCTCAAGCTCGGCGAATCCACTACCTACGCCATCCTCTTCGGTGCCCTCTAGCCGGCAGATAGGGACGTTTCTTTTCTGCCGGCACTTGGGGACACTCCTCGGCGCGCCAGAGCCAGTCGCCCGGGGATGGAGGGGCCATTTTGGCCCTTGGCGGTCAGTCGGGGCGAAACTAGAAGATCTTTCCGATTCGCGGCTGTTCATGCTTGTAGAGCATCTAAAACAATAGGATGTTATTCTGGAATATGCCGGGTGCGTGAACTTGCCTGTCTTAGCCTTAATAAGGTATAGGGGAGTTTGGCTCAGGGGCTCCGTCTTGTTCTTCAGCGCAGTATTGTGGGACAGATTTGCTGAGATTGGCGCCTTACACCGCAGAGCGCACGGAAGGCTCTCGATTTGTGTTCTGGCCCCAGAATACAGGGCCTGATACTTACCAACTGTGGCATGGATGTAACATCTGTAGAAATCAACCCTTTTGTTGTCGACCTTTGTAAGAAAAACACTGCCATCAACTCTTTGGATGACGAAACTAGGGTGCTTGAGGGGAGCCTTTACTCCCCTCTGAGAGATGACTCATGTTTTTCGCTTGTCGTTGTGAATCCTCCGTTACTGCCGATTCCGGATGAGATTCCTTATCCCTTCGTTTGAGATGGAGGACAATCGGGTCTGGATAAAACACTTCGTATTCTTAAGGGTGGCGATACGCATTTAGAGAAAAACGGTAAATACTGCTAATAGGGGTGACGACGATGGTGCAGGGGCGACCCGCGATGCTCTCATCAATACGTCGGATACTTGGGAAATCAGGTCTAGATGCATGTATGATGATGCTGTGTGGCTATTCAATTAATCCGCGTTCCGAATGGGTGCAGGGTATAGCTGCGACATCGTATGCTTTTGACCCGGCGCGATACTCAGATATTTCTGAGGCGGTTGACGAAGTTTATACGCACTATGCCGCGCAAGGCGTTTCGGAAGTTTGCACATCTACGTTACGGGCTTAGGTTTCTTCAAGCGAGCAGGCCGGTTGCGTTATTTCGAGCGATTTTTCTAGTCTAGACGACAAAAGGCAAAGGATTTGATGGGTATAAAACGCGGACGTTTGTGGGCGGATGCTCAAATCTATTGTGGCAATCGGGCGGTTGAAAAAGATATTTCAACCGCCCGATTGCCAGGTTCGTCGGAGGAGATGTCCGATTCCGACTCTCTTGTAGGAAGAGCTTGAGATCGTATTGGCCCAAGGCAATCTTAAAGCAGTCTCATTGGCAAATCTTCGCTCCTGTTGTGTTGAGGTGTAAGGTATCAGTGATTGATGTTTTGTGGCGGGTAGATTGGGGCCTTCCTTGATTCGATGCGTTCTCTCGAGGTTCATCAGAGCAAAAGGGGCTTTCGTCTTCATTGCTATCACGGTGATTGGAACTGCTCTCTCCTATGCCATGCCATACGTGAACGGGAAATTCTTAGATTTTCTTCTCGGTAACCGCAGCGAAAGAGACGCCGTACTCTTCGCGCTCCTGGTTGCGTCAATAGGAGTTTTCTCCACCCTCTTTACTTATTTTGCAGGAACACTTTCCATTCGCATAACCACGAGACTTTCCTTTGATCTTCTCAGGGAGGCCGTCTTGCGTTTTGAAAGAGACGATTACTTGGTGAGTCGGACCATCGATCCAGCCTATACAACGCAACGGATTATTTCCGACTCCAGCGTGGTCTCATCCTTCGTTTTGGCGAATTTTATCAGTGCGCCGCTGTCCATTGTAGCCATTCCCATCGTATTGCTTATCATATGGTCAATTGATTCAACTCTCGCGGTGTTTTCCATCATTCTCCTCATCGTGTATTTCTGTGTAATTACTGGGTTGAGGAAACTTTTGTATAGGGTCACGTATGAGAAGAAAGAGGCGGACAGCGCCTTTTACGCCGCAATTGCATCGCAGCTTAATCAGATTCTCAACATTCAACTGACATCTTTGTACGGCAAGAGCGAACAAGCGCTCGACGCTGGGTTTAAGAGCTATTTTCCCAAAGTTTTGCGCTCCGGAAAGCTATCATATTCTCTGACATCGCTCGATGGTCTTTTCGCAGCGTTGTTTCAAGCGGTGATACTTGTTGTTTCCGGAGTACGAATCATTAACGGAACTATGTCAATAGGCGAGTACACTATCATCGGTACATACTTCGCGGTTCTCTTTAAGACTTTGAAAAGTATGATGTCATTGTTCAAATCCTATCAAGATGCCAAAGCATCATGGGATAGGACGGCTATCGCGACGAGAGAAAAGGAGAGATCGGGGTGGAATCGGACCGATTTAGCTAAACTCGATGAAATAAATGACATTTCGGTATCTGATTTGGAATTCTCGGTTGCCCTTCCAGACGGATCTGTCCGAGAGGTCCTCGGCGGGTTTTCTTTCAAGTTTTCCGGTCCTGGTACATATTGCATAGTTGGGGAAAACGGAAGAGGCAAGACGTCACTTCTTTACTTGATGCTCGGGCTATACTCATCGAAAGGCAAAGTAAAATACAACGGCGTGCCAATCGAAGAATGCGACTTGGATTACATACGTGCGAGAGAGATATCGTGCTGCCCACAGTCGTGCTTCGCGCCGGACGAAACGGTGAAAGAGCTGTTAGAGTATTTCGACACGCCCTTTTCTTCCTATCACCGGGGTGTAGATGGCCTACTTTCGCTGGAAAACAGCGTGAAGGAGTTGCTCGGGAAACGTTGCTCTGCGCTTTCGGGCGGTGAGCTGCGCCGAGTGTACTTATGGTCGGCGATTTCACGCAAGTCGTCAGTTTTGGTACTCGACGAGCCCACGACTGGGTTAGACGCTGTAAGCCGCGCCGAGCTTGCGGCCTATGTTAAGCGCAACAAGCAAAGCCAGCTGATCATCGTTGTCTCTCACGATGACGAGATGGTCGGCGCGGTAGAAGGGGTAGTGGATTTAGGCAGCATGTACCAGGGTAAATGATGACAAGTGTAGTGCTACCCAACTGGCAGAGATAACAAAAAGGCGATGCAGATGCACGTAGCATTCAGGCGGTTCGGACTCGGTGCCTTCACGTCATCGCAACGCTTTCAGATATAGTTCTCGTTCTCTTACTAAAGGAAACTTTAGTCTACGTCATCTTGTCGAGACAGAGGTGAAGCGAAGTGTTGTCGCGACGTATCTTATTCCAGGTGGCTCAGTATCAGCGTGAGAATCGCACCAAAGTGTACTTACGATTCTCGTGTCCCACGGACAACATGAGCTGAGCATTGAGGTTCCACCCTTTGCTGCAACTACACGGGGTTGGACGGCAATGAATATGCCGGGCCGCATACCACGCGCAGCGGGGGTCCATGTCCCAGTATGTTGCCTACAGCAGCCTCGATGTCCACGCACACATCATCTCTGCCTTCGCGTTCAATCCATTTGCCGGAGAGCGCGAGGGTTGCCAGGCCGTAGAATTCGAGCCGAACAAATGAAATGCGGTATCAGCGCATAGGATTAAACTGACGATTGCTTTGCACTGAGAATACGCTTGGAAAGCCGCTATGGGTGGCGGCCCGGGTTAAATAGAGAAGCCCGTCCGATCACTTTCATGTGGCGAACGGTCGGGCTTCTTATTCCACTTGCCAATGCTCGGCTCATATTGGAAGAAAGCTACGCTAATGTTTGCGTAACACTCCTATTTTCTCCGAAGAAAGAGTCGGATAATGAAGAATAGAATTAAAAAAGGTGCCAGATATAACGCAAGTATAAAGGCTAATCCAACGAGACCTTGCAATAATGGCATAACTCCTCCCAGACACGAGATTTTGGTATTTGTTCCCATCTTATTCTGAATTGGACCAAATAGTTCCTAGCCACAAAACTACTCGTCAACTGGATCGCACCAATCTGCTGGCAAAACACAGCTTGATTCTTTATCGACATAGCACCAATCCGCAACAGGGCACTCGGCGATGTCGTAAAAATTGCATATATCAACTCCAAGACAACAAGGCTCAACGGGAGGATGTTCATTTGAACCAACAGGATGGATATGCTTCATAACAGCTCCTCACCTTAATCCAATTAGAGACTACGTTTGATCAATGCCACAGTGATCTACAACGCAGATGCTGCCGCCATCCATGTCATAGTCGCAGTAATCGTATGCACCACAGCCATCTGCTTTATCATAAACAGTACAGATGTCAGTAATGCCCAAGAGGCAGTCAAAAGACATCGGCTTCACGCCTGCCTCGTCGCCACTTCCTGGATTAATCGGATGAATATGCTTCACGACTACCTCCCTTTGAGTGCAGAAAAACCTCAATATTGTGTATAACAAACCAAGATGTCTAGTTCACCATATTTCTAGAATGGTTTCGGCGAACGTAGCAATAAGCTTCGCAGACGGTAATCAGAAGAACGAACACCTCCACAATGGTGACAGCAATGCGCTGAACCGCTTATTCCGATACAGTAGCTTCTCGTTGATTTTTCTCCTGCGAAGATGAGTGGCGGGAAATAAGGTCAAAAGCCATCTCGTAGCACATTTTTCTATATTCACATGATGCAGGGTGTAGACTCTTGGGCAAGTAGCCGTGCTCGTCTGCAGCCTCCCAGCTACAGCCCCCACCACAGAAAGACCGAGCCCAACAGTCCGTACAGTCAATTCTTTTTTCGACACCCTGACTCCAGTTTTCAATATACCTAGTTTCGTCAATTCCGGTGACGATGTTGCCCATTTTGAATCGCATCATCCCGACAAACCTGTGACAGGGGTATACGTCCCCTTCGGGAGTCACGGAAATAAAACGCCTGCCAGCCCCGCATCCGACAAAGGCGATCCTGTTGCTCATAATCAAATCAACTGCAGTTTTCAATGTTCTAAACAAGGGCTTTTCCCCTTGATCAATCTGTTTGAGATATTGATCCGCCAAATCTATTAGGCCCGCCCTGATTTTGTTTAATGAGTGTTCGTCGAGTTTGATATTCTCATCGAATGAGCTCACGGGCGAGAAGTAAATCCTTCTGAAGCCCATCTCTTTAAACTGAAGATAGTCTTCAACAAGGTTACAGTTATTATTTGTTAAGGTCGCTCTTGCGCCGAAGGGGAACGACTCGGAAAAACGACGAACGTTTTTGTCGATATCGGAGAAAGAGCCGCCTCCCGTCTTGTACGGGCGCGATGCATCGTGCTTGCATCCTGTACCATCGAGACTAATCAGAACAGAAAACCCGTGCTCCTTGAAAGAATTCACAGCAGTGTCATTCAAAAGCGTTCCGTTGGTCGTAATAGAATAGGTAAAGTTTCTATTGGGGTATATTCTTTTTGAATAGTCGACCGTTTTCCATATCAGCGGCTCGTTAATCATGGGTTCCCCACCAAAAAAGACGATCGCAAGCGTTTCGTTTTCCGATGAACTTGCGACGAGGTAGTCGACCGCCTTGAAGGCTATCTCGTCTGTCATCAGCAGAGGAGACGTTCCATAATCTCCTTTACCGGCAAAACAGTAACTACAACCAAGGTTGCATGCATGTGAAACGTGGAGTTCGATGGATCTAAGTTTTCGAGGCGTGTCTTTTGTTAAGAAAGTCCGCTCAGACAATCGTTGATACTCATCAATGTCGTCTTCAAGTTCTGCTATGGTCGTTTGGTCGTAGCCTTTCGCAGCAAGTGACTTTGTTAGCAACTTCGAGTTGACCGTTCTTCCCGATGCTTCAAATATGCGAAGCGCATCTTCTGATGCTTGGTCAACCTGAAAGCAATTGCGAGTGACCTCATCGAAGCAGTAACGACGATCACTTACTGAGAAAAAATGCATACGTTCCTCAATTTCATGCTGGACTGGCACTAACCTTGTTTATTGTTGCGCAGCTATAAAAAACCACCAGCGGGGATTCGGTGTGCGGCCCAATCGGACTCCCAAAAGGTTCTATTTGAGACTGGCAAGCTTTGTGTTGTTGGCACTTCGACAGCGCTCTTTATTCCAACATGGAGCCTCGCAGTTTGAGTCGACTTGCCTCTGGAAGGTCCGATCTTAACTTGATTTAGGATGAAAACAGATTACAGGCGCGCTCCTCTAGAAAGAAAGGAAACCAATCGCCGCCTTTCACCAGGAAAGTTTTTATAGCCCACCTCGAGCAAAATGAAAGATGCGAGAGCGATTGGGGAACAACGCGAATCTCCCCTTTTGGGTGGGAGCGAGCCTTCAGCCACCGGCGAACGACTCGCCCTGGTCAGAATCTGGAAGTGGTGCCGGGCCGCTTGGGCCTCCCCGGTGACTTCGTGGGGCTTACCTGCCTGACGTCGAGGAGTACATCCGCAAGATTCGTTCCCTATGCCGTTTGCTCTCACGCCCGCCTTAGTTCCAAGTCGGGCGAGCCGCCGCGCTCATGCGACCCGTGGCGGCGACACGTCGACGCCGCGCTCGCTGAGCACATCTTCGGTCGCGGGCGAGCACGAGGTCGCGCCGGCGCATCCGCTGGGACTGCTGCGCGTGCAAAACGGCTACGTGGTGAGCGCCCCGCGCTGGATTCAGCCGAGTGAGGAAGGTGTTGAGATCGGCGCGCTGGCAACGGGGGAGGGCGACATCACCGACGTCGGTGACGACGTCTCGGCCCGCCATGCCCATATCTGGTGCGACGATTCTGGCGCATGGTTTGTCGAGGACCTGTCGTCCACGAACGGCACCGTGGTGGTAAACGGGGCCACGAGTGTGTGTATTCAAGTAGAGCCCGGCCGCTCCGCCCAGCTCAACCCCGGCGACGAGCTCAAACTCGGCGAATCCACCACCTACGCCATCCTCCTCGGCGCCCTCTAGCTCATCCCCCCAATGAGTTGCGGTGAAATAGGGACTGATTAAGGCCGTTAACAGCAAAAACAGTCCCTATTTCACCGCAACTGCTGTGGGGTTCCAGGGGACTGTATCCGTCGGTGCCGGGCGCACAATAGTCACCCGAGGTAAACCTTTACCGGCCACCTATATTTGCCGAAATATGGCTTGACGGCGGGGTACAATAAACCCGCATGCGGATTTCCGTTGCGGGCGCTTCCCATCGCCGGGGCGTGCCCGGGAGCATCCGGCATGCGGCCTTTGCGGCGCTCGGTCATGTGCAAGACGGGTAGCTGGGCCTGTGGAGCGCGTGCAGCCCTCCTCGCCTTGGCATGCCTTCTCTCCACGCCATGTACCTGCTGCTGAGTCCGCCTGCCAGATGATTGGAAGCAACAACGAAAATCCCATCACGCCAATATCCCGGCAATCGCCGGGGCCTGTATACCTATATGAGAGGAGAGGGGTATATGGCGCGTAAGTTTAAGTCTATGGACGGCAACGAGGCGGCCGCATATGTTTCGTATGCGTACACCGAGGTAGCGGGAATTTATCCCATTACGCCGTCCAGCCCGATGGCCGACCATGTCGACCAGTGGGCGGCCCAGGGTCGCAAGAACATCTTCGGCACCCCGGTCAAGGTCGTCGAGATGGAGTCCGAGGCAGGTGCAGCCGGTACCGTTCACGGTTCGCTGGGCGCCGGTGCTCTGACCACCACCTACACGGCTTCTCAGGGTCTGCTCCTGATGATCCCGAACATGTACAAGATCGCAGGAGAGCAGCTCCCGGGCGTTTTCCACGTCTCCGCGCGTTGCGTCGCTTCGCACGCCCTGAACATCTTCGGTGATCACTCCGACGTCATGGCCTGTCGCCAGACCGGTTTCGCCATGCTCGCCGAGGGCAACGTCCAGGAGGTCATGGATCTCTCGCCGGTGGCTCACCTTGCCGCCATCGAGGGCAAGACCCCGTTCCTTAACTTCTTCGACGGCTTCCGCACTAGCCACGAGATCCAGAAGGTCGCCATGTGGGACTACAAGGATCTTGCCGAGATGTGCGACATGGACGCCGTCCAGGCTTTCCGCGACCACGCGCTCAACCCTGAGCACCCGCACACCCGCGGCAGCCACGAGAACGGTGACATCTTCTTCCAGAACCGCGAGGCCTGCAACAAGGTCTACGACGAGCTTCCCGCCGTCGTCGAGGGCTACATGAAGAAGATCAACGAGAAGCTCGGCACCGATTACGGCCTGTTCAACTACTACGGCGCTCCCGATGCCGATCGTGTCGTCGTGTGCATGGGCTCCTTCTGCGACGTGCTCGAGGAAGTCATCGACTACCTCAACGCTCACGGCGAGAAGGTCGGCCTGGTCAAGGTCCGCCTGTTCCGTCCGTTCTCCATCAAGCACTTTGTCGACGTTCTTCCCGAGACCGTCAAGAAGATTGCAGTTATGGACCGCACCAAGGAGCCGGGTTCCATCGGCGAGCCGCTCTACCAGGACGTCGTCTCCGCTCTCTACGAGGCCGGCAAGACGGGCATCAAGGTCGTCGGCGGCCGTTACGGCCTGGGCAGCAAGGACACGCCTCCCGCGTCCGCGTTCGCTGTCTTCGAGGAGCTCAAGAAGGACGAGCCCAAGCGCGAGTTCACCATCGGCATCGTCGATGACGTGACCAACCTGAGCCTGCCCGAGGCCGAGGATGCGCCCAACACCGCAGCCCCCGGCACCATCGAGTGCAAGTTCTGGGGTCTGGGTGGCGACGGTACCGTCGGCGCCAACAAGAACTCGATCAAGATCATCGGCGACCACACCGACAAGTACGTCCAGGCCTACTTCCAGTACGACTCCAAGAAGACCGGCGGCGTCACCGTCTCGCACCTGCGCTTTGGCGATTCCCCGATCCGCTCGCCGTACTACGTGACCAAGGCCGACTTCGTCGCTTGCCACAACCCCAGCTACATCGTCAAGGGCTTCAAGATGGTCCGCGACGTCAAGCCGGGCGGCACCTTCCTGGTCAACTGCCAGTGGAGCGACGAGGAGTTCGCCGAGCACATGCCCGCCGTGGCCAAGCGCTACATCGCGAACAACAATGTCAACGTCTACCTGATCGACGCTATCGACCTGGCCGCCAAGGTCGGCATGGGCAAGCGCACCAACACGGTGCTCCAGTCCGCCTTCTTCGCGCTGGCCAAGGTCCTGCCCGCCGAGGACGCCCTGCAGTACATGAAGGACGCGGCCACCAAGTCCTACATGAAGAAGGGCCAGGCCATCGTCGACGCCAACCACAAGGCCATCGATGCCGGCGCTACCGCCTTCCGTAAGTTCGAGGTTCCGGCCGACTGGGCAACCGCCGAGGACGCCGCTCCCGTCGAGCTTTCCGAGGAGACCAAGTCCGCCATCGCCCAGCAGGTCAAGAACCTGCTCGAGCCCATCGATCGCATGGATGGCGACAGCCTGCCTGTTTCCGCCTTCGTCGATTGCGCCGACGGCCAGTTTGAGCTGGGCGCCTCCGCATACGAGAAGCGCGGCGTCGCCGTCGTCGTTCCCCACTGGGACGAGACCAAGTGCATCCAGTGCAACCAGTGCGCCTACGCGTGCCCGCACGCCACCATCCGTCCGTTCGCGATGACCGAGGACGAGGCTGCCGCCGCGCCCGAGGCTACCCGCACGCTCGACGCTATGGGCCCCAAGGCCAAGGGCATGAAGTTCACCATGGCTGTGAGCCCGCTCGACTGCATGGGTTGCACCAACTGCGTCAAGGTCTGCCCCAAGGGCGCCCTCGAGATGGTTCCTACCGAGCAGGAGATGGACCAGCAGCCCGTTTGGGACTACATGGTCGAGAACGTCTCCGAGAAGAAGGAGCTCATCGCGGCCAACGTCAAGGGCAGCCAGTTTAAGCAGCCCTACCTGGAGTTCTCCGGCTCCTGCGCCGGCTGCGCCGAGACCGCCTATGCACGTCTGGTGACCCAGGTCGCCGGCGACCGCATGTTCATCTCCAACGCCACCGGCTGCTCCTCCATTTGGGGCAACCCCGCTGCCACCGCTCCTTACTGCAAGGACAAGGACGGTCACGGCCCGGCGTGGAACAACTCCCTGTTCGAGGACAATGCCGAGCACGGTCTGGGCATGGCCGTTGGCTATGAGGCCGTTCAGCACAAGCTGATCGCCGCTACCCAGGACATCATCGCTGCCGATGGTCCGTCCGACGAGCTCAAGGCCGCTGGCCAGGCTTGGATCGACTCCGTCAACGACGCCGAGGCCTCCAAGACCGCTGCTGCTGCCTACGTTGCCGAGCTCGAGAAGTGCGGCTGCGACGCTTCCAAGGCGATCCTCGCCGACAAGGCTTACCTCACCAAGAAGTCCTTCTGGATCTTCGGCGGCGACGGTTGGGCCTACGACATCGGCTTCGGTGGCCTGGATCACGTCCTGGCTTCCGGCCACAACGTCAACGTCTTCGTCTTCGACACCGAGGTTTACTCCAACACCGGCGGTCAGGCCTCCAAGGCCTCGAACCTGGGCCAGGTCGCTCAGTTTGCCGCTGCCGGTAAGGTGACCAAGAAGAAGTCTCTGGCCGAGATCGCCATGAGCTACGGTTACGTCTACGTGGCACAGGTCGCCATGGGCGCCAACCCGGCTCAGACCCTCAAGGCCATCCACGAGGCCGAGGCCTACGACGGCCCGTCCCTCATCATCGGCTACAGCCCCTGCGAGATGCACTCCATCAAGAAGGGCGGCATGCAGAACTGCCAGGCCGAGATGAAGAAGGCTGTCGAGTGCGGTTACTGGAACCTCTTCCGCTTCAACCCCGAGGCTGCTGCCGGTAAGAAGTTCTCGCTCGATTCCAAGGAGCCCGCGGGCGGCTATCAGGAGTTCCTGATGAACGAGGCCCGTTACGCTTCGCTGACGCGTTCCTTCCCCGAGCGCGCCGAGGAGCTCTTCAAGGAGAACGAGCAGGCCGCTATGGATCGCTACCAGCACCTGCTGAAGCTCAAGACGGTGTACAACGAGGCCTAGGTCTCCCACCGCAGGATCTGAGGGCTAGCCTTCGCGGACGTCCTCGGACATGAAAGAACCCCCGCTGCGCATTACGTGCGGCGGGGGTTCTTTCGTCCTGCGGAGTGTCCGCGAAGGCTAGCCCTCAGATCCTGCTACGGCTACGTCCTCGGATTGTGTGGGCGGATGACGGATGTGGTTGGTCGGGTATTCCGTCCCCTTCGCTGTTTCGTGGCTTTGCCGCGAAACCTCGCGCCACTTTGGGGATGGATGGGGGACTTGGCTGTTGCCGCCTTTTCGGAGCCCTTCTTTATTCCTTATGCTGGATGAAAAGCCCCTTGTTTTTGCAGGGGTGCATACTCGACTTATAAGTGCATAGAATCTCGTATAGCGCGAGTAAGATATTGCGCTGTCCGTTTTGTGTTTAGCAGAGATGTAGTTTGCATAATCCGACATAATCCTCGCTGCATTTAAATAAAGTTGCACGTAAATGGCGTAGATATGTCTGAGCTGGTGTTCTGTACGCTGAGCGGATAAAAACGACCGTTCACCGTTCAACTATTTTCAAAATGAATAAAATGAGCGATAAAGAGAATATAAACCTTAATAAACTCGCGTATCGCACGGACGCGGGTTATTAATGGGTTGTAGGCCTTTTACAGAAAGGATTCCAGCAATGTCTAAGCCTCTTGGCAAGCCCGATCGTATTGTCGTCGCCCTTGGCGGCAACGCCCTCGGCAACAACCCCGTCGAGCAGATCGAGGCCGTGAGCAACACCGCCCACGCTCTCCTTGGTCTCATCGAGCAGGGCAACGAGATCATCATCACCCATGGCAACGGCCCGCAGGTCGGCATGATCCAGAACGCCTTCGCCGCTGCCCACGATGCCATCGGTACCCCCGAGATGCCGCTGCCCGAGTGCGGCGCCATGTCCCAGGGCTACATTGGTTATCACCTGCAGCAGGGCATCGGCCGCGAGATGCACAAGCGCTATAAGCGTTGGCACGCCGCCACCGTCGTCACCCAGATCGAGTGCGACCCCGACGATCCCGCGTTCAAGAACCCGACCAAGCCGATCGGCCCCTTCTACACCGAGGAGCAGGCCAAGGAGTTCATGGCCGAGGATCCCTCCAAGGTCTTCGTCGAGGATTCCGGCCGCGGCTGGCGTCGCGTCGTCGCTTCCCCCGATCCCAAGAAGATCGTCGAGGCTGACTCCATCCTCAACCTGCTCGACAACGAGTTCATCGTCATCGCCTGCGGTGGTGGCGGCATCCCCGTCGTCCGCGACTACGAGAACAAGGGCTGCTACAAGGGCGTTCCCGCCGTCATCGACAAGGATCTGGGCGGCGAGCTGCTGGCCGAGGACTGCGACGCCGACGTCCTGTTCCTGCTGACCGCCGTTGAGCATGTCGCCATCAACTTCGGCAAGCCCAACCAGGAGGAGCTCGAGGACCTCACCGCCGACGAGGCCGAGCGCCTGGCCGACGAGGGTCAGTTCGGCAAGGGTTCCATGGAGCCCAAGGTCCGCGCTGCCATCAAGTTCGCCCGTTCCCGCAAGGGCCGCACCTGCATCATCGGCGCCCTGGACAAGGCCGCCGAGACCATGGCTGGCCTCTCCGGTACCCGCATTCACGAGTAGTCTCTACTCTGTTGCCTCTCTCGTGGGCGCCAGGCAAGGCGCCCACGAACTAGCCTCTCTTCATGAGCCCCGCAGTCCGCTCCGGCTGCGGGGCTTTTGCTATTGAGTTGGCTGTTGATGGTGAGTCGTCAACGGGAAACCTCATCCCAGAACTGGCGCTCAAAATGGGGCGCAGTTTCCCCTGAGGTCCTCAACGGGAAAACGCATCCCAGAATTCGGCCGAAAAGTGGGACACAGTTTCCCAAACAGGTCGCTAGGGGAAAGTGCATCCCGCTATTGAGCTCCAAAGTGGGACGCATTTTCCGGATGACTAAGATTTTGCGGAGGCGATGGCTAGAGCCGGCATGTTTGGCGCCTAGTAGTAGGCCCACATGGCTTCGACTTCGTTGAGGACCTCTACGACGCCCCAGCGGCGGGCGCTGCGGCTGGCCGAGTTGGGGTCGTAGACGCCAATCTGGTTGGCATCGTCGATGCCGTAGAGCACGATGTAGTGGCCTACGTTGGTAAACGTACCGGGGCGCACTGCGGCGATGACGGGCACACCCGAGCGAAGTGCTTGGGTAATCGATTCGCGATCGTTATAGAGCTGTGTTCCGTTGAGCCCCAGCTGCCACGCACCGCCTGTCATAAACGACCACTCGGTGGCACCGGTGGGGGCGTAGTTGCCGGCTTCGGCCAGTGCGCATATATCGACCGGCGTCTTATCGGTATGGCCGGTCTTAAAGATATAGACCATGGTGAGGCAGGTAGGACCGCAAGCGTTTTCGCGAATAGTGCCACCGGCATAGGGCAGCTCCGACCATGCGGGGTCAATTTGGTAGATGTGGGGCATGGTGCCGGCCTGCCATTGCGAGCGTGGGGTCGAGAACGCAAAGGAGTAACCGGGTGCGACGGGAGCTTTAAGCAGCTTGTCTTCGGCAGTGGGCTCAAGACCGGCTGATCCGTGGGAGATACAGGATCCCAAAAACACAAAGACGAGGCAGGCGGCGATGGAGCAAAGCGTAAGGCGTAGGCGGCGGGCCGGAAGCGCGTGGCTTGTGGCGTGTGACGCAGGGTGAGGGGCGGAATTGCCGCGATCGCGTTGAGGTCGCGAAAAGGAGCGCTTGACGTAGTAGTCGGTTTTACGGCGATCGTAGCGGCGTGGCTGCGATGTGTCGGTCTGGCGTTGGCGTGTGCTCGTACTCACGCGGTCTGACTGCTGCACGGTACGGCTTTGTTGCCGCGAAGAAGCCCCGAGCTGCTCTTGGGGGCGCTGCGGGTTGTCGTTGTCGGAGGTGATTCTGGGCGTTGGCGTGGCGCGGCCGGCAAGGCGCACGCTTTGTGGCCGTTGGTCGCCGTCATTGTATCCGTATGCCATTCGAATCACCTTGCCTCATGTGTAACTTGTCTATCCTACATAAAAAGATGCACGACACATGGGCATGTGCGCCAAAAGCCTGACAAATGGTATGAACGTTGCCGCGCCGCGCGCCAAGCGTCACGGCAGCAGGTATTCAAAAGCAGACAAGATGAAAGCGTCCAAGACGAATGACGTCTCCCGCCGTTCGTCCCAAAAACGGTGCCGCTCGTTTTGCAGTTCTGCCTTCGGTCGAGCTGCGAGCGGCGCTGCTGCGCCAAGGCCGTATCTTAAAGCCATGGAATAAAAGCGCGCGGCAAAACGGACCGCGCAAGGGGTGACGCCAAGGGCGTCAAAAAGGAAAGGAGGGGAACAATGGCGGACAAGAACGCAGAAGTTGCAGTCGAGGATAACGGCGGCATGAAGAAAACGCTCTCGCTCTGGAACTTCTTCACCATCGGTTTCGGTGCCATTATCGGTACCGGTTGGGTTCTGCAGGTCGGCGACTGGATGGTCGTGGGCGGCGGTCCCGTTCCCGCTATGATCGCATTCCTCTTGGGTGCAATCTTCCTCGTGCCCGTCGGAGCTGTTTTCGGTGAGCTCACGGCTGCTATCCCCATCTCGGGCGGCATCGTCGAGTATGTCGATCGTAGCTTTGGCCGTACACTGAGCTACATCACCGGATGGCTTTTGGCCCTGGGCAACGGCATCCTGTGCCCGTGGGAGGCCATCGCTATTTCGACCCTCGTGTCCGAGATGTTCGGCAGCCTACCCGGTCTTGAGTGGCTGCGCGCCGTCAAGCTCTACACCATCCTGGGGGCCGACGTCTACCTGTTCCCGACGCTGATCGCGCTCGGCTTTGCAGTCTACGTCATCTTCCTCAACTTCCGCGGCGCCAGCTCGGCCGCCAAGCTCCAGGCCTTCCTGACCAAGGCCCTGCTCTGCGGCATGCTGCTCGCCATGGGCGTCTCGCTGTTCACCGGCTCGCCGGACAACGCCATGCCCGTGTTCTCCCAGGTCACCGGCGCTGGCGGCGGCAAGGCCGCTACCGAGAGCACCAGCCTGTTTGCCGGCATCGTGTCGGTCCTGGTTCTGACCCCGTTCTTCTACGCCGGCTTCGACACCATTCCTCAGCAGGCTGAGGAAGCAGCCGAGGGCCTCAACTGGAACAAGTTCGGCAAGATCATCTCCCTGGCCCTGCTGGCCGCCGGCGGTTTCTACATGGTCTGCATCTACTCGTTCGGCACCATTCTCGACTGGCATGAGTTTGTTAAGAGCCCGGTTCCCGCGCTTGCCTGTCTCAAGGGCATCAACATGCTCCTGTACCTGGCCATGCTCGTCATCGCCACGCTTGGACCCATGGGCCCGATGAACTCCTTCTACGGCGCAACGAGCCGCATCATGCTCGCCATGGGCCGCAAGGGCCAGCTGCCCGAGAAGTTCGCCGAGGTCGACCCCAAGTCCGGCGCTCCCAAGCTCGCCTGCGTTGTTCTGGGCGTCATCACCGTCGTCGGTCCGTTCCTGGGCAAGAACATGCTTATCCCTCTGACCAACGTGTCGGCTCTCGCCTTCATCTTCTCCTGCGGCATGGTCGCCCTCGCCTGCCTGCGCATGCGCTTCACCGAGCCCGACCTGCCTCGTCCCTACGAGGTGCCCGGTGGCAAGTTTGGCATCTCCCTCGCTATCGCTGCCTGCGCCATCATCATCGGCCTGCTTGTGATTCCGTTCTCTCCCGCCTCCCTCAACATGGTGGAGTGGAGCATCGTGATCGGCTGGTTGGCTATTGGCCTGGCCCTCATGGCTTTCACCAATTCCCGCAAAAAGTAACGCCGAGCCGGGGCGGATCAGGTGCGCGGGACCCTCTCTTCCGCGCGCCGAACCCGGCGCCACTTGGGTAGCTTTGTGAGGCCTTAACCCAACACGGCCTCGCCCACAATATGGATCCATAAGGAGGAACCATGTCCACTAAGTATGCAATCGTTGGCGGCAAGCTCATCGACGGTACCGGTGCCGAGCCGGTCGAGAACTCCCTCGTTCTCGTCGACGACAACGGCAAGATCGAGTACGCCGGCGCCATGCAGGACCTTCCCGAGGGCGTTGAGGTCATCGACGCCGCCGGCAAGACCGTCCTTCCCGGCCTGATCGACACCCACCTGCACTTCTCGGGCAACTTGACCGACGATGACACCGACTGGGTCATGCAGCCGCTTCTCGAGAAGCAGGCCGTCGCCGTCAAGCAGGCCTACGACTGCCTCACCCACGGCCTCACCACCGTCTGCGAGATCGGCCGCTTTGGTATCCAGATCCGTGACTGCATCGACAAGGGCGTCTTCAAGGGCCCGCGCGTTCTGGCCACCGGCCTTGGCTTCTGCCGCGTTGCCGGCCACGGCGACTCCCACCACTGCAGCCAGGAGCTCAACAAGGAATCGCACCCCTGGGGCGATCAGGTCGACGGTCCTTGGGATCTGCGCAAGGCCGTCCGTCGTCGCCTGCGCGAGAACCCCGATGCCATCAAGATCTGGGCTACCGGTGGCGGCATCTGGCGCTGGGACTCCGGCCGCGACCAGCACTACTGCTCCGAGGAGATCCAGGCCGTGGTCGAAGAGGCAAAGATGGTCGGCATCCCCGTGTGGAGCCACTGCTACAACAACCACGCCGCTGCCTACGATTCCGTTCGCTTTGGCTGCGAGCAGCTGATCCACGGCTTCGATATCGATGAGCGCACCATGGACCTCATGGCCGAGCAGGGCACCTTCTTCACCCCGACGATCGCCTTCCTGCCCACCTGGTACGCCACCTATCCGCCCGTCTACGTCCCCGAGCTGCACGACAAGTACGAGGGCACCCTGGTCGAGAAGGAGCTGCAGCGCAACTACGACTGCCTGCGCGAGGCCAAGAAGCGCGGCGTCGTCATGACGATCGGCTCCGATTCCTTCTCCTTCGTCACCCCGTACGGCACCTGCTCCATCGAGGAGATGTACGAGTTCGTCGACAAGATCGGCTTCACCCCGGTCGAGACCATCACCTGTGCCACCCTCAACGGTGCCAAGATGTGCCACATCGAGGACGAGACCGGGTCCATCGAGGCCGGCAAGTGCGCCGACCTGCTGGTCGTCAACGGTGACGTCGCCGCCGACATCCACGTGCTCAACACCGACAACATGGACGTCATCATGAAGGACGGCTGGATTGTCGAGGGCGGCACCTTCGGCGAGGCAAACAAGTACAGCGCCTAAGCTACCGTTCATCGATGGCTTGATGTAAAACACAGTATTTGATTGCATAATGCAATGGAGAGGGTCGCTTGCGGCCCTCTTTATTGCTATGGGGTGCGTCGGTAAGAAGGAGATGACGGTGGATCTCAATAGGCTGATTCTGGGCAAGAGCTACAACTCTACCAAGGTCTTTCGTACCGCTCAGC
Organism: uncultured Collinsella sp.; assembly: GCA_900546455.1. Classification (GTDB taxonomy): domain Bacteria; phylum Actinomycetota; class Coriobacteriia; order Coriobacteriales; family Coriobacteriaceae; genus Collinsella. The sequence goes on along the minus strand of URCS01000022.1, from coordinate 8,776 downwards.
ATGTGGTTCAAGCCATCTTGCTCGGTATTGTCGTTCCGCTGCTTATCCTGCTGCTCATCTGGGATCTAACCGATAATCCCAATCCCGTTCCGGCCGTTGTCGTCATTGCCGGCTTGGTCATGCTGTGCTTCTTCTTCTCGTACGTCTTTGTCGTTCCCGACGACCTCACATCGAGCGCAACCGACCGCACGCTCGCCATCGCTTCAAAAATATTCGCCTACACGTCGCGCGGCCTTACGCCCGAAGCTGCCCTAGGCGCCTCTAAGATCATCCTGTCCGAAACTATCGCCTCTGCCATCTGCTTTACCGACGGCAAGCAGGTGTTGGCAAGCTGGGGCGAGGACTCGGCAAAATGCCCCGCGGGCACCCCGGTGGTGCTGCGGACTACGCTCAACGTGATCAACAGCGGTGAGCAAAGCGTGTTCTCGCGCGATGCCTCGACCGAGACAGGTGGCTACTTTCCGCGCCTGCGCGCCGGTATTGTCGCACCGCTTACCGTGCGCGGGCATTGCGTGGGCACGCTCGAGCTGTATTATCCCCGTCTGAGCAGCATCGATATGCGCCAGACGGCGCTTGCCTCGGGCTTTGCCGACCTCATTTCCACGCAGCTTGCGAGCTTTGAGCTCGAGCGCCAGGACGAGCTTACGGCCCGCGTGGAGCTGCGCGCCTTGCAATCGCAGGTCGATCCTCATTTTCTGTTTAACACCATCAGCACCATCGTGTCGCTCGTGCGTACCGAGCCGGACAAGGCCAGGTCGCTGCTGATCGACTTCTCCAACTACTACCGTCAGACGCTTTCTGATTCCGATACCCTCACAACGCTCGAGCACGAGGTGGAACAGGGCACTCGCTATATCAATCTTATGCAGGCTCGTTATGGCGACGGCCGTCTGCGCGTCTCGGTCGATATCGACTTTGAGGTGCGCGATCGCATGGTGCCGCCGTTTATCTTGCAGCCGTTGCTCGAAAACTGCATCAAGCACGCGCAGCGCGAGACCGAGCCGCTTTCTATTCATGTTAGGGCTTTCGAGACCGATGACGGTTTGGAGATCATCGTCGAGGACGATGGCATCGGTATGAGCGAAGAGGTCTGCGCGCATCTGTTTGAGCAACATCGCCTGGAGGAGCCCGAGAGCATTACCGCCGACGGCTCCGTCAAGCGAGGTTGCGGCCTGGCGCTCTTCAACGTGCTTCAGCGCATCCATTTCTTTTACGGAGAAGATTCCGGCATGCGCGTGAAGTCCCAGGAGGGCGTGGGAACGCAGGTCATCGTCGAGCTGAACGGCGAGCCGCATGAGCCTGCGCCGTTGACGGCGTAGCACGCGGTTGGATTGAGAGAAAAAGAGGGGAAGCACATATGTCCGAAGGCTGGAACATCTTGGTGGTTGATGACGAGCCTCCCATTAGGGCTGAGCTACGCTATCTGTTGGAAAAGGATACGCGTGTGGGTCAGATTGCCGAGGCGGGCAATGTCACCGAAGCCGTGGAGTCGATTCTGTCGAACAAGCCCGACGTGTTGTTTTTAGACATTACCATGCCCGGTCGCTCGGGAATTGAGCTTGCCGAGACGCTGCAGAACCTAAAGACGCCGCCGGTGGTTGTGTTTGTGACGGCGTTTGCCGAATTTGCCGCCGATGCGTATAACCTCGATGCGGTCGACTATGTCGTCAAGCCGGTCGAGGACGCACGCCTGTCAAAGGCACTCGACAAGATCGAGGCAGCCTTGGGTGCCCGTCGTGTTGCCCACGCTCCGCGCCAGCCTTTGCGTCTGACGGTGGACCGCGGGGGCAAAAAGGTGTTCATTCCCGCCGCAGACGTCTGCTACTTTGAGGCGCGCGCCGATTTTTGCAACGCCATCTGCGCCGAGGGAACGTACCTGATCAATGAGTCGATCTCTTCGCTCGAGCGTCGCTTGGTCTCCGAGGGCTTTATTCGCGTTCATCGCAGCTATCTGGTCAATTTGGAAGACGTGCACAATGTCGAGATTGGCTCCACGGGGTTGATGGAGCTCAGGCTCGACCGCGTGAACTCGACGGTACCGGTGTCCCGTCGTCGCGCCGCCGAGGTCAAGTCGCACCTGGGGCTTGCGTAAGAGGCTTGCGTGCCGTCGTTTACCATCGCAGGTTTGGCATGGGCGCGCGGTGGGCATAATGGGTGGCATCGAATGAAATCGAAAGGATCATTATGCCCGCGCTTATCACCCATCATCTGTTTGGCGAGGAAAGCATCGACCGTCTTCCGCAGGGCGTCATCACGTCCGATGAAGAGCGCATTGCCTTTATCTTGGGCAACCAAGGCCCCGACCCGTTTTTCTTTCACATTCTGACACCGCGTGTTTCCGACTGCACGCTGCTGGCGCAGGTCATGCATCGGTCGCGCATGTCTCGTCAGTTTGCGTGCCTGCGCGACGGCGTGTCGCATCTGCTGCCGCGCGACGCCAGCTTGGGTCGTGCCTTTGCGCTGGGCCTGCTGTCTCATTACGTGCTCGACCGCAACGCCCATCCTTTTGTCTATGAGCAGCAGTTTGGCATCGTGGAGTCCGATTCAGAGCTTGAGGATTCGAGCAGTCAGGTTCATGCCGTGATCGAGAGCGACCTGGATGTACTGATGCTGCAGCTTAAACGCGCCGGCGCTACGGTCGACGATTACCCGCCGGCGGGCGAGATCGTCACCACCGATCGCATCAATCGCGTGGCCGGCGTGCTGATGAGCTATGTTGCCGGACGCGTGTACGGCATTGACATTCCGGCGGGGGAGTACGGTGCTGCCGTTGCCAATATGCAGCGACTTTACCGCGCGATTGAGCCGGCCGGCTCCGCAAAGACGCGCGCGATCTCGCTGGTTGAGGGCTTGGTGCACGACTACTCGCTGCTCGATGGCCTTGCCCATCGCGTGACGACGGAGCTGCCCGAGCGCACCGGTAACCTGGGCCATCTGACATGGAAGAATCCCTTTACCGACGAGGTCTCGAACGAGAGTTTCCCCGAGGTCTTTGATCGCGCGCTGGTCGATTACGAGTGCACGGTCGCACGTTTTATCGAGACCGGTGACATGGATGCCGTGACCAGTCACGTCAACTACAGCGGTCGCGTGCTCAATGCCGATGAGGAGTTCGACCGCGAGGAATAGGGCCCGTGCGTGCCCCTTTGCCGAATCCTTACCGGCGGTTCTGGACAATTGGGGTACGATGAACTAACTGCATATCGGGCGAATACGAAGGGTCCCTGTCCATGAAATACACCAAGCTCGAGCGTAACTGGGTTATGTATGATGTGGGCAATTCGGCCCTCGTGCTGCTCAATACCTCGGTGGTGCCCATTTACTTTAACGCCATCAATACCGGCGCTTCTTCGGCCGACCTGGTGGTCGCCTGGGGCAATGCGCAGACGATTGCCTCGCTGGTCATCGCCATGCTCATGCCCATTCTGGGCGCGCTTGCCGACTACGCCGGCAACAAGATCAAGTTCTTCTTGGGCTTCTTCCTCACGGGCCTGGTGCTTTGCCTGGCGCAGGCTATCCCAATGTCCGCCATGGCATTTTTGACCGTGTACGTGCTGTGCACCATCGGCCTTAACTCTTCTATGACGTTCTACGACGCCATGCTGCCCGACATTACCACCGACGAGCGCATGGACGCCGTGTCCAGCTCGGGCTATGCCTGGGGCTACATCGGTTCCACCGTGCCGTTCGTCATCTGCCTGGCGCTCATCATGGGTGGCCCCGCTCTTGGCGTCCCTACCATGCTGGCAACGCGTCTGTCGTTTATCATCACTGGTGCCTGGTGGCTCATCTTTACCCTGCCGCTCATTCGCACCTATAAGCAAAAGTACGGTCGCGAGCGCGGTCCCGAGGACACTATCGGCCACATCGTGGGCGGTGTGTTCTCCGAGGTCGGACACACCATGCGCGAGATCGCCCACAACAAGACCGTGCTGGTCTACATGATCGCGTTCTTCTTCTATATCGATGGCGTCCACACGGTCATTTCCATGGCCACCAGTTACGGATCGGCCTTGGGCATCGATTCGACGCAGCTAGTGCTGGCGCTGCTCGTTACGCAGTTCGTGGCCTTTCCGTCCGCCATCATCTACGGCAAGCTCGCCGGACGCGTAGGCACGCTCAACATGATCCTGGTGGCGGTCGCCGCCTACATGGGCATTGTGCTGTTCGCCGCGTTCTTCCTAAAGACCGCCTTTGAATTCTGGGTGCTTGCCATTATGGTCGGCCTGTTCCAGGGCGGCGTGCAGGCGCTTAGCCGTAGCTACTTTGGTCGCATTATCCCCAAGGAAAAGTCCAACGAGTACTACGGCTTCTTTGACATCTTCGGTCGCTATGCAAGCGTCATGGGCACTTTCCTAGTGTCGGTCGTCACCTCGCTGACCGGCAACCCGTCGCTGGGCGTCCTTTCCATTGGCGTGCTGCTGATCGTTGGCTTTATGCTGCTGGTCCGCCTGTCCCGCATGACTCGGGCGGCAGAGCATGCCGCATAGGAGCGAGCGGCTATTGTGCCTGTCCACGGTACTCTTTTGGGGTTATCCGCAATAAACATTGCGACTTGCGAGCAATGATTTGCCCAAGTGGGTATGATGGAATCAGCTAGGTCGCGGGGCGTCGCCTGTGTTTGGCGGCGTCCCGTTTTTGTGTTGCAGGGAGGGTAAGGCATGAACGCCACAGTCGTGATTCCAACGTATTGGGCGGGCGATGACGCTTGCGCAAACGCCCCTGGCACCTATGACCATTCGACGCGACTCAACGCCGACAATCCCGAACTCGACCGCTGTCTGGCCTCGCTTGAGCAGGTACGTGACATCCCGCGCATCATCCTTTTGGTGGTCTGTCCCGTTTCTGCCACAGCCGATGTGTCGCTGCGCGTGCACGAGATTGTCGACGCGCATCCCACGCTCAAGGTCACCGTTGTCACCAACACCCAGGCCTCGCGCATTGCAGACCGGGTTGCTCAGATCGCGCCCAAGGGTTCGGGCGAGTGCGTGAGCCTGCGAGGCTACGGTGCCATCCGCAACATGGGGCTAGCCTGTGCCGCTGTGCTGGGGCATGACGCGGTTATCTTTTTGGATGACGATGAGACTGTCATCGACGCCGACTTCATGAAGCGCGCGACCTATGCGTTGGGGCAGCAGACGCGTCAGGGCTTGCCGATCTTGGTCAAGAGCGGCTATTTCTACGATCGCGACGGCTCGCCGCTGGCTCCCACGGACAAGGCGGGCATCTGCCATCGTTGGTGGACCAAGCGCATCGAGTTCAACCGTTGGATGAAAAAGGCGCTCTCGGGCACCCGCATCTCGCGCTCCAACTACGTGTGCGGCGGCCTGATGGCCCTGCACGCCCGCGCCTTTACGCGTGTAGCCTTTGACCCGTTTATCACCCGCGGCGAGGACTTGGATTACCTCTTTAACATGCGCATGTTTGGCTACGACGTGTGGTTCGATAACGAGTGGACCGTGCGCCATCTGCCTCCGGAGTCCGAAAAGCGCTCACCGCGCTTTATGCAGGATGTATACCGTTGGTACTACGAACGGGCCAAGTTGACATTCGCCGCGCATCAAAAGGAGCTCATTCCCGTTACGGCGGCATCGCTCATGCCCTACCCGGGCCCGTGGATTTCGCGCGAGCTCGACGACCGCGTGCGCAAGACCGCTATGGTCCGCAGCGTGTTTACCCGCGAGCATGAGGGCTACCTGCGCATCTGGCGCCATGGTATCGACGAGGCAAAGGCCTATGCGCGCCAAAACGCTGCAAGCTACCTGCGTTTCCAGAGCTTTTGGCCCAAGATCATGGACGGGCTTTGGCGTGACGCACAACTGATCAGTATCCTGGAGGGGGCCGAATGATCGACCGCCGCGCCCAGCGCGATAGTTCAATATCAATCTTTCGCATCATTGCCGTTGCCTGCGCCATTTGCGTGCTGGTGTACTTTATTTTTGCCTTGGTGACCGGTATCGAGCCGATCGCCACGGTGATTGCCTGCGCGCTGCTGTGCATCTTTCTGTGCATCTTTATCTTTTTGACGCTCAATCCCGATTCGGTGCGCTCCCAGTACACCGAGGAGACGCTCTCGGTGGCCTCGGCCATGCTTGAGGACATTAAGGGCGGTCTGACGCAGGAGTCGGCGCGTTTGGTGTGCCGGCGTATCCTGCCCGAGACGCGCGCCATGACGGTGGCCATCACCGACGAGGGCAACGTGCTTGCCTGCGCGGGAGAGTTTGAGGAAAAACTACTGCCAGATTCTCCCATCCACACGCTTGCCACACGCTACGTTATCGAACATGGCATCGTGCAGTCGTTCAACCGTATGGTGGATGTCGTGGGCTCGGACGGCTCGCACAACCAAGTCCCCGCCGGCATTATCGCTCCCATTAAGGTGGGCGATCGTACCGTCGGCACGCTCAAGTTCTACTACAAGACCCCGCGCGCCGTCGACCGTACCCAGTACGCGCTTGCCTCGGGCTTTGCCGAGATCTTGTCCACGCAGCTCGCCATCCACGAGCTCGAGGTGCAAAAGGAACTCACGGCGCGCGCCGAGGTGCGTGCGCTGCAAGCGCAGATTAACCCGCACTTCCTGTTCAACACGCTGAACACCATTGCATCGTTTACGCGCACCGACCCGCTGCGGGCCCGCGAACTGCTTCGTGAGTTCTCATCGTTCTATCGTGCCACGCTCGACAACTCGGGATCGCTTATTCCGGTCTCGCGCGAGGTTGCACAGACCAAGCGCTACCTTACCTTTGAGAAGGCCCGCTTTGGCGAGGACCGCGTGCTTGCGACGTTCGATGTGTCCGAGGACGTGGAAGATACGCTGGTGCCGGCGTTCGTGATCCAGCCGATTGTCGAGAACGCCGTACGTCATGGTATGGGCGATGACGACGCCCTGAGGATCGACGTGACCGTTCACCAAGACGGCGAGGATGCAATCTTGATTGCCGTGGCCGATAATGGCGTGGGCATGGATGAGGGTACCGCCGCCAGACTGTTTGACGAGCGTTCTGCCCGTCCCGACGCCAGCTCTCCCCAGGGTGGCGGCGCCGGTGTGGCCATGCACAATATTTCGGAGCGCATCCATCGCTTTTATGGGCCGCACTCCTATACGCGTGTCGAATCGGCGCCGGGCAAGGGCACCAAAGTGCTCCTTCATCTTGATTTGTCAGAGAGCATCTTTGACATTCAAGAGTAAAATAAAAGGCTACGGGCTCAACGTCATGCGACGGATGCCCGGCGTAGTTAGTTGACGAAAGGTTTTATCCCTATGCTGCGTGCGATGATTGTGGATGATGAGGCGCCGGCTCGCTCGGAGCTTCGCTTCCTGCTCGAGCAAACGGGCAAGATCGGCACGATCACGGAGGCGTCGAGCGTCCGCTCCGCTATCGAGATGCTTATGGAAAGTCGCGTGGATGTCGTGTTTCTCGATATCTCGATGCCCGGTGCCTCGGGCCTGCAACTTGCCGAGGCGCTGCATAAGCTCAAAAATCCGCCGGCGATCGTGTTTGTGACTGCGTATAGTGACCATGCGGTCGAGGCATTCGACGTGGATGCCGTCGATTATCTGATGAAGCCGGTCGAGGAAGCTCGCTTGGATCGCGCGATCGAGAAGGTCATGCAACGCGCCAAGCCGGTTACGGACAGCAAGGTGACCATCGAGCGTATCCCGGTGGAAAAGGGCGGCCGCAAGGTGCTCATTCCCGTGGACGACATTCGCTTTATCATGGCTAAGGACGATTACTCCTGCATCTATACCGTCGATGATCGCTTTTTGTCGACGACCTCGCTGGCGCAGTTTGAGGCCAAGCTCTGCGACTTTGGCTTCTTCCGTGTTCACCGTCGCTATATCGTCAACTTGGCGTGCGTCACGGACGTCGAGACGGTGCCCTCGGGTGCCATCCAGCTGGGCATTACGGGCGTCGACGAACGCGTGCCGGTTTCGCGCCGCCGCGTCGTGCCGCTCAAGAAGGCTCTGAGTCTCTAGCACACTGGCCCCGCAGCCCTGTAGACCCATCGTCTGCGGAGCCGTGGGGCCTTTTTGTATGTATCTGCCGAATCGTTTTTTTGCGGAAGGGATCCCATGAACAGTGCAAGCGCCAAGCGCATCGACATCATCTCGGACACCCACGGCTATCTTTCGCCTGCGCTCCTGGACGAGCTTAAGGGCGCAGACCTGATCATCCACGCCGGTGACCTCACATCCGAGATGGACTACGAGCACCTATGCACCATCGCCCCCGTGCGAGCGGTTCTGGGCAACAACGACTACTACCGCGACTACGGCCCCGATGTGGATCGCCTGGCCCTCTTCACCTACGAAGGCCTCAAGTTCGCCGTAGCCCACTACCGCGAAGACCTCCCAGTGGGATCCGTAGACGTAGCCATCAACGGCCACACCCACGTAACCAAAGAAGCCCAAGTAGGCCGCTGCTTAGTCCTCAACCCGGGCAGCGCCAGCTACCCCAGAGGCAGCAGAGGTCCCACCATGGCCAGAATGCTAGTAAAAGACGGCAAGATCCTAAGCACCAAATTTATTGACCTAGAGTAAAAGCAACAAAAACGGGGGATGCAGATCGCATCCCCCGTTTCCATCTCAGCCAAAGGCCGAGTTCCAACAACAACCTTAGACAACCCCGCCGAGGAGAACGGGGCCGCCGAGCCGCGAAGCGGCGAGGAACAAGAACTGGTTGAACAAAGTGACGGCAGGGAGGGTCTCCGGGGCCGGCTGGCGCGGGTTAAGTTTGTCGCGAGTTCCGCACGCAAAGGAAAGCACTTAATGTGC
>URCS01000021.1 GCA_900546455.1 uncultured Collinsella sp. | reverse complement strand
GGCTTTGCCGTCGTGGCGTGCGACGACCGCCCCGGCACGCTGACGCCCGAATGGGTGCCCGGTGTCTACGACCGTCGCCTGGTCGACTACAAGAACCTGGGCAAGCAGTGCCCCATCGGCCCGCGCGACCTGGTGGTCGTCGCCACGGCGGGTCACAAGTCCGATATCGACGTGGTGATTCAGGCCATGCGAGCCAAGCCTGCCTACCTGGGCTGCCTGGGCTCGCGCCGCAAGACGGCCTTTGTGCGGGCCCGCCTGGAGCAGGAGGGCTTTACGCAGGAGCAGATCGACGAGCTGCACCTGCCGATCGGTGTCGCCATCGAGGCCGAGGACCCCGAGGAGATCGCTATCTCCATCGCCGCCGAGATGATCCACCTGCGCCGCACCAAACTCGTCCCCCGCAAGCGCTAGTCCCTCTTTCTAAGTTGCGGTGAAATACGGACTGTTTAAGCCTATTAAGCCGCCAAACAGTCCCTATTTCACCGCAACTGCTTTTTGGGACCCATTTGTGCGGGGGAGTTGTGGAGTTGTGCAGGCAGACGAGGTTTTTCTGGAAATACGCTCCCGATGCGCGTATAGTACCGATTGTTTTGTCGGCTCCTGCTGCGTCGAGTCCAAACCGCGAAATGCCATGAGCGGCGCGGATGCAGCCAGGAGGCACGAGGACAACCCATCGTGGCCACGCCCCGTGCTTAAAACCCCAAGAAGGAGTGAACAATGGCAGAAGAGAAGTATGTGCCGCGTCTGAAGACCAAGTACAACAACGAGGTCAAGCAGCAGCTTCAGGACAAGTTCCAGTACGAGAACGTCATGATGATCCCCAAGTTTGAGAAGATCGTCGTGAACATGGGTGTCGGCGAGGCCGCTACCGATTCCAAGGCCATCGACGGTGCCGTGCGCGACCTGCGCGCCATCACCGGCCAGCAGCCGATGATCACCCGTGCCCGCAAGTCCATCGCTACCTTCCGCCTGCGCGCTGGTATGCCGATCGGCTGCAAGGTTACCCTGCGTGGCGACCGTATGTGGGAGTTCTTCGATCGTCTGACCTCCGTCGCGATCCCCCGTATCCGCGACTTCCGCGGCATCTCCGCCAAGAGCTTCGACGGCCGTGGTAACTTCTCCATGGGCGTCACCGAGCAGCTCATCTTCCCCGAGATCGACTTCGACTCCGTCGATCACCAGCGTGGTATGGACATCACCTTCGTGACCACCGCCAACACCGATGAGGAGGCCAAGGCCCTTCTGGACGCCTTCGGTTTCCCGTTCAAGAAATAGGTTCACCTGCCCTATAAGCGCCGTTCCCACAAGGGGGCGGCGCTTGGGGCGAACAATACTCTATGTGAGGAGGATATAAGTGGCTAAGACATCGATGATCGTCAAGTGCAATCGCAAGCAGAAGTTCTCTACTCGTGAGTACACGCGCTGCCAGCGCTGCGGCCGTCCGCACTCTGTGTACCGCAAGTTCGGCCTGTGCCGTGTCTGCTTCCGTGAGCTTGCACTCAAGGGCGAGCTTCCCGGCGTTAAGAAGGCCAGCTGGTAAGTCACTACCAGCGTTTCAAGCATCCGTTTGGAACAGGGAAAACGCGCTAGTTAGGCTTTGCCGTTAAGGGCGGCGAAGAACCAAGAGCACGTGTTCATCAAGAACGAAGGAGAATCTGTATGAACCTTACAGACCCGATCGCAGATATGCTTACGCGCATCCGTAACGCTAACTCTGTGAACAAGGCCACGGTCTCCATGCCGAGCAGCAAGAAGCTCGTCGAGATCGCTCGTGTTCTGCACGAGGAGGGCTACATCGAGGGCTACGATGTCGAGGACACCGTTCCCCAGAAGACTCTGCACATCACGCTTAAGTATGGTCCCAAGAAGGCTAAGGTCATCAACGGCATCCGCCGCATTTCCAAGCCGGGCCTGCGTAAGTACACCGGCGTTGCCGACATGCCCCGCGTCCGCGGTGGCCTTGGTACCGCCATTATTTCCACCAGCCATGGCGTCATGACCGACCGCGATGCTCGCAAGCACAACGTCGGCGGCGAGATCATCGCTTACGTCTGGTAATTCGCTCGGTAGGTAGAAGGAAAGGAGATCACCGTGTCTCGTATCGGTAATAAGCCTGTCCAGATTCCCGCCGGAGTCGAAGTGGCAGTCAACGGCAACAACGTTGTCGTCAAGGGCCCCAAGGGCCAGCTCGAGCTCGATGTCTTTGAGAAGCTCGCTATCAACGTCGAGGACAACGTCCTCACCGTTTCCCGTCCCGACGACGAGCGTGAGACCCGTGCCCGCCACGGCCTCACCCGCGCCCTCATCCACAACATGGTTGTTGGCGTTTCCGAGGGCTTCGAGAAGAAGCTCGAGCTCGCCGGCGTCGGTTACCGCGTGCAGCAGAAGGGCAAGAACCTCGAGTTCTCCCTGGGCTTCTCGCACCCCGTGATCGTCGAGGCTCCCGAGGGCATCACCTTCGAGGTTCCCGACAACACCCACGTGAACGTCAAGGGTATCAACAAGCAGCAGGTCGGTCAGATCGCCGCTGAGATCCGCGGCCATCGTCCTCCCGAGCCTTACAAGGGCAAGGGTATCCACTACGTTGGCGAGCACATCCGCCGCAAGCTGGGTAAGGCCGCCAAGTAGTCGTAACCGACTCACTCGCATAAGACCAGCACCCCGTCAGGTGCTGGCAAGATCAACCTTTTTAGGAGTTTACGTATGAACAAGCATAAGGCGAAGCTGGAAGGCCTCAAGCGTCGTCAGCGTCGTGTTCGCGGCAAGGTCTCGGGTACCGCCGAGCGTCCGCGTCTTCGCGTGACCCGTACTAACGCCAACATCTATGCCCAGATCATCGACGACAGCAAGGGCTCCAGCCTGACGCTCGTCTCCGCCTCGACCCTCGAGGCCGAGTTCAAGGGCACCCACACCTCGAACAAGGAGGCTGCGGAGAAGGTCGGTCAGCTCGTTGGCAAGCGCGCCATCGAGGCCGGCATCACCAAGGTCGCCTTCGATCGCGGTGGCCGTATCTACCATGGCCGCGTCAAGGCCCTCGCCGACGGTGCTCGTGCCGCCGGTCTCGAGTTCTAGGAGGTATGTAGCACATGGCTCGTAATCAGAAGCAGCAGCGCGAGGCCTCCGAGTTCGAGGAGCGCGTCGTTTACATCAACCGCGTGTCGAAGACCGTCAAGGGTGGTCGTCGCATGAGCCTCGTCGCTCTCGTCGTCGTTGGCGACGGCAAGGGCAACGTCGGCGTTGGCATGGGCAAGTCCGCTGAGGTGCCCCTGGCCATCTCCAAGGCGTCTCTCGATGCCAAGAAGAACATGTTCCACGTGCCGGTGACCGATCAGGGCACCATCCCGCACGAGGTTCTCGGCCACTTTGGTGCCGGCCGCATCATCATCAAGCCCGCTGTCGAGGGTACCGGCGTTATCGCCGGCGGCGCAGTGCGTCCCCTCTTCGAGCTTGCTGGCATCAAGAACGTCCTGTCCAAGTCCCTCGGTACCGACAACGGCCTTAACATCATCAAGGCTGCCGTCGAGGGCCTCAAGGAGCTCTCCAGCCCTGAGGACGTCGCGGCTCGCCGTGGCCTGACGGTCTCCGAGATGTTCGTCGGTAAGGAGAACTAAGCATGGCTGACACCATCAAGATCAAGCAGGTCCGCAGCACCAACGGTTGCAAGCAGGACCAGGTCCGTACTGTCCGTGCCCTCGGTCTCCACAGGATCCGCGAGGTTCGCGAGATTGCTGACAACGAGTCCGTCCGCGGCATGATCTTCAAGGTCAAGCACCTTGTCGAGATTGTAGAGGAGTAGCAAATGCAGCTTCACGATCTTACTCCCGCGCCCGGTTCCACCAAGAACCGCAAGCGCGTCGGCCGTGGCAATTCTTCGGGTCACGGCACCACTTCTGGCCGCGGCCAGAAGGGCCAGGGCTCTCGCTCTGGCGGCACCAAGGGTGCCGGCTTCGAGGGTGGCCAGACTCCGCTGGCTATGCGCCTGCCCAAGCTTCCGGGCTTCCGCAACCCCCGTCGTATCGAGTACACCGCCGTCAACGTCGAGCGTTTCGAGCGTAAGTTCGAGGACGGCGCTGTGATCGACGGTGCCGCTCTTAAGGCCGCTCGCATCACCAAGAGCGAGTTCGAGCCCGTCAAGGTGCTCGGCAATGGTGAGCTCACCAAGAAGTTCACGGTCAAGGTCGACAAGGTCAGCGCTTCTGCGCAGGCCAAGATCGAGGCCGCCGGCGGAAAGGTCGAGCTGCCGTGCTAAATGGTCTTAAGAATGCTTTCCGCATCAAAGAACTGCGCGAAAAGATTCTTTTTACCATAGCTATGCTCGTCGTGTACCGCATTGGTGCGCACGTTCCTGTGCCCGGCATTCCCTTCCAGGGGATGCTGGGCCTTTTCTCGACCGGGAGCAACTCGGTCGCCGCAGGTGCTATGGCCCTCCTGAATCTTTTCTCTGGTGGCGCGTTGAGCTATGTCTCGGTGTTCTCTTTGGGCATCATGCCGTACATCACGAGCTCGATTATCCTCCAGATGCTCCAGGCCGTCGTGCCTTCCCTGCATGAGCTTGCCCGCGAGGGCGAGGTCGGTCAGACCAAGATTACGCAGTATTCGCGTTACCTCACCTTGGCTCTGGCTATCCTCAACTCCGTGGGTTACCTCTTCCTCTTTAAGAGCTTCGGCATTAGCTTCAACGGTGCCGGTGCTCCCGAGATCATCTTCGACCTCATGATCGTCGGCACGCTCACCGCGGGCGCCATGCTGATCATGTGGATTGGTGAGCTCATCACCCAGCGCGGTATCGGCAATGGCATGTCGCTGATCATCTTCGCGAACATCATGGCCGGTCTTCCGCAGGCGATTTTCTCCAGCACCGAGGGTAACGCCGGTGGCATCATCACCATGGTGATCATCTGCGCCATCATCCTGCTGGTCATCCCGCTGATCGTTTTCCTTGAGCGCGGCCAGCGCCGCATCCCGGTCTCCTACGCCAAGCGCGTCGTGGGCCGTCGCATGATGGGTGGCCAGACCACCTACCTGCCCATCAAGGTCAACACCGCGGGCGTCGTGCCGATCATCTTCGCTTCGGCGCTGCTGTACTTCCCGGCCCAGATTGCCGTGTTCTTCCCCGGCATCGGCTGGATTCAGGCAGTTGCCTCCGCGCTTTCGACCGGTTGGCTCAACTGGGTGCTTAATGTTGTCCTCATCGTGTTCTTCGCGTACTTCTACACCTCCATGGTGTTCAACCCCGATGACACGGCCGACAACCTTAAGAAGCAGGGCGGCTTTATTCCGGGCGTCCGTCCGGGCAGGGCTACCGCGGCCTACATCAAGAACGCGCTCAACAAGATTACGCTTCCCAGCGCTGTCTTTTTGGCGCTCATCGCCATCGTGCCTTCGATCATCTTCTCCTTCACGGGTAACCATCTGATCCAGGCATTTGGCGGCACGTCCATCCTCATCATGGTCGGCGTCGTGCTCGACACGGTCGATAAGCTCGAAGGCCAGATCAAGATGTATGATTACGATGGATTCTTTAAATAGGCTAGAGGAGGATTGCTCATGAACCTCGTATTGCTCGGAGCTCCGGGTGCCGGTAAGGGCACCGTCGCACAGGAGCTCGTCGCCGAGTTTGGCGTCGCCCATATTTCCACGGGCGACCTGCTGCGTGCTGCCGTCAAGGGTGGCACCGAGCTTGGTATTCAAGCTAAGAAGTACATGGACGCTGGCGAGCTCGTTCCCGACCAGCTCGTGATCGACCTTGTCAAGGAGCGCCTTGCCGCCGATGACGCCCAACAGGGCTTCATCCTCGACGGCTTCCCGCGCAACACCGCCCAGGCTGTGACGCTCGATTCCGAGCTTTCCGCCATGGGTCGCGAGATCGACTGTGCCCTTCTGGTCGATGTGGCCCCCGAGGTCATTATCGATCGTCTGTCTTCGCGTCGCACCTGCCGCGCCTGCGGTTACACCGGCACCGCTGCTGATGCTACCTGCCCCAAGTGCGCAGGCGAGATGTATCAGCGCGACGACGACAAGCCCGAGACCATCAAGAACCGTCTCGACGTCTACGAGAAGTCCACGAGTCCGCTCGTCGACTACTATCGTGGCCAGGGTCTGCTCAAGTCGGTCAACGGTGACCAGGCTCGCGAGACCGTGTACGGGGATGTCAAAGAGGCTCTCGGTCTATGATCAAGATTAAGTCTGCAACGCAAATCGAGCAGATGAAGAAGGCAGGAGCGCTATCTAAGATGGCGCTCCGCCACGTTGGAGCCATGGTGCGTCCCGGCGTTTCGACTTTTGAGCTCGATCAGCTCGCGGAGCAGATTATCCGCATGCATGGCGGCACCCCGGCCTTTAAGGGTTACGGCGGGTTCCCGGGGACCATTTGCGCATCGATCAACGATGCCGTGGTCCACGGTATTCCCAACCCCGACATGATCCTGCGCGATGGCGATATCATCTCCATCGATACGGGAGCCGTTGTCGACGGTTGGGTCGGCGATAACGCTTGGACGTTTTTCGTCGGCACCCCCACGCCCGAAGCCAAGGCTTTGTGCGAGGTCACGCGCGATTGTCTTAAGGCTGCCATCGAGCAGGCTGTTCCCGGTAACCATATCGGGGACGTTGGTTATGCCGTTCAGTCCCTCGCCGAGTCTCACGGTTACGGCGTGCTTCGTGATTATGTGGGACATGGCATCGGCCGCGTGATGCACGAGGACCCCAACGTTCCTAACTATGGAAAGAAGGGGAGGGGCGTTCGCCTCCAGGCCGGCATGGTCATTGCCATCGAGCCGATGGTTACGATGGGTTCCAACCATGTGAGCACAGGCTCCGACGGTTGGATCGTCACGACCAACGACCGCCTGCCCGCCGCGCACTACGAGAACACCGTCGCCATTACCAATGACGGTCCGGTGATTCTCACCACGGATGCGCAAGGTGCTTGGTGTTCGCTCCAAGGCGGAGAAATGTAACAAGTCCCACGTAGTTGTGGAGCCATTACGAAGATATTACGATGCGTGGATACGTATTGTAGAATACTCAATCGCTGTCGTTTTCTAGAGAAAGATGATTGCTTGTGAAGAAGGAAGACGCAATTGAGCTCGAGGGTACGGTAAAGGAACCGCTGCCCAACGCCATGTTTAAGGTCGAGCTCGAGAACGGTCATTCGGTTCTGTGCAACATTTCTGGCAAGATTCGAATGAATTACATCCGCATTCTCCCCGGTGACAGGGTTGTCGTGGAGCTTTCCCCGTACGACCTGACCCGCGGTCGCATCACCTATCGCTATAAATAGCGACACGCATACACGCTCTTTTCCGACTGCAGGCTTAGCTCAACCTACGGTCGGTTTGCGTGTGAAGACCAGCCATAGTTTTAAACGCCTGCGGCTGGGCGAGTAGATAGTAGGGAAGTAGTTTGAGCGCTACCGAAAGGAAGAACGATGAAGGTACGTCCTTCGGTCAAGAAGATGTGCGATAAGTGCAAAATCATTAGGCGCCACGGCAAGGTCCTCGTCATTTGCGAGAACCCCCGTCATAAGCAGCGTCAGGGTTAAGAGAGGAGACTACGTTGGCCCGTATTAATGGTGTCGACCTCCCGCGTGAGAAGCGCGTTGAGATCGGTCTGACCTACATTTACGGCATCGGCCGCACCACTGCGACGAAGATTTGCGTCGAGTGCAACGTTAACGTGGACACGCGCGTTAAGGACCTCACCGAGGATGAGGTTAACGCCATCCGCGATTATATCGATAAGAATCAGATCATGGTTGAGGGCGACCTCCGCCGTGAGCGCAACCAGAACGTCAAGCGCCTTATGGACATCGGCTGCAACCGCGGCCTTCGTCACCGCAAGGGCCTCCCGGTCCGCGGCCAGCGCACCCACACTAACGCTCGTACCCGCAAGGGCCCGAAGCGTCAGATCGGTGCTAAGAAGAAGAAATAAGGAGCGCTAGATAGATGGCTACTGCTAAGAAGAACGTTCGCGCTGCCCGTCTGAAGCGCGCGGACCGTAAGAACATTTCCGTGGGCCAGGCTCACATTCGTTCTACGTTCAACAACACGATCGTTTCGATCACCGATCCCCAGGGCAACGTCATTTCCTGGAAGTCGGCTGGCCAGGTGGGCTTCAAGGGCTCCCGTAAGTCCACGCCGTTCGCTGCCCAGATGGCTGCCGAGGCTGCTGCCAAGCAGGCCATGGAGCACGGCATGAAGAAGGTTTCCGTCTTCGTCAAGGGCCCCGGCTCCGGTCGTGAGACCGCCATCCGCTCCCTCCAGGCTGCTGGCCTCGAGGTCTCGAGCATCCAGGACAAGACCCCCATTCCGCACAACGGCTGCCGCCCCAAGAAGCGTCGCCGCGTGTAACTGAAAGGATCGTATCAATATGGCAATCGACAGGACTCCTGTTCTTAAGCGCTGCCGTCAGCTCGGGATCGATCCCGCTGAGCTCGGTTACAGCACCAAGAAGGAATCTATCCGTCAGCCCAAGCGCCGTCGCAAGGAATCTGAGTACGGCATGCAGCTGCGTGAGAAGCAGAAGGTCAAGTTCATCTATGGCGTTCTGGAGAAGCAGTTCCACGGCTACTTCAACAAGGCCCGTAAGATGAACGGCGTCACCGGTGAGAACCTCATGATTATCCTTGAGTCTCGCCTCGACAACGTCGTCTTCCGTCTCGGCTTCGCCCGCACCCGCAAAGAGGCTCGTCAGTCCGTCCGTCACGGTCACTTCACCGTGAACGGCAAGCGCGTGGACATCCCGTCCTACCGCGTCAAGGCCGGCGACGTCGTCGCTGTCGGCGAGAAGTTCCGTGACCTCCTCCCCATCAAGGAGGCCCTGATTTCCTCCGAGCGCTTTGAGGTCCCTGGCTGGCTCGAGGTCGATATCGAGAAGCTGTCTGGTAACGTGCTCGCTCTGCCGACGCGTGAGCAGATCAGCGGTGATATCAACGAGCAGCTCATCGTCGAGCTCTACTCTAAGTAGTCCATCCGGGCTGCTGAGGCTGGAGGTAATACATGTCAGAATTCATTAGGCCTCAGGTTCAGGTCGAAGAGATCAACGAGACCTCTGCTCGTGTCTCCGTCGAGCCGCTCGAGCGCGGCTACGGCGATACGCTGGGCAACTCGCTTCGTCGTGTTCTTCTGTCCTCGCTCGAGGGTGCCGCCGTCGAGGCCATTCAGATCGATGGTGCGCAGCACGAGTTCATGACCATCCCTAACATGGTCGAGGATGTCACCGATATCGTCCTGAATGTCAAGGGTCTTGTCTTCAGGGCTCTCGGCACGACCGACGAGGCAACCGCCACCATCTCGGTTGACGGCCCTTGCGAGGTCACCGGTGCGGACTTCTTTATTCCGTCCGAGTTTGAGCTGGTCAACCCCGAGCAGCACATCGCTACGCTCACCGAGGGTGGCCATCTCACCATGAGCATGCGCATCGGCTATGGCCGCGGCTATGTCTCTGGCGAGGCCAACAAGCGCGACAACGATCCCATCGGTGTGATCCACGTCGACTCGCTGTACTCGCCGGTTTCCCGTTGCGCCAAGCTCGTTGAGGCTTGCCGTGTCGGTCAGCACACCGACTACGACCGCCTTGTCCTCGAGATCGAGACCAACGGCTCCATCGCCCCGCGCGACGCCGTGGTCCAGGCTGCCAATATCATCAACCAGCATATGGCCGCCTTTATGAACCTTGCCGAGACCCCCGAGGTCGAGGAGGAGGCTTCGATCTTCGCTCCCGAGGTCACCAACGACAACGCCGAGCTGGACAAGCAGATCGAGGATCTGGACCTTTCCGTCCGTTCCTACAACTGCCTTAAGCGCGCCAGCATTCACTCGGTCCGTCAGCTCGTTGAGTTCTCGGAGAACGATCTGCTCAACATCCGTAACTTCGGTGTTAAGTCGATCGAGGAAGTGAAGGACAAGCTTGAGTCCATGGGCCTGAGCCTGAAGGCTTAATGCTTCGCATATTTGAGGAGAAACTAGACCATGCGTCACAACGTTAAGAAGGGCCTGAAGCTCGGCACCGATGCGAGCCACACCAAGGCCATGAAGAAGAGCCTTGCTAAGGCCCTCTTCGAGAACGACCGCATCAAGACCACCGAGACCCGCGCTAAGGCGCTGCGTTCGGTCGTCGACCCGATCATCACCTGGGCCAAGAAGGGCGACCTGCACTCTCGTCGTCTGGCTATCGCCAAGCTCGGTGATAAGCAGCTCGTTGCCGAGATTTTCGACAAGGCCGCTCAGGGCATGTGGCAGGACCGCAACGGCGGTTACACCCGCATCATGAAGCTCGGTAACCGTAAGGGCGACAACGCTCCTATCGTTATCATGGAGCTCGTCACCGAGCCTTGCACGCCTAAGGCCAAGAAGGCTGCTCCGGCCCCCAAGAAGGCCGCTGCTCCCAAGAAGGTCGAGGCTGTCGAGGAGGCTCCTGCTGAGGAGACCGCTGAGTAGACTTTCTGTCTGCATAGGCTATATTCGAGGGGTACGTTCGCGTACCCCTCTTTTTTTGTCGCAATACCGTTGCTAGTTTGTTGGGAGCGCCCATGACTGCGCCGTCTGATTCCGATTCGACCCCCGAGCTTGACGCCACCCTTGTATTTCGTGTGGCCTATGACGGCTCCTCCTATAGCGGATTTGCCGAGCAGCCGGGCCAGACGACGGTTGCGGGCGAGTTACGCCGTGCAATCGAGACGTTGCTGCGTCGCCCAATCGATCTGACGTGCGCGGGGCGTACCGATGCCGGCGTGCATGCGGTGGCCCAATACATCAGCGTGCCCGTCACGGACGCTGAGCTCGCGTGTACGCGCCGTAGATGGCTGAGGGCTATGGATGCCCTGCTGCCCAAAGATATTGCCATCAACGAGGTCTACAAGGCGCGTAAGGGCTTTTCTGCGCGCTTTGACGCGCGTTCTCGCACGTACACCTATCGTATTGCCGACCGTGACGCGCGACCTGTGCTGTCACGCGGTGCTGTGTGGTGGCATCGCTATCCCCTCGACGTCGATGCGATGGCGGCCGCTTGCCCTGCGCTTTTGGGCGAGCAGGACTTTAAGAGCTTTTGCAAGGTCGCCTCTGCCGTGGGAAAGCCTACGCACCGTTGTGTAATGCGTGCCGAGTTTGGTCATGAGGTCGCCTTTGGCGAGGACATCCTCACGTTTACCATCGAGGGCAACGCGTTTTTACATTCGATGGTGCGAACCATTGTGGGCACCCTCGTCGAGATCGGCATGCATCGCCGCGATCCCGAGTGGATGCGCGAGGTAATTGATGCCTGCGATCGCTCCGTTGCTGGTCCTACGGCGCCTGCATGCGGTCTTACCTTTATGGGCGTGGACTACGACCCAACTGAGCTTGTGGTGCTCGATTAGGGAAGTGACTGCCTGACGGCAATCTTTGTGTGCGGTGCCTGTGGGCGGGGCGTGTGCAACATCTGTTCTTGACGTGCATCGCGACGGGCGACCGCCCGCATAAATTGACGGGGTGTACCATGAACGGCAGTTTGTTACTAGCTGTCGAGAGGACGGAAAACTTGGTTCGACGTGGTTCGCATCCGCGACTTTCGGTGATCCTGATTGTTGAGGGTTCGCCCAGCTATGCGATGCGCGCTCTCGAGAGTGTCCAGAACCAAGACCTCTACGATTTGCAAATTGTCGTCGTTTGCCGCGGTGTGGTAGCTGGTGTGCACCATTCGCTCGAAGTTGCTGCCGGCAGAGACATTCATATTGATTTGATTGATGCTGAGGACCCAGCGCCTGGCGCCTGCCTGCGTGCCGGCTTTGCGGCTTCGCGCGGCTCCCAGATCATTGCGATGAATGCCAATGAGTGGTTTGCGCCGCAGTCCCTTTCGCAGATGGTCGAAAGCTCCTGCGACGATTCGGCTGACATCGTGTTTCCCTCTGTTTCGCTCGATCGCTACGATGTTCACCGCGAGCGTCATTCCCGAGTTTTGGACGCGACATCTGTTTCTGGCGACGAGGACCAGGCGGCTTGCCTGACACAATTGGTTTCCAGTGGTTTAATCCGACAGGCCTCTGGTGTGCTGTATGATCGCACCCTCTTTGAGGCGTGCCTTGCGCATGGCGATGCATTTCGCACGGTGTCTTTTTTGACGTTCGCGCTTTCGCAGGCAAAGCGCGTTTCGGGATGTGGTCGTGCCCGTTTTCACGCAGTGGCGCCGTCGATTAGGGAGACGTTTGACCCCACGATGTTTGCCAGGCTTTCTGATGATATCGGGGCGCTCGACAGGCTTGTCGACTCGCTTGCCGTCGCGGGCGGTAGCGATCAGTTGAAACTGGTCTGCCAGCGGTATTACTACGCCGGTCTGGTCGCCTGCATCGAAAATTTGTGTCTGAGCCCCCATGGGGTGTCTTCAATAGAGCGTTCTGCCCGTTTGCATGATATGCTCGAAGCACAGCGTACCCGTCAGATGGTTGCGGCCCTTAAGGGCAATCATCGTGGCCTAGGGCTGTTCTATGGTTCGATAGCCAGCGCCAAGCCCACGCGGTGTGCGTTGTATACGCATCTGGCGGCCTTTTTCAACCGTTCGGGCGCCAGGACTGTCTAGTAGCGTGATTTTCGAAATAAATTGCATGGAATTGTTTCGAAATGCGTTCTTATTCACTAAAACCTTCAAATAGCGCTAAACTATTCAATCACTAAGTGATTGTCTCCACCATCTTTTGGAGTGAGGTTTTGTATGGCCAAAAAACGCAATGGGCGCCAGGATGCCATTAGAGATATTGTTCGCAATAAGGACGTACGCACGCAGCGCGTTTTGGTAGACGAGCTTCGCGCCATGGGCTTCGATTGCACGCAGGCGACCGTTTCGCGCGATATCGCGGACATGGGACTGCGTAAGCTCCCCGAGGGCATCTACGTCCTTGCCGAGGACCTGCATCTGCAGCGCATGGTTTCCGAGTTGGTTACCGGCGTACTGCGCACCGATAATCTGGTTATGATTAAGGCACAGCCCGGTACGGCTTCTGGTATTGCCGCAGCTGTCGATGCTGCGGAGCTGCCCGACGTGCTCGGCTCGCTTGCCGGCAACGACACGATCTTGGTTATTGCGCAGACGGCCGAGGACGGCGAGCGCCTTGAGGCGCTCATCAACAAGCTGAGTAACTCTCGCAAGTAGGGGAGTAGCGGCACTGCTACTGCGCCGATTGTTGCTATAGGTAATTGCCGAGGGCGTTGACGAAGGTCGGCGCCCTTTTTGCATGCCGGCACCTGTTGCCCTATCGGTCCTGCAGCTGGGGCCGTCGTGGCATCTTGTGGCATCTGCCGGAATAAAGAAGCGCCCGAGCAGCGTACGTGCTGCTCGGGCGCCTTGGTGTCAGTCGTCCTTTGCGCTTACTGGCCCGTAGAGGGGTCGGGCGTGGGCGTAGGATCGGGCGTGGGCGTAGGATCGGGCGTGGGCGTAGGATCGGGCGTGGGCGTCGGCGTCGGCGTGCCACCGTCGCCACCCGTGCCCCCGTCGCCACCTGTCGTACCGCTATCGCCGGTGGTGTTGCCGCCCGGGGTTTCAGTGGTCGTGGTTGTCGTTGTGGTGGTTGTGGTGGTCTCTTCCTTTTCCTCTTCTTTTTCCTTGTCTTTGTCCTCTTTGTCTTCCTTTTTGTTGTTTGTGCCGTAGAACTTCCAGACGTTATTGTTCTTGTACGTGGGGGCCGTTCCGGTCGCGAACTCCTCACGCTCGGTTCCGGCCAAAACGGTGTTCATGAACTTTTTAAAGACGGGCAGGTTGGTGCTGTCGCCCAGCAGGTCCGTACCGTACTTTTGGATGGGAATCTCGCCTGCGGAATAACCGGTCCACAGGGCGCATGCCAGTTGCGGCGTGTAGCCGCAGAACCACAGGTTGGTGGTGTTGTCGGTGGTGCCCGTCTTGCCGGCATAGGGCTGGTTGACGCTCAGCGCGCCGGCGGCACCCGTGCCGCTGCCCTGCATGACGCCGGATAGAACGTCGGTAACCGCGGCAGCCTCGCCTTCGGTGAGCACCTGCGTGGGATTGTCGGTGTGCTGGTACAGAACCGAGCCGGTACGCGAGTCGATCTCGGTGATGGCGATTGGCTGGCGATAATAGCCGCCGTTGGCAAAAGTGGCGTAGGCCGATGCCATCTCGAGCGGCGAGATGGACCCGGTGCCGAGCGTCATGACGGGAACGTCCTCGATATTGTCCTTGGCGGGATCGATGCCGAGCTTTTTGACGAGCGACATGATCTTGTTGTTGCCGATGGCTTCTGCCACCTGAATGTAGCCGGTGTTGGATGAGTATGCCGTTGCCTGCTTAAGCGTGATGTTGCCATAGCTCTGGTTGGCATAGTTTTGCACCTTGGTCGTGGTGCCCTTGGCTGTAAGAGGCGAGTTGCAGTTGAGGGTGACGTTGGGGTTCATGCCGTTTTGGATGGCAGTTGCCAGCGTAAAGGCCTTAAACGTGGAGCCCACAGGGCGCTTTGCCGTAGCGTGGTTCACGTGATTCTCGTCGGCGTTGTAGTCGTAGCCGCCCACCATACACTTGATGTAGCCGGTCTTGGGGTCAACGACGACCATGCCCATGTCCAGGCCGTCGAGCGAAAGCGTGTCGAGCTGCGCGCGCACGGCCTCCTCGGCCACCTGCTGCATGGTGGGGTCGATGGTGGTCTTGACGGTCAGACCGCCCTTAAAGAGCACGTCGGTGGAGAACTCCTGCTCAAGCAGCTGCTTAACGTAGGAGACAAAGTAGGGTTGAGAGTACACATCGATGCCGCTGCCCGAAATCTCGGTCACGTTAAGCGTGATGGGCTCAGCCTGTGCGGCATCGTGCTCTTCCTGCGTGATGTGGCCCAGACGCAGCATGTTGTCCAGAACCTTGTTGCGGCGGGACAGCGCCAAGTCGGGATTGACCGTGGGGTCGTACTGCGAGGGCGAGTTGGGAAGGCCGATGAGCAGCGCGGCCTCGCTCAGGGTGAGGTCGGCGGCGGTCTTGGACAGATAGGTCTCGGCGGCGGCCTCGATACCATATGCTCCATGGCCGTAGTAGATGGTGTTGAGGTACATCATGAGGATCTCGTCCTTGGAGTACATATCCTCCATCTTGATGGCGATATAGGCCTCGCGCACCTTACGCTCGATGGTCGAGTCGAATTGTTCCTCCTGCAAGATGGTGTTGCGAACCAGCTGCTGGGTGATGGTCGATGCGCCCTCGTGGCCGCCGGTGAGGGTTGCCACCGATGCGCGCGCAATGCCCCAGAGGTCGATGCCGCCATGCTCGTAGAAGCGCTCGTCCTCAACGTCGACAGTGCCCTGCAGCACGTACGGGGACACCTGGTCCTTGGTGATGGACTTGCGGTTTTGAGTGTAGAAGCTCGCGATCTTGTTACCGTTGCAGTCGACGATTTCGGTGGGCTCACTTACCAGATAAGCGTTGGCGTCGGTGTAGTCGGGCAGGTCGGACAGCCAGCGGTTGACGTTGCCGATCATGCCGATGCCAAACGCTACGCTCGCGATAAGCAGAAAGCCCAAAAACGAGAGCAAGATCATGGGAAGGACATGCGTCTTGGAGCGACTGCGTCCCTGTCGTTGGCGAGGACCCATATATTGACCTCCGGGTATGTCGTGCCAGGCGGCAGGTATGCTGCCGGGCAGGATGGACATAAGTTATTACACGATAAACCAATCGGGGCGCACGAAGCCTCGTGTATGCTGGTTGGCAGCAATTTTCAGAGTGAAAGCACACCTTGGCAAGGAGTTTACCGATGGCGATTCGGCCGATGGAACCGAGCGGACAATGCGAAAGCGAGTTGGCGGCGGTTGGAGTGGCGCTGCCCGAACTGCTGGCGCCTGCTGGCGGGCTCGACCAGATGCTCGCGGCGATTGCGGCGGGTGCCGATGCCATCTATGCGGGGCTGGATGGATTCAACGCTCGAGTGAGCGCGCATGGCTTTAGCGATGATGAGTTCGCGCGCGGTTGTGCCGTGGCCCATGCCCATGGCGTGCGTGTGTATGTGACGCTCAACGTGTTCGTGTTCGATGATGAGCTTGCCGATGCCGTGGCGTTGGGGGCGCATGCGCACGCGTTGGGTGCCGATGCGCTGATTGTGGCAGATGCCGGGCTGGCTTGCGCGCTTCGTGCGGCGATTCCGGGGGTCGAGATTCACCTGTCCACCCAAGCGGGCGCCCATAGCGAGGGTGCCGTGCAATTGGCTGCCAAGGAGTTGGGAGTTGAGCGCGTGACGACGGCGCGCGAGCTGAGCGTGGCGGAGATCGGGACGCTTTGCGCTACCGGCGTGCCCATCGAGGTGTTCTGTCACGGCGCTATTTGCATTGGATACTCGGGTGCGTGCGGGTTCTCTGCCCTTCGACGTGGCCGCTCTGCGATGCGCGGCGACTGCACGCAACCGTGCCGCCTATCCTATGACTTGGTGGACGAGGCGGGGCAGAGTGTTGTCGCTGTCGAAGGGGATCGCCTGCTTTGTCCGCGTGACTATCTGGGTATCGCGCATCTGCCCGAGCTTGTTGCCGCCGGCGTGGCATCGCTCAAGATCGAGGGCCGCATGAAGAATCCCGACTACGTCTTTAACGTGGTGAGGGTGTGGCGTCGGGCGCTCGATATGCTGCGCGACGGCGCATGGGATGCCGATGCGGTGCCGGCGCTTGAGCGCGAGCTGGGAAGGTCGTTCAACCGCGGCTTTACCGATGCGTATCTGCGGGGCCGTTCGGGCGCCGAGCTCATGAGCTTTGAGCGCGCGATCAACCAGGGTGTGCGCGTGGGCCACTTGGTGGCGGTGGGTCACGAAGAGGTGACGGTTGAGCTTGATGCCGCCGTGGCGGCGGGTGATACGCTCGAGATTCGATTTTACCCGGGTGCCGACGCGCGTCCCGATGTGCCCAAGCGCTGGCCGCAGGTGCCTTGCCCCGTGGATGCCGTTGCGGGAGAGCGCATCGTCGTGCATTGCAAACGCAAGGTGGACGCGGGCTGCGAGGTCTATTTGATTCGTAGCGCCGGCGTGCTGGGGCAGACGGCAACGGTGTTGGAGCGCATGCGGGCCGAGGCAGATGCGGTCACGCCTGTTGAGCGGTCCGTTGAGGTGTTGCCGTTTGAGGGCGTTCTGGCAGATGGCGATGTACCGACGGAGTTGGCGGGACCGGCGGAGCCGGCAAAGCATGAGGCTTTTGCTCGTAAGGTCTTTGCCTGGGAGCTGATGGATTTGGATCCGCGCGATGAGTGGGATCTGTCCGATGCGACGGTGGTGCTCGACGAAGTGTGCCGTGCAGGCGACGCCGAGCGGACTCGAGCGCTTATGCAACGTGCCGGGCGCGTCGTCTGCCGCAATCTGGGACAGGTGGCGATGGCCCGCGAGCTGGGCACGACGTTTGACGTGGCGGCGCCGGTGTTCTGCGCCAATCGGGCCACGCTTGCCTGGCTGCGCGGGCTTGGCGCGAGGTGGGTATACTTGCCTGCCGAGTTGCTCAGCAATGACAGGGAGCGTATCGCCGAGCTGGCTGCTGAACCCGGCGTCTTGGGTCCGGTCGACGCCGACCGTCCCGAGCTCATGGTGTGCGAGCACTGCCTGCTGACCGCCGAGGGCGTTTGCGCCACCGATGCGACGGGGCGGGTCCGTTGCCGCGACTGCTTGCGTCGTCGGCAGATACGCTATCTGGTCGAGCGTGACGGTACGCGTCTGCCAGTTGCCATCGACGCATGCGGCAGGACGAGGATTTTCCTGTCGTAGATGCTGCGTCGCGTCAGTTTGTTATCATAAGAGAGTTTATGGACTTCCAGCACCGCCGTTTTCGGCGAGGGTGCTATAGCAAAAGGAGGATACCCAATGCTGTCTGTTGACGAGCAAATGCGTATCATCACCTCGGGCGCCGCGCAGATCGTTCCCGAGGCCGACCTTCGCAAGAAGCTTGAGAAGGGCGAGCCCCTCAACATCAAGCTCGGCGTCGATCCCACCAGCCCCGACCTGCACCTGGGCCACGCCGTGCCGCTGCGCAAGATGCGTCAGTTCCAGGACCTGGGCCACAACGTCACCCTTATCATCGGCAACGGTACCGCGTTGATTGGCGACCCTTCGGGCAAGAATTCCACCCGTCCGCAGCTTTCGCAGGAGCAGATCGAGGCCAATGCCGAGACCTACGTGAGCCAGGCCATGAAGATCCTGGATCCCGAGAAGACCACCATCGTGCACAACGGTGACTGGATCTTGTCGATGGATCTGGCTGGTCTGCTGCAGGTGTGCTCCAAGTTCACCGTCGCCCGTATTCTTGAGCGCGACGACTTTACCAAGCGCTACCAGTCTCAGACGCCGATCGCCCTGCATGAGTTCCTGTATCCCGTGATGCAGGCTTTCGACTCCGTGCAGATCAAGGCCGACGTGGAGATGGGCGGCACCGACCAGCTCTTCAACCTGCTCGCCGGCCGTGAGCTCATGGAGAAGATGGGCATGGAGCCCCAGATTGCGCTCACCATGCCGCTGCTCGAGGGTACCGATGGCGTCCGTAAGATGTCCAAGTCCTACGGTAACTACATCGGCCTGACCGACGCGCCCAAGGATATGTTCGGCAAGACCATGTCCATCCCCGACGAGATGATCGGCAAGTACTACCGCCTTGCGAGCTCGCTCACCCCGGCCGAGGTCGACAAGATCGATGCTGCTCTGGCCGACGGCTCTGCCGATCCCTATGAGCTTAAGCGCGCTCTGGGCCGCGACCTGTGCGACACCTACCACGGCGCCGGTGCCGGCGACGAGGCTCAGGCCGAGTTCGACCGCGTGTTCAAGGAGGGCCAGCTCGCCGACTTCCCCGAGAAGCATGTTGAGCTGACTGTTAACGACGAGGGCCAGATCTACCTCGCCGGTCTGCTTAAGGACCTGGGCCTTTCGGCCAGCGCCGGCCAGGCCCGTCGCGACATCGACGGCGGCGGCGTCAAGATCAACGGCAAGGCCGTGGCTCCCAAGAGCTACAACATCGACCCCAGCGCCCTCAAGCTGGGCGACACCCTCTCCGTGGGCAAGCGCAAGGGCTTCAAGTTGATTTAGTTCCGCCGTTCTACCGAACGGCGGACCGGCCGACGCTGCGCGGGCCGCATTTGGACAATCTGACGTTCAACTTCAAGGGCGCGACCAGAAGGTCAGCGCCCTTTCGTTTCACGTCACCTTGTCTCAAATGCGGCCCGCTCGCTGTGGTTGCCAAAACATCGGCGCTCCCGTTGTTGGCACTTTGGGACACTCCTTGTATTGGTGCTCAGCGGCAGCCCCCCCATTGCGCCAAGCGGCGTGTGCCGTTAAGCGGAAGGGGTGTTATCGGCGGCCTCCTTTTGGGCATACAATGGCTATTGGTTTGCTGCGGTGAAGGCCTGTCCGCTCCGCAGCTTTTTTCTACGGTTAAAGGAGTATGTATGTCCGTTGAGGTCATGAGATCTGTGATCGAGGCCGCCGAGGGTCGTGTGCCCGTTGACACGCTGTTTGCCAACGCACAGATTGTCGATGTGTACGGCCAGCGCGTGGCGCCCGGTAGCGTTGCCGTCAAGGATGGCGTGATCGTCGGTGTGCTCTACGATGGTCGCGACGATGCCGCCGGTACGTATGAGGCTGCCGAGGTCATCGATTGCCAGGGCCGCTATCTTGCCCCCGGTTTTATTGACGGACACTTGCATATCGAGTCTTCGAACATCCGCCCTGCCGAGTATGCGCGCATGGCGGCGACGCGCGGTACCACCACTGCCATTGCCGACAGCCACGAGATCGCCAACGTTTCCGGCCTGGACGGCCTGCGCTTTATGATCGAGGACGGCCGTCGCGCGCCCATTTCCATCAAGTACATGATGCCCTCGTGCGTGCCCGCGCTGCCCGATGAGCAAGCAGGCGCTGTGATTACCGCCGCTGACATGCAGGCGTTTTTTGCCGAGCATCCGGGCGATGTCTTTGGCCTGGGCGAGATGATGAACCTGCCGGGCGTCTTTATGGCCGATCCCGAGACCTGCGCTCGAATCGACGCTGCCAACCAGACGCCGTCCAAGCAGGTTGACGGTCACGCGCCGCTCGTTGCCGGCAAGGACCTCAACGCCTATGCCGCAGCAGGTATTATCGCTGACCATGAGTCGACGATTCCCGAGGAGGCACTCGACAAGCTGTCTCGCGGCATGTATGTGATGCTGCGCGAGGGTACGTGCAGCCATGACCTGGCCAACCTGTCGCCGATGCTGCTGGAGAATCCTGCCCGTGCCCGCCGTTGCTGCTTTGCGACCGACGACCGCGCTCCTTCCGATGCGCTTGCGTCCGGCATGATCGACAACGCCTGCCGCGTGGCGATTGAGGCCGGTATCGACCCGGTGGTCGCTATCTCCATGGCGTCCCTTTCCACGGCTGAGGCGTTTGGCCTGGATCACGGCTGCCGCGACCCGCACGAACTGCGTGGCGCCATCGCCCCGGGCAAGCGTGCCGACCTGCTGGTGCTCAATGACCTGACGTTCACCACGGCTCCGCATCGCGTATACGCCGCCGGTGCTCTGGTGGCGCAGGACGGCACCTTTGTGGGCGAGATCGCACCCGAGATGGCCGAGGTCGCAGCCCTTGCCGACGAGCTGCGCGCGTCCGTTAAGCTGTCGAAGCTTTCGCTCGACGTATTCGACTATGCCTTTAAGCCGGGCGAGGCCGTGATTGACGTGGTGCCGGGTAAGGCCATCACGGGTATGGCTCGCCCCGAGAGCGCCGAGGGCCTGCGTCGCATTATGCTGATCGAGCGCCACGGCCGCGGTGTGTCGCTGCAGGCCGAGGGCGCCGACGGTGATGGTCCTGCGGGCCTGGGCCTTGTCGGCAAGCATATCGGTCGCGGCTGGGTGCGTGGCTTCACCATCACCGGTGGCGCCATTGCCTCCACGATCGGCCACGACTCGCACAACGTGTGCGTCGTGGGTGATAACGCTGCCGATATGATGGCTGCTGTTGAGGCTGTGGGCCAGGGTGGTCACGTGCTGGTGCGCAACGGCGAGGTCGTGGCGCGCATTCCGCTGGCGCTCGGCGGTCTGATGAGCGAAGGCACGGCCGAGGATGTCGCCGCGCAGCACGACGACTTTATGGTCAAGGCGCGCGCCATGGGCATCGAGCCGCCGCTCGACCCCATCATGGGCATCATCTTCCTGCCCCTGCCGGTTATCCCGACGCTCCGCATCCGCCCCGAGGGCATGTTCGACGTCACAACCTTCACCTACGCCGACTAGTCATCGGGGACGTTCTTAAACGTCTAGTCGCCTGCGACACTCTTTGACGTGTTGCCTGGCGCTGCGAATGTGGGACCCCTGGTGCGCGTGAGCTATTTGCCAGGTCCTTGTAACGTTTGCGCCCGCGGAGTCTTACCTGAGCTCCCTTTGGGTACGTTGGAATTGGATACACGTTCGATTCCAACAAGCCCGAAGGGAGCTTTTCTATGTTTAAACTGATTGCATCCGATATGGACGGCACGTTGCTTGACGAAAACAGCCAGGTGCCTCCCGAGACCTACGAACTGATTCTGGCGCTACACGAGCATGGCGTGCATTTCGCCGCATCGTCAGGTCGTCGCTACGATCGCCTGTGCGAGTTCTTTGCGCCCGTTCGCGACAAGATGGACTTTGTCGCCGCTAACGGTGCCCAGGTCTACGCCGACGGCAAAATGGTAGACCGTGAGGTGTATTCGCACCTGGCGATTCGAAGGCTCGCCCAGGCTGTCGCGACGTTTCCCAATCTGCATCTTGCGCTCTTTGACCGAACCAAATCCTTCTTGCTCGATGACGAGTGCAAGTTCGTACGCGAGGTCGATAAGGACCTTCCCAATGCCGAGCGCATTTGGGAACTGCCCGATCCCAGCGTAAATATCATCAAGGCGAGTATCTTTTGCGATGACTGTGCCGTTATGGACAGTGCGTACGTGCTACAGCGAGAACTCGGTCAGCTCTTTACCTTTGCGCCTTCTGGAAACGCATGGATCGATGCCATGCAGCCCGGTGTGTCGAAAGCCTCGGGAATCGAGCAGCTCATGGGGCACTATGGCGTCGAACGCGACGAGGTCATGGCGTTTGGCGACTCGATGAACGACTACGAGATCATTCGCTTTGTCGGCACGGGCTGCGCGATGGAAAATGCGCGCCCCGCGCTCAAGGCCGTTGCCGATCGCGTGGTGGGGCGCAACCGCGACCACGCCGTCCAGCAGGAGCTTCGCCACGTTTTGGAGAGCCTCGCTTAATCCGGCAGATGGGGACGTTCCTTATCTGCCGGCAGTGGGGGACGGTCCTTGCGGCGCTCCGTGAAGACTGTCCCCAAATTAGCTACCCTCCCGGGTTGCTGCTGCTAAGCGAGGGCAGCCATGATGGTGCGGGCGACGCCGTCGTGGTCGTTGTCGTATTTGGTAATGGCGTCGGCGGCCTCGCGGTCCTCGGGCTCGGCGTTGATCATGGCCATGCCGTGGCCCGCTGCCTGCAGCATGGGGATGTCGTTGATGTTGTCGCCGAAGGCCCAGGCGTCGGCGAGACGCTCGCCCAGGTGCTCGCATAGCCACGTGAGGGCCGTTCCCTTGGTGGCGCCCTCGCCCATGACCTCGATATTCATGGCGTACGAACGCGTGACCTCAATGCCTCCGAGTGTGTCGAGCTCCGCCGTGATGGCGTCGCGATCGGCCGGGTCGTGCCAGTACATGGCGATGCGTTCGAGTGTCTCGACCTCGTCGATCTTGCTGTCGATATCCATGTCGATCGGTGTTCGCGTACGCTTGAGCGAAGCCGCGATGTGGGGGTCGCCGCCGCAGAATTCGTCAAGGCGCGTGTAGAGCGAGCGGGGGAGGAAGCACTGCCCGTCCGCGAAGATATCGAAGGTGACATCATGGCCGGCGGCAATGCCATGGGCGCGGTGGGCGATGGCGCGGTCGAGCGGTCGGCTCAAAATGCGTGTGGCGCGCGAGGCGTCGGTGGGCACATCGTCGTCGAGCTGCCAGACGCTGGCACCGTTGGCACAGACCGCGTAGTGTACGGCGGGGTGGGCGAGGATGGACTCAAAGATGCCCGACAGCGGGCGCCCCGTGCAGGGCACAAACTCAATACCGCGGCGCGCAAGCTCGTCGAGCATCGCCCAGGTGGCATCGCTCATCTGCTTATCACTCGTCAGCAGTGTTCCATCCATATCGGAAAACACAATCATTCGATGCAGCCCTTTCTACTGGCATAAAAAGCGTGGCCGAGGGCGGTGATGCCCTGGCCACGCTCGGGTTCTATAACGGTCCGCGTCCTAGCGATCGGCGAGCGGCTTGTACTCCAGCGGCTCGATAACCGGGCGATACGCGGGACGGATGATGCGGTGCGCGCAGAAGAGCTCTTCCATGCGGTGCGCCGACCAGCCTGCCATGCGGGCGACGGCGAACAGCGGCGTAAAGAGCGTCTCGGGTACGCCGAGCATCTTGTAGATAAAGCCCGTGTATAGGTCGATGTTGGCGCAGATAGGCTTGGTCATGCCGTGATCGCGCATCACCTGCGGGGCCAGACGCTCGATGCGCTCGATGAGCGCGAACTCCTCGCCCAGGTCCTTCTTGGCGGCAAGCGTGCGCGCGTAACGGCGGCAGACCTCGGCGCGCGGGTCGCTCAGCGTGTAGACGGCGTGGCCCATACCGTAGATGAGACCCGTGCCGTCGAAGGCCTGCTTGTCGAGGATCTTGCCCAAGTAGGCTGCGACCTCGTCCTCGTCCTCCCAATTGGAGACGTGCGCACGGATGTCCTCGTGCATGGACACGACCTTGGCGTTGGCGCCGCCGTGGCGCGGGCCCTTGAGTGAGCCGATAGCCGCGGCGTAGGCGGAATACGGGTCGGTGGCCGAGGAGGACAGCACGCGGCAGGCAAACGTGGAGTTGTTGCCGCCTCCGTGTTCGGCATGCAGCATGAGCATCACGTCGAGCAGCATGGCTTCGTCGCGGGTGAATGCCATGCCGCCGCGCAACACCTGCAGGATGGTCTCGGCGGTGGAGAGACCGGGTGTGGGGTGCGGTACATGAACCTCGGAGCCGCGGCGCTTGGCGACCGAGGCCATATGCGCGAAGGCGGCGATGCGGGGGAGACGGGCGAGCATGGAGATGGCGACGTCGATTTCGTGCTCGGGCGTAATGGCGTCGGGCTCGGCGTCGAAGGCGTAGAGCAGCAGCACGGCGCGCTGAAGCACATTCATGATGCTCGACGACACCGTGGTCATGGGGAACTCTTTGACGTACTCATCGCTCAGGTGCCTAAAAGCGCCCAGACGTCCGCAAAAACCGTCGAGCTCCTCTTTGTTGGGCAGCGAGCCCGTGATGAGCAGGTAGGCGACCTCTTCGTAGCCATAGCGATTCTCGGCCTGGGCGTTGTTGACCAGGTCCTCGATGCTGTAGCCGCGCAGCGTAAGCTTGCCCTGGTCGGGCACGACTTTGCCGTCGACCTTGTTGTAGCCGTGCACGTCCGAGATGCGGGTAAGGCCCGCGACCACGCCCGAGCCATCGGCATTGCGCAGGCCGCGCTTGACGTTATGCTCTACGAACAGGCCCTCGTCGTACGGGGCGGTCGGCAGGCCGTGGTAGAGGTTTTCGCTTTCGGGCGAAATCTGACGGCTCGCCTCGTAATCCAGAACCAGGCGGCTCAGGTGATCGTCGAAGCGGTAGTAGATTTTCTTGGCGTCGTAGGCCATGCGCGCTCCTCTCCGGTCCGCTTTGGGGCCGCGCGCTTGGACGATATGACGTCAAGCTGCCCCGAGCGGCTTGTTCGCTACAGGCGGTACATAAAGTTAAAGACGTCCTCGCGCTGGATGGACACGTTGACGCCCGAAAGCTCGCCGGCCTCGGCCAGGGCCTTCTGCAGCTCGGCGAAGTCGAGCTTGGACTCGGCGGTGTCGGCCAGCATGGTCATGGTAAAGATGTCCTCGATAATGGACTGCGTAATGTCGCGGATGTCGACGTTGGCCTCGCCCAGAACACGGGTGACGCCGGCGACGATACCGGGGCGGTTCTTGCCAAGGACGGTGATGACGATACGGGAGGACGAGATCTCGGCCATGGGAAACCCTTTCGCGTGATTGCGGCGCGCGCGGGGCGCTCCGCTACGGTACAGTGTTCATCATTGTACCTGTCTGGCGCCAAAAGGGGTGTGCTTACTGCGGCGTTACACGTCTGCAACATGGGTGAAGGCTCGTCGGGGTGCGTGCTCGCTGCGGTTGGCCACGCCGCCCTGCACAAAGACCGTGAACCTTTTGTGGGACGCGCGACGCCGTGGTACCATAGCCAAGTTTGTTGTCTTGGTCGGAAACCAAGACGCCTTATGCGCTGATCGGTAACCAGCGCCTGACCAATAAGGAGTCCTACCATGAAGCAGGGTATCCATCCCCAGTATGTCGAGTGCACGGTGACGTGCTCCTGCGGCAACACCTTCAAGACGCACGCTACCGTGTCTGAGATGAAGGTCGAGCTTTGCAACGAGTGCCACCCGTTCTACACCGGCCAGCAGAAGTTCGTCGACACCGGTGGACGCGTCCAGCGCTTCGCCGACAAGTTCGGTGGCGCCGCTGCCGCCCAGCTCAAGAAGGCTGAGGAGGCCAAGGCTGCCAAGGCTGCCAAGGCTGCTGAGGCCGAGGCCGCTCGCAAGGCCGCCGCTGAGGCTAAGGCTGCCGAGAAGGCCAAGCGTGCTGCTAAGTTTGCCGAGGAGGCTGCCAAGCAGGCCGCCGAGGCTCCCGCAGAGGCTCCCGTCGAGGAGGCCGCTGCCGAGGCCGAGACCACCGAGGCTGCTGAGTAAATAGCTCGCCGAGGAATCGCTCGCATTCATGGCAAAAGGGCCGTGCATCCGTTTGGGTGCGCGGCCCTTTTCTTTTTATTGGTGCAGGCTAACCCGTTCCCATTGCACCAGATTGGTGCGAAGGGGACGGGTTGGTTTGCACCAAATGGCAGAGTGACGGCGTTTTCCCAGATAAAACCTGCCAAAATAAACCAGTCCCTTTTTGGCAGGTCGGTCGGGTCGTAGTTATTACGTGGCGGTCGAGGTCGACCGTATAGGCCGCGCCTTGTTTGGCTAAAGTACAATCATCTGTGTTTAACTCGCCCGCAGCTGCACGGCGTGGGCGATGGCCAAAAAAGGAAAACCACATGGGATTCATGTCAAAGCTGCTGTCCTTTGGATCCGATAAGGACCTTAAGCGCTACTACAAGATCGTCGACCAGATCAACGGTCTTGAGCCCCAGTTTGAGAAGATGACCGAGGAGGAACTCCGCGGCCAGACCGATAAGTTCCGCGAGCGTTACGCCAACGGCGAGTCGCTCGACGACATGCTTCCCGAGGCCTTTGCCACCGTGCGTGAGGCTTCCAAGCGCACCATGGGTATGCGCCACTTTGACGTGCAGCTCATTGGCGCCATGGCACTGCACGAGGGTCACATCGCCGAGATGAAGACCGGCGAAGGTAAGACCCTCGTCTCCACGTTGGCCGGCTATCTCAACGCTATTGCCGGCAAGGGCGTGCACGTCGTTACCGTCAATGATTACCTTGCCAAACGCGACTCCGAGTGGATGGGCCGCATCTATAAATACCTGGGCATGACCGTCGGTCTGCTCCAGAACAACATGCCGCTCGAGCTCAAGCGCCCGGCCTACCAGGCTGACGTTACCTACGGCACCAACTCCGAGTTCGGCTTTGATTACCTGCGCGACAACATGGTTACCCGTCCCGAGCAGCGCGTGCAGCGCGGCCACAACTACGCCATCGTCGACGAGGTCGACTCCATCCTGATCGATGAGGCCCGCACCCCGCTGATCATCTCGGGCGCTGGCACCAAGTCCGCCAGTACCTACAAGGACTTCGCGCGTGCCGTGCGTGGCCTTGAGCGCGGCGAGGACGTGTCGCACGACATGCTCACCGCCACCGAGGACGTGGAGCCCACGGGCGACTTCGTTATGGACGAGGCCAAGCACACCATTGCCGCCACTGAGCGCGGCCTTAAGAAAATCGAGCGCCGCCTGGGTATCGATGACATCTATGCCGATCTCTCCGGCCAGCTGGTCAACCACCTGCAGCAGGCGCTGAAGGCCCAGTACATGTTCCACCGCGACAAGCAGTACGTGGTCACCAACGGCGAGGTCAAGATCGTCGACGAGTTCACCGGCCGCATTATGGAAGGCCGCCGTTACTCCGAGGGCCTGCACCAGGCCATCGAGGCCAAAGAGGGCGTGCTCGTACGTGAGGAGAACCAGACACTCGCCACCATCACCCTGCAGAACTACTTCCGTCTGTATGACAAGCTCTCCGGCATGACCGGCACGGCACTTACCGAGGATGCCGAGTTCCGCGAGATCTACAAGCTGCCCGTCGAGGTCATCCCCTCCAACAAGCCCGTGCAGCGCGTGGACCACGAGGACCTGGTATACCGCACCATTCAGGCCAAGTACAACGCCGTCGCCGACGATGTCGAGCAGCGTCATGCCAAGGGCCAGCCGGTCCTGGTGGGCACCGTCTCCATCGAGAGCTCCGAGAAGCTGTCCGCCGCCCTTACCAAGCGCGGCATCGCTCACGAGGTCCTCAACGCCAAGCACCATGAGCGCGAGGCCCACATCGTTGCCCAGGCCGGACGCTACGGCGCCGTGACCATCGCCACCAACATGGCCGGTCGTGGTACTGACATCCTGCTGGGCGGCAACCCCGACGAGCTGGTGCGCGAGCGCCTGGAGTACGAGGGCCTGACCATGGAGGACGTGACGCCCGAGCAGCTCGAGCAGTTTAACGCCGAGGCCAAGGAGACTTGCAAGGCCGAGCGCGAGCGCGTGCTTGCCGCCGGCGGCCTGACCGTCATCGGCACCGAGCGCCATGAGTCCCGCCGTATCGACAACCAGCTGCGCGGCCGTTCCGGCCGTCAGGGCGATCCAGGCGAGACCCAGTTCTACCTGTCGCTCGAGGACGACCTCATGCGCCTGTTCGGCGGCGACAAGATGGACCGCGTCTCCAAGATGATGGTCACGGCCGACATGGGCGACGACATGCCCATCCAGCACAAGATCATCTCCAAGGCCGTCGAGAGCGCCCAGCACAAGGTCGAGAGCATCAACTTCTCCATGCGTAAGAGCGTCCTTGAGTACGACGACGTCATGAACAAGCAGCGCCAGGTCATCTACGCCGAGCGCAATAAGATTCTGGACGGCAAGGACCTGACCGACCACATCACCGAGGTCATGCACGACACCGTGTACCGCTGCGTGCAGGAGTTCTGCACCAAGGACAGTCACGATGGCGAGCGCGACCTGGAGGGCCTGCGCAAGTGGGTTGTGGAGCTCACCGGCCACATCGATACGCCGAAGTTCCCCGACGAGGATTATGAGGCCCTGGCTGCCGATGTCCTGGCTTACGTAGAGAAGTGCTACAACATGAAGGCCGAGCGCTTGGGCGAGGACCTGATGCGCGAGCTCAACACCCAGGTCATGCTGCGCGTCATCGATACCCGCTGGATGAACTACCTGCAGGAGATGGACTACCTTAAGACCGGCATCGGCCTGCGCGGCTTTGGCCAGCGCGACCCGCTGGTTGAGTACAAGACCGAGGCCTACGGCGCGTTCCAGATACTCGTCGATACCATGTATGAGGATTACCTGCGCACGGTTCTGCGCATCGAGATCAAGGCTGCCCCGCGTGCCGTGGAGCACAAGGAAGAGCCCGCGCTCGAGGGCGCGCGCTTCTCCGGTCCTGCCGAGGTCGATGGTGATAACGGCGACTCGGTGCTGCGCAAGCAGGCGCAGGTGCAGGCCCGCACGGCTGTCCAAGGCGGACCGGCTGCCGTTAACAACGGTGGCAAGGTGACGACCTATCGCAAGTCCGAGAGCGACGATCCGTACGTCAACGTGGGCCGCAACGACCCGTGCCCCTGCGGTAGCGGCAAGAAGTTTAAGTACTGCCACGGCAGGAATCGTTAATGGCTGAGGCTTTAGAGGTAACGCCCGCCGAGCTGGACGCGTTTGCGGACCGGCTCGGCGAGGTCGAGTCGTATCTCCACTTGGACGAAAAGCGCACGCGCGTGACTGAGCTCGAGGCTAAAAGCGTGGCCCCCGGCTTTTGGGATGATGCCGACGCTGCCCGTGCCACCATGGAGGAGATCGCGCGCACCAAGGAAGATATCGCTGCCGTGGACACCGCGCGCGGCGAGCTTTCCGATGCCCGCGCCGCGCTGGAGCTTGCCGAGGAGATGGGGGATGACCCCGACGCCGCTGCATTGCGCGAGGAAGCTGCCGCTACGGCAGAGCGCCTTGCCCGTGCCATCGACGAGCTTGAGCTTTCGAGCTGGTTTACCGGTGAGTTCGATCACGGCGATGCCATTGTGACCATCAAGCCCGGACAGGGTGGTCTGGAGGCCCAGGACTGGACCTTCATGCTCTTTAAGATGTACATGAAGTACTGCCAGCGTCGCGGCTGGAAGGTCACCATCAACGACTGTCCCGCGGCCGAGGTCATCGGCATCGACCGCGCTACCTTTACCGTCGAGGGCAAGGACGCATTCGGCATGCTGCGCGCCGAGGCCGGCGTCCACCGCTTGGTGCGCATTAGCCCCACCGACGACAAGAAGCGCCGCCAGACCACGTTTGCCGGCGTCGAGGTCATCCCCGTGCTACCCGATGATATCGACATCGAGATCAGTCCTGATGACATCCGCGTGGACGTGTACCACGCGAGTGGCCCGGGCGGTCAGGGCGTCAACACCACCGACTCCGCCGTGCGCGTGACGCATTTCCCCAGCGGCATTGTGGTTACCTGCCAAAATGAGCGCAGCCAGATCCAGAACAAGGCCGCGTGCATGCAGATCCTCAAGGCTCGTCTGTACGAGATTGAGCTCGAGAAGCGCGCCGAGGCGCTCGATGAGATCCGCGGACCCAAGACCACGATTGGTTTTGGCAACCAGATTCGCAGCTACGTGCTCTACCCGTACCAGATGGTCAAGGATTTACGCTCGGGTGTGGAGACCAGCAATGTCGAGGCCGTTCTTGACGATGGCGACCTGGACCCGTTTGTTATTGGCTACCATCGCTGGGCCACCGGCAACGCTGACGCGGAGACCCCATCTGCTTAAACCGCCCGGGTTTATGTGGAAATGGATTAAAACCCTCCGAGCGGTGTGGTTTTGTATCCAGAGTAAACCCTGCGCAGGGGTGGTTTTTGTCCGGCGAATCGGTAGAATCGAATACAAGAAGAAGTTCAAAGCGCATCCGATGGGGTGCGCTTTTTTGAGGGAGGCAGCATGGCATACCGTCTGGACATCAAGCGCATTCTTTCGATGAACTTCTTTCACGATTTGCCCAAGATTATGCTGGGCTGTGCTCTGGCCGCTATCGCGACGGACCTGTTTTTGATTCCCAACGGTCTTGCCGCCGGCGGCGTTACGGGTCTCGCCACGATTATCCAGGCGGTCGGTGCGTCTCATGGCGTCTCGCTGCCTGTCGGTATTCAAACCATTGTGATGAATGCCTTGCTGCTGCTGGTCGTTATGCGCGAGGGTGGCATGTTCTACGTGGTGCAGACGGCGACGGGTTTTGTGCTGCTGGGCTTTTTCACCGACCTGTTCGCTCCGTTTGTGGCGCCGCTGGCACATGCCGATCTGATGCTGCCCGCTATGTGGGGTGGCATTATCACGGGCATCGGCTACGGCATGGTGCTGCGCGCCGGTGCTAACACTGGTGGTTCCGACACCATCGGTCAGATTATCTCGCGCAATACATCGCTGCCGGTTGGCTCGACCGTCATGGCAATCGATGTTGCCGTGTGCGCGCTGTCGGCCCCGGTCTTTTCGGTCGAAAACGCGCTGTATGCGGGTCTTTCGATGGTCATTAGCGGCTACGTGATCGATGCCGTGGTCGATGGTGGCAACAGGCGCCGTATGGTGCTCATCATCTCGGACAAGTTTCCCGATATCGCGGCCGACATCATGTATGGCTTGGGTCGCGGCTGCACCAAGTTTAAGGCGACCGGTATGTACTCGGGCGCCGAGAAGCCGGTGATCATGGTCATTGTGAGCCGCCGCGAGCTCAACACGCTCAAGACCATTGTGCGTGAGCGCGATCCTCGCGCCATTGTGACGGTCGCCGACGTTACGGAAACCTTCGGCGAGGGCTTCAAGGACATTAACGCGTAGGGCCGACTGCGTTCCATCCAAAAGACGTTCACATTGATAAACCGTTTCATCAGCGGTTCTGCCTGCTCAATTGCTCAAATAATGATAAAAAGTCTGGTAAAGCTTCCAGTTTCCAGCATAATGAATGACGTACGTGCATCGCGGCTGGGTTGGGACGACCTTCTGTGCCGTGCGCATCTTGTCTAAAGAGGATGAAAGGAAGGCACAATGAGCGACGAAGAGCTCAAAAAGGTTGCCAACGAGGTAAGGAAGGGCATCGTCACCGGCGTGCACGCTGCCAAGTCCGGCCATCCGGGCGGTTCGCTCGGCGCTGCCGACATCATGACCTATCTGTACTTTGAGGAAATGAACGTCGACCCGGCCGACCCCCGCAAGGCCGACCGCGATCGCTTCGTGCTTTCCAAGGGCCACTGCGCGCCTGGTCTGTACGCCGTGCTCGCCGAGCGCGGGTTCTTCCCCAAGGAGGATCTCGAGACGCTGCGCCACATCGGCAGCCATCTGCAGGGCCACCCCAACATGAACGACACCCCGGGCGTCGACATGTCCACCGGCTCGCTCGGTCAGGGCATCTCCGCCGCTGTGGGCATGGCCGTTGCCGCCAAGCACTGGGGCGATACTTACCGCACGTACGCCCTGCTGGGCGACGGCGAGAGCGAGGAGGGCCAGGTCTGGGAGGCCGCCATGTTTGCCGGCAACCAGCAGCTCGACAACCTCTGCGTGATCGTCGACCACAACGGCTTGCAGATCGACGGCCCCGTCGAGGAGGTCAACGACCCCATGCCGCTCGCCGACAAGTTCCGCGCCTTCAAGTTCCATGTGGTGGAGCTCGCCGACGGCAACGACTTCGACCAGATTCGCGCCGCCTTTGCCGAGGCCCGCGCCACCAAGGGTCAGCCGACCGCCATTATCGCCGAGACCATGAAGGGCAAGGGCGTTTCCTTTATGGAGAACCAGGTGGGTTGGCACGGCAAGGCCCCCAACGATGAACAGTTTGAGCAGGCCATGGCAGAGCTCACGGCCGCCGGAGAGGAGCTCTAGGATGGCAGACGTCAAGAAAATCGCCACGCGCGTAAGCTACGGCGAGGCCCTCGTCGAGCTCGCCAACGAGCACGACGACTTTGTGGTCCTCGATGCCGACCTGGCTGCCGCCACGCAGACCGGTAAGTTTAAGGCCGCCTGTCCCGACCGTTTCTTTGACGTGGGCATCGCCGAGAGCAACCTGATGGGCGTCGCCGCCGGCATCGCGACCACCGGCCGTGTCGCCTTCGCGAGCTCCTTCGCCATGTTCGCCGCCGGCCGCGCCTTTGAGCAGATCCGCAACACCCTGGGCT
>URCS01000020.1 GCA_900546455.1 uncultured Collinsella sp. | reverse complement strand
CCGCCGCGGGAACCTCGCGCACGAGCTCATCCCATGAGATGGCGCCGCCGCGCGGGCAGCGATTGCCCGTGACGTAAAGCGAGCCGTCGCCAAATGCCACGACCGCGCGCTGGCAGCGGTTGTTGCACCGACGGCAGGTAACGCCGCCGAACTCGCGATGCTCGAAGCGCTCCACGGCATCGAGCCCGATAAACGACGTGCCGGCGTCGCCCTTGCGGCATTCCTCGCGCGCGAGCAGGGCGATACCGATAGCGCCCATCAGCCCCGGGTGGGGCGCACGCGTGACGGGTTTGCCCAGATACTGCTCGAATGCGCGCAGCACCGCGTCGTTTCGGAACGTGCCGCCCTGGACGACGACTTTGTCGCCCAGACGGTTGAGATTTGAAACGCGAATGACCTTGGTGAACACGTTCTCGATAATCGAACGGCAGAGACCGGCCATGATGTCGCCCGGACCCTTACCGCGCCGCTGCTCGGAAACGACGCTGCTGTTCATGAACACCGTGCAGCGGCTGCCGAGAACGGCGGGGGCTTTGGACGAAAATGCCTCGGTCGCGATATCCTCAACGGCTATTCCGAGGTTTTTGGCAAAACCCTCGAGGAACGAGCCGCAGCCCGCAGAGCACGCCTCGTTGACGACGATATCGGTCAGCACGCCGTGGTTGAGCCAGATGGCCTTCATATCCTGTCCGCCGATGTCGAGCACGAAG
The DNA here is from genome assembly GCA_900546455.1 of uncultured Collinsella sp. GTDB lineage: Bacteria > Actinomycetota > Coriobacteriia > Coriobacteriales > Coriobacteriaceae > Collinsella. The sequence continues at coordinate 33,373 of URCS01000020.1, read as the reverse complement.
GTCGCATCGGGAACGCATGCGCACGCGGCGCGGGCGTGCGCGACCGTCTCGACCGTATGGTAGTCGGCGTGGAACGCGCGCGCGAAAAGCTCCTCGCCGTATCCCGTGGTGCCCACGGCATCGATCGCAAGCGTGACTCCCGCTGTCTCCCAGCGGTTCTTCAAGCTGACAAGACCCTGTTGGGCGACGTCGAGCGGTCTGCCGTTATTAGACGCGTAGAACGAATCGACAAGCTCACCCGCCTCATCGACCAGGGCGAACTTGGTCGTCGTGCTCCCCGAATCGATACCGAGCGCCACACGCACCGTCTCTCCGGGCGCATACGCATCCGGACCCTTTGCCGGCGTCTCTTTGCCATGGCGTGCCGTAAAATCCGCCTGCTCGGCAGGTGTGGCAAAAAAGGGCTGGGCAAGACGTCCCTCCCCGCTTGCGGGCGCGACCGTCTCGAGCTTATCCAGCCGGACAAAAGCGTCGGGAAGGTCGATCGGTTGGGACGATGCGAACATGTCGGTCAGCGACAGGGCGGCACCGCGCGCGACCATGATCTGCGGATCGCGCGGGACGATAACCTGATCGTCCGATAGATTCAGTTGCTCCCGGAACACGCGGACCAGCGTGGGGTTGTAGGCGAGCGTACCGCCCTCGAAGATTACCGGCGGCTCGATGTCGATACCCTGGGCCAGACCGCCGATCGTTTGGCGGGCGACCGCGTGAAGCGCCGAAAGCGCCAGGTCGGTGGTAGGAATGCCCTCGTTGAGCAGCGGCTGGATATCGGTCTTTGCGTACACGCCGCAGCGGCCCGAGACCTCGTGGACGGTCGTTCCCCGGCTTGCGAGCTGCTCGAACTCGCCCGATTCGGTGCCGACCCCCATGAGCTTTGCCATCTCGTCGATAAATGCACCGGTACCGCCTGCGCACGAGCCGTTCATGCGCATGTCGGCAACCTCGATGTCTCCCTTATCGTTGGTGCGGAAGAAGATCATCTTGGCGTCTTGGCCGCCCAGCTCGATGGCGCAGCGCGTCTGCGGATAGAACCTGCTGATCGTGAGCGCGTTGGCGACCACCTCCTGAACGTACGAGGCGCCCAGCGCGGTCGCGATATCGCGCGCACCCGAGCCGGTCACCGCAACGCGCAGCGACTCATGGGGAAAGCGCTCGGCGAGCTCGCCGAGCATGGCGCGCACGCTCGCTGTCTGACACGCCCCGTGGCGGCGATATCCCCACCACGCCTCGGTCATATCCTCGTGCATCGCGTAAACTTTGGTCGTCGTCGACCCTACGTCCAGTCCTACTAGCAACGCCATAATGCTCCGTCTCTCGCATTTTTCCTGCTAGAGATATACCACTCTACGTAATACAACAGACTGTTGTATTTAAACTCCGTATAAAAAGCGGCTGCCGAAACGCTTCAGCAGCCGCCGAATGCACCAACAGATTGTTCTGCGCGCTAGCACGTCGGGCAACGGAGCAGCACGGGCCCTCCGGTCATGCGCACCGCTCACGCCCGCGATGTCGCCGAGAGAGCTATCCACGCTTAGGGCTCCAACCAAGCAAGTCGCCCGCGCTCAGCAGATCCCTAAGCGAGCTACTCGCACTCAGGAGCCATAGCCTGCTCCAAGAGCTCGGCATGCTCCTCCTCGAAAACCGTCCCCACAGGGAAGGCGCGACGGAAGACGAAGTGGGAAATCGGACCGGCTACCAAAAGGTTCCACGGCAGCGCCATCACAAAATTATGCGGGATGTTGATCATCCAGATCGCGGGCACGGAATACAGGTTCGCAAGGATGCCGCCGGGCATGTGCGTCAGACCCTCGCAGGCACCGTACAGCGACATGATGATGACCATGGGAACGACCATGCAGGAGCTGACGGCGAGCGTCATGGCGAGCGGCGAGCTCTTGCCCGGCGTGACCAAGTACTTAAAGGCGAAACCCTTGGCGAGCGGGCTGGCGACGAACCAGTCGCAGCACATGGCAAAAATGTAGGCAACGGGGAAGCCGAGCCACGCAGCGGCAACGACCTCGCCGTTGATGGCCCCGTGCTGCAGGGCAACGTTGTAGATGCTCATCCAGAGCACCATGCAAAAGCACATGATAAAGGTGAACAGCAGGCTCTCTCGTTTGTTGATAGGCATGAAGGGCAGATTCCTTTCTGTGTTACGCCGCGGCACCACGCAACAAAAACGGGCGGGCAAGATGGAGCTGTTGGGACTTCATCTCGCCCGCCCGTGTTACGCGCGTCTGCGACTACTTATGTGGTGGAACTACCCTAACACGAACGGCGCGCGCTTCGTAAGCGTTGAGTTTGTGGAGATGCAGGGCACCAAAACCCCCGACCCCATAAGTTGCGGTGGAATACGGACTGTTTTGACCCTTTAAGCAACAATTCAGTCCCTATTTCACCGCAACTCATTTGGTGCAAAGTAACCTGTCCCCCTTGCACCAATTAGCTGGTATGGCGCCAGCGAGGGTCGGTGAGGGTTCTCGCCACGCCCAAGCCAACGGGCAGAAACGCCACGATGAGCACTGCGCGCACAAACCAGCCGAGCATGTTGACCGTGTCGAAGGTGCACATGTAATACATAGAGCGATAGAGATACAGACCGGGCACCATAATGACAATCGAAGGCACCGTGAGGGCGATGCGCGGGTAGGTGAGCTTGACTTCGGCCAAGCTTGCCAGCAGACCCGATACCAGCGCGCCGATAAACGCTGCTGCCTCGGGAGGCATTCCCGTGCTGAGGCCCAGGAAGGGAATCATCGTCGGCGCATCGACAAGGGTCAGACGCAGGGTATTGGACACGGCGCCGATCAACCCAGCTGCCGCGGCCATCTTTACCGGGCTGTTGAACATCACCGAGAAGCCGAATACGCCAACGAAGCTCATCACCACGCGCAGGAGCGTAAGGGCAAGCGGCGAAAGGCCCAGTGGGGCAAAGTCGTCCGGCGCCAGGCCAACACACTCGGCAACCATCCAACCTACGAGCGTCGCCATCACAATAATCGATACGGCATATGAAAGGCGCTCGATACCGCTTCGCATGTCGAGCTTGGCGATGTCGAGGCCCGCCGTAATGAGCGGAAAGCCGGGAATCACAAAGAGCATGGCGCCGATATAGCCTTCTTGGTGCGACATTGCCCCCGGTATGACCTGGCCAAGGCCGAGCAATGCCAGCAGATACGAAACGCAAGCGAGCGCAACGCCGGTCGTCAGCGCGCTGAACTGACCAAGGCCTTGCTTGAGAATATGGGAGCGGGCAAAGTTGCCGACACCCGCGCCCACAAACGCGCAGGCCATCTCGATAGGGCCGCCGCCGAGCAAAAAGACGAAGGCGCCGCAAGCACAAGCTGCCGCAAGGCCCTGTTGCCAGGGAGAGTAATCGGGTTTTGAACTCTCAACGGTCTTGAGCATCTCGTGGTATTCGTGCACGGTAAACCGGCGCCCATACGTCTCGATTTCCTTTAAGAAGCTCTCCATCATCCAAATGCGATGGGTATTGACTCCCGTTGTGGGCAGGCTGACAACCTCGTTAAAGCAGTGGCCATCTTCGATGCAGGTGCACTCAAACGACAGAAGACTTAAGTCAACGTGGATGGTGACACCGAGTACGGCGGCAACACGATTCATGGTATCGCGCACGCGCCAGGCACCCGTTCCGCTTGCCAGCATAAGCATGCCGGTGCGGCAGATGATGGATGATTTATCGGTGAGCGGCGCATCGACGGCAAGCTCATCGCCTGCCGTCACGATCTGGTGCCAGTCAGTTTTCATATGGAGCGCGCCGGCACGAACGCCGTGGTGCATGGGGGCTCTCGAAAGCAGCGAGTCAAGGCGCGAAGGCTGTGGGGGCTCCGTTGATTCGTCCTCAACCTCATCAGTCTCTTCATCGACCAGATCAAAGGAATCAAGCGGCGCTGGCTCGCGACGGTCGATCAGCTCCTCGTCCTCATCATCAAAGTAATTGAACTGATCGAGCATGTCCTCTTCGATTGAACGCTCGCTCGCGTCGTCCATATAGACGCTCCCTTCCTACCGACTAACCCCCATCCTAGGCAGCAACGGCTAAAGGAAACATAAAAGAGACGGCTGTCATGCGAGCCATGTGCGCAATAGCCGTGGGTAGTCGTTTAATAACGTCCCCAATGACTACCAGTAACTCGACAAGGACTGTCCCCAAGTGCCGGCAGAAAAGGAACGTCCCTAAGTGCCAACCAGGGCAACACCGCAGATAGAGGACGGACAGCGAAAGCCCGCCAGAGCGAGCAAGGTGCCTTCAAGAAAAATGGCGCCGCAGGTTGAGCATAAGTCAGCGAGCGGGTCGCATTTGTGACAAGGTGACGTGAAACGAAAGGGCGCTGACCTTTTGGTCGCGCCCTTGAAGTTGAACGTCAGATTGTCCAAATGCGGCCCGCGCAGCGTCGAGCCGTTACGCGGTTCGTAGAACCGCGTAACAAGTTAGTACATCTTTGCGCCGGCGGGGATGGAGGCGTCGAGCTGGATCAGGTTGAGGCGCTCCTCGCCCTCCTCCTCGTGGACAGCGCTGATCAGCATGCCGCAGCTGGGAATACCCATCATCTTGCGCGGAGGCAGGTTGGTGATGGCGAGCAAGGTCTTGCCGACCAGGTCCTCGGGCTCGTAATAAGCGTGAATACCGGAGAGGATAGTGCGGTCGGTACCGGTACCGTCGTCGAGCGTAAAGTTCAGCAGCTTCTTGGACTTCTTGACGGCCTCGCATGCCTTGACCTTCACAGCGCGGAAATCGCTCTTGGAGAAGGTATCAAAGTCGACGAACTCCTCAAACAGCGGCTCAACGGCGATCTTGGAGTAATCGAGCGTGGGCTTAAGCGACGTAACGAATGGGCTCGCGGCGTTGCCGGCCTCGGCAGCCTTGGCGGCAGCGGCACCGGACTGGAAACCCTTCTCGGGCTTCATGTGCGGGAACAGCAGGACGTCGCGGATAGAAGCCTGGTTAGTAAGCAGCATGACCACGCGGTCGATACCAATGCCAATGCCGCCCGCGGGAGGCATACCGTACTCGAGGGCGCGCACGTAGTCCTCGTCGTACTCCATGGCCTCGTCGTCACCGCCGGCCTTCTCGGCCATCTGAGCGGCAAAGCGCTCGGCCTGGTCGACCGGGTCGTTGAGCTCAGAGAACGCGTTGGCGTACTCGTGACCGGCAATAACCAGCTCAAAGCGGTGCGTCAGGCGCGGGTCGTCCTCAAAGCGCTTGGCAAGCGGGCTGACCTCGATGGGGTAATCGCACACGAACGTGGGGTTGACGATGGTGTCCTCGCCCAGCTCATCGTAGATCTCGGCGATAATCTTGCCGGCGGTCCACTCGGGCTTAATCTCCAGGCCCTTCTCGCGCGCGGCGGCAGCAAGCTCCTCGACCGGCGTGTCGATGGTGACCTGCTTGCCGAGCACGTCGGAGACGATGTCGGTCATGGGACGGCTGGCCCACTCACCAGAAAGGTCGATGGTCTGGCCCTGGTACTCGATGACCTCGGGGTTGCCGATGGCCTTGTTAGCCGCCTTAATGACACCCTGGGCGAGCGCCTTCATGCCCTCGAGGTCGGAGAAGGCACGGTAGGCCTCCATCGTGGTGAACTCGGGGTTGTGGGTAAGGTCCATGCCCTCGTTACGGAAGATGCGGCCGATCTCGAACACGCGCTCAAAACCACCGACGATGCAGCGCTTGAGGTGCAGCTCGGTGGCAATACGCAGGTAGCACTCCTGATCGAGCGCGTTGAAGTGGGTAATGAACGGCTTGGCCGTGGCACCACCCTGGATGGTCTGCAGGATGGGGGTCTCGACCTCCATGTAGCCGTCGGACTCCATAAAGCGACGGAAGGTGGAGAGAATCTGCGAACGCTTACGGAAGGTCTCACGAACGTCGTCGTTGGCGATCAGGTCGACATAGCGCTGGCGATAGCGGGTCTCCTTGTCGGAAAGACCGTGGAACTTCTCGGGCAGCGGACGAACGGCCTTGGAAAGCAGGGTCGCGCTCTCAGGGGCAACGGAAAGCTGGCCGCGCTTGGTGCGCACGACCACGCCGGTCACGCCCAGGATGTCGCCCAGGTCGAGGGCCTTGAGCGTATTCCAGGCAGCCTCGTCCATGTCGTTGATGCGGCAGAACAGTTGAATCTCGGCAGTCGCATCGCGCACGACGATGAACATGATCTTGCCCTGACCGCGCTTGGCGACCACACGGCCGGCAATCTTCACGACATCCTCGGTGTCCTCACCATCGGCAAGATCGGCGTACTTAGCCTCGATATCGGCGACGTAGTCCTCAAGCTCAGAGTGCTCAGGATAGGGGTTCTGGCCCGCCTCGAACAGGGCGGCGCGCTTGACCAGGCGGGTGGCGCGCTCGTCGTTGAGCGTCGATGCCTGATCGGCGGCGTTCTGGTTCTCTGCCATAAGTTAGCTCCTCAAACTAAAACGCTCCCCAGGATTCGGTCCCAGGGAGCGAAAACATACCTTTACGCGGGACCGTGGTCTAGCGTGCGATCTTGGCGATGGTGTAGACGCGAGTCTTGCCGGAAGGCGTAACGACCTCGACGGAATCGCCCTCGCCGTGACCAATGATGGCGTGACCGACCGGAGACTCGTTGGAAATCTTGTGCTCGAGCGAGTTGGTCTCGGTGGTACCGACGAGCGTGACTTCCATGACCTCGCCGTTGGGATCAATCAGCGAAACGGTGGAACCGATGGAGACGGTCAGGTCGCCCGTGGTGGCAGCAACCTGAGCGTTGGCAAGAATGGCCTGGATCTCGGCGATACGAGCAGCATTCTGGGCCTGCTTGTCCTTAGCGGCGTCGTACTCGGAGTTCTCCGAAAGGTCGCCGAACGCGCGGGCTTCCTTGATGTCCTCGACGATCTCCTTGGCGTAATCGCCCTCACGCCAAGCGAGCTCCTCGACGAGCTTCTGGCGGCCCTCAGCGGTCAGTACGATCTGGCTTGCGTCCATACGGATATCTCCCCAACTCTGATCAAACAATCAACTGTCAACAAAACGAAAAAGACCGGCTAGCCTGCGGGCAAGCCGGTCAGGTGCTCACCCCAAAGGGATGGGACTACTCTGCGTCCGCGTCGCTGTCCTCTGCCTGCTTCTTCTTGGCAGCAGCGAGCTTGGCCTCGAGCTCAGCGATCTCCTTGTCCTCCTCGGACTGCTCGACCACGACCTCCTCGGCCTGCTTGGTCTCGGCCTTATCGTCGCCCTCCATACCCTCACGGATATTCTTGACGGTAGAGCCGAGGGACTTGCCGAGCTTCGGCAGGTTCTTGGGCCCGAAGATAATCAGGACAACGACGAGAATAATGATGAGCTCAGGAGCCCTCAGTCCAAACATGTAGACCTCCACAATACAGCGAGACAAGCTCGAATGAGTATACCGCGGGTATCGCGGTATCACAACACTAGCTAAAAAAAGGGACCGCAAGAAGCGGTCCCTCCTCATGCTCTGGTCGGGTTGACTGGATTTGAACCAGCGACCCCTGCGTCCCGAACGCAGTGCTCTACCAAACTGAGCCACAACCCGTTAGCTCGACTATAGTAACAAAGATTTTCGCCGCGTGCTAGAGAAATTTTTATTTCTTTGGCGCGTCGATTTGAACCGTGTTGGGAATAAGCTCAGTCGCGCAGGCCCACCAGCCATTTTGCTGGGCAGCATCGGCAAGCCTTTCGGCCGTGGCAGCGGTGTCGCAAATGGCAAACGAGCAGGCACCCGATCCGCACACATCTACAGCAACGGTTCCGTCCTGTTTACGCAGCCAGTCGAGAACCGTTTGAATCTGCGACTCCATCTGTGCGGAAATGACACCAAGGTTGTTATGGATGAGTGCATATGCCGTCTCGGCATCACCAGCACGCAAGGCAGAAGCTATCGCGCCGGGCTTGTCCGCAGGCACCGAGGCCTCGTCAAAACGTCGATAGGCTTCAATTGTCGAAACACTTGCCTCGCGCGGCTTGACCAGCACGACGGGCGTCGCGGGCAGCGCGGGGTACTCAGTTGCCAGCACGTCCCCCCCACCTACGTAGAACGCAGGACTCGCGTGCAAAAAGAACGGGACGTCAGCACCAATGCCTCGCGCAATATCGTCGAGCGCTGGGTCGGTGCGATCAATGCCCCAGAGCTCCGCCAAGGCGACAATGACCGCGGCCGCATCCGTCGAGGGGCCGCCCAAGCCGGCGCACAATGGAATGCGCTTCTCAATCGTCACGCAGATGTTTGCCTCGCGACCATAATGCTCGGCCATAGCAACCGCAGCCCGATACGCCGTATTCTTTTGCATGGGAAAATCTGATGCCGGAACCGTCTGGACGGTCAGCGCCTGCGCCGGCGTGACCGTCACGGTATCGGAAAGACCGACGGCCGCCATCAGGGAATCGACCCTGTGGTAGCCGCGGTCATCGCGCTCGGTATGAACCCCCAGGTAGAGGTTAATCTTTGCCGGCGCGGAAAGAGTCAGGGACCAATCGGTCACCGTTAATGCTCCTCGAGCTGATTGCCGAGCGGGGTAAAGATATGCTCGCCGCTCTCGGGGTCGAACAGCTCGACCTGACCGGTGAGGACATCGATGTACTGGTAGGACTGACGCGACTTGCGACCGCGACGCTCGTCGACCTCGACGATAAAGACGGCGGGGTGGACGCTCTTGATGGTGCCCATGCGCTCGACAACGCGGGTGCGGCCCATGTTGGCCTTCACCTTGACGCGATCGCCCACCATATCGGTCAGCTTCTCGTGGATGTCGTCGACGTGATTGACTTCCATCTCTTCCATGAACAGGGCCTCCAGAAGGTGCAATTCAAAAAGGGGATAATACCCCTAAGATAGACAAAACTCTAATACTATAGCACCCTGTTGTGGCCATACGCAAGTAGCTAAAAAAGCCCGGTCTCGAATACGTACCAGACGACAATCTCGCATGACCAGTTGTTACGCGGTTTGGTAAAACCGCGTAACCTAAAGGTTATCGGTGTCCAAGACGATGGTGAATGGGCCGTCGTTGACCAAGTCGACTTTCATATCGGCGCCAAAAATGCCGTGCGCCACGTGTTCGACATCTTGGCGAACGAGCGTCAGGAAGTACTCGTAGAGCTCGTTGGCAACATCGGGCGCGCCGGCATCCGTAAACGATGGGCGGCGACCGTGGCGGCAGTCAGCGAACAGCGTGAACTGCGACACCACGAGCACCTCACCGTCGACATCGGCAAGCGCCAAGTTGGTCTTGCCGTTCTCGTCCTCGTTGATGCGCAGCCCGCGGAGCTTGCCCCACAGCTTATCGGCCTCGGCACGCGTATCGCCATGGCCCACACCCAGCAGCACCAGGTAGCCGCGTCCAATGCGGCCCACGCACTCGCCGTCGACCGTCACGCCGGCGTTGAGTACGCGCTGCACCACCGCACGCACGGCCTACTCCTCGCCCGTCAGCTTGGCGGACAGATGCTCGAGCGCGTGGAAACGATGGCTGATGGCGTTCTTCTCGTCAGCCGTCAGCTCGGCCATGGTCTTGCCCGGCGTGTCGACCGGCAGGAACAGCGGGTCGTAGCCAAAGCCGTGATCGCCGCGGCCCTCGTGTGCGATAGTGCCCTCGCAGGCGCCCTCACCATAGGTGACCAAACCGTCCGTGTCGATGAGCGCAACGACGCTCATAAAGCGCGCGGTGCGATCCTCGTCGGCCACGCCTTCCAGGTTAACGAGCAGCTTGGCGTTGTTGGCGGCATCGTCGCCGTGCACGCCCGCATAGCGCGCGCTATACACGCCCGGCTCGCCGTCCAGGGCATCAACGACCAAGCCCGAATCGTCGGCAATGGCCATAAGGCCCGTCTCCTCAACCGCGGCTTGGGCCTTGATGATGGCGTTCTCCAAAAACGTCGTGCCGTTTTCCTCGGGATCCTCAAAATCACCCAGCTGGCCGAGCGCCACAAAGCGCACCTCGGGCATGACCTTGCCCAAAATGGCCTCGATCTCGGTGAGCTTATGGGCGTTGCCCGTTGCCACGACGATGGTCGCCGCCGGGTCGAGGGTGTCGATGTCAATCTTCTCAAGTGCCATAACTGGCCTCCTTGTCTCTATAGCAAGCCGCGTGAGGGGCGTTTGGGCACTTGACCCCTCCCCTCTCAGGCGATCGGACCTTTCAACGCAGCATTTCAGCAGATAAAACCTACCAAAATAAACCTGTCCCTTTTGGCAGGTTAGGCGATGGCTTGGCGCTGAAGCTCGATGAGCTCGGCGATACCCTTGTCGCCCAGGTCGAGCAGGGCGTTGAGGCGCTTGCGGTCAAAGGGCGCCTGCTCGCCGGTGCCCTGGAGCTCGATCATCTCGCCGGTGTCGGTGGCGACGAGGTTCATGTCGACCTCGGCGTGACTGTCCTCGGAATAATCGAGGTCAAGCAGCGTATTGCCGTCGACAACGCCCATGGAGATGGCAGCCACCTGGCCGATAAGCGGGATGCGCTCGATCTTGCCCGCCTCGACCCACATGGCGAGGGCGTCGTGCAGCGCCACCCAGGCGCCGGTGATGCTCGCTGTACGCGTGCCGCCATCGGCCTGAATCACATCGCAGTCGACGGTGACGGTGTACTCGCCGAGCGCCTTCATGTTGACAACGGTACGCAGGCTGCGGCCAATGAGGCGCTCGATCTCCATGGAGCGACCCTTGCGGTTGGCGTGCTCGCGCTTGCAGCGCTTGCCGGTCGACGCCGGCAGCATGGCGTATTCCGCGGTCACCCAGCCGGCCTTAGCTCCCTTTCGCCAGCCCGGCACGCCCTCCTCGATAGTGGCGGCGCACAGCACGCGCGTGTCACCGAACTCGGCCAAACACGAGCCGTGGGCGTGCTTCATGACGCCACGGGTGAGCTTAACGGGGCGCAACTCGTTGGCGGCGCGATCGTTGGCGCGGTTGACCTGCATGTACTCCATAGAAATTTCCTTTCGGCAAAAGATGTGGCGAAGGCTTTGGCGGCTGCCTTACATCTATTTCAGCTCATCGATATCGATATGTTCGATGCTCTTGAGCGGCTGACCAAAGATAAAGCTGCCCGCCACCGCAAACTCGGCAATGTTATCGGCCGTCGTGGCAAAACGATGCTGCGGCTCGGCGGCGTCGCCCGCCAGCTGCTCGCGGCGCGTGAGGATATCGGTCAGCTCGCGCGTGGTCTCCTCGGCGGAACTCACGACGCGCACCCCAGGCCCCAGCGCATGGCGGATAGGTCCCACCAACAGCGGGAAATGCGTACAGCCGAGCACCACGGTATCGATACCGTGGTCGCGCAGCGGCTCAACCGTGGCACCCACCAGCGCACGCACGGCAGGCGTATCGAAGATGTCCTCGTTCTCAAGCCACTGTTCCTGCAGATGTGCACCCGAGGCGAGCTCGTGTTCGACAACCTCGACAAAGCTCGAGGCAGGACAGCCGTATACATCGACGCCGGCATCCAGGTCCTGAATGGCGCGCGTGTAGGCGCCCGAGCGAATAGTGAGGTTGGTGGCGAGCACGCCCACGCGACGCGTACGCGTGCTGTTGATTGCCGCACGGGCACCCGGCGCGATCACACCGATCACGGGAACGTCGAGCACCTGCTGGGCCAGACGCAAGGCCGCAGCGGTCGCCGTGTTGCAGGCGATGACCATAATCTTGACGTCGTGCTTCGAAAGCCAACGACCCGCCTGCAACGCAAACGAGCGCACCTCATCCTCGGTACGGGTGCCGTAGGGGCAGCGCTTGGTGTCGCCAAAGTAGTAGACGGACTCGTGCGGCAACGCCGTCGCAATCGCGCGCGCAACCGTCAGACCGCCCAACCCAGAATCGAACACGCCAATCGGGCGCGTGTCACCTGCCGAATTCTCGATATCGGACATTACCTCACCAGTCTCTCTCGAAAAGACATGTCCAAGTGCGGCGACGCCGCGCTACGAACGCGCCGCGACCAGCAGCTCTGCCGTCGCCGCCCAACCATCGACAATTTTGCCGCGCGTAACGAAAGCGTTCTCGCAAGCAGCCAGGAACTCGGGCGCGCCGGCGCTCGTCAGGCCATTCTCGACCAGGCAGAACGTGCCCACGTGATCGGCCATGTAGAAGTCGGACTCGGAATCGCCGAGCGCGAGCGTCTCCTCGCGCTCGATCCCCAGGTGCTCGCAGAAGCGCGCGATGGCAACGCCCTTGTTGAGACCCGCGGGGTTGATGTTGAATGCGCGACCGTCCTCGACGCGATCGAGCTCGAGCGTCGTCGGCTTGGACAGGTGAGTCAGATGGCCGTTGCAAGCCCAGATCAGACCGCAGCCGGCCTCGTCCAGGATGGCCTGAACCTCATCGTCGGGCACATCGCCGCGCATGCCGACGGTGACCTCACGGTATTTGTAGCCGGTCGACATGTCGTTGTGATACTCGATCTTGTGCGGCCAGCGGGCGAGGATCTTCTCGCACACGCCGGTCTGCTCGATCACCTGGTGCGGCGTGAGGCCGCAAGAGGAGTCGTAGGGCATGTCGCCGGTCAGATACTCCCAATCGTTGGCTTTGAGGTCGTACATAACCAGACCGCCCATCTCGCCAATGTAGGAGTTGAGGCCGAGCACGCGCGCGTCCTCGTGGATCATGGTACGGTTGCGGCCCGAGGTGGGAACCACCTGAATACCAGCGCGAGCGAGCGCCACGACGGCCTCGACGAGTTTGGTCGAGGGGTTGCCGTCGTTGTCGCGCAGCACGCACGAGCCGGGTGCAAGCATCGTGGCATCCAGGTCGGTAAAGACGTACTTGACCTTGGCCAAGCGCTCGCGCATCTCGCCCGAAAGCTCGGCGACGGTCGGCAGGGTATTGTGGGACATGGTTACTCCGTTTACGTAGAAGGGTTTGGACTTGGACGGCATGTTTTGATTGAGGGAACACGCTTATGGCGACAGCGCACTCAGGACGCCGCCGCCATCATGGTTCATTAGTCAAACTGGGCAACATCGATCAGGCGATTGGCCAGCGAAAGGTCGCTCTCGATGGGCACGAACTCGTCGCCCACGTGCATGAGCTCCTCGTCACCCTTTGCCAGCAGCAAGACAATGGTGGGAGCATCGGGGTTGACGTACTCCTCGCGCGCCGCCTTGAACGCCGCATGCACAGCGGCTTCGCGATCGAGGATGATCTTGTTCGGCGTATCGTCGGGAACATGTTCGGCAAGCTCGCGACAGACCTTCATCGGGTCCTCGTGAGCCGGGTCCTCATTGGCAAAGATCATCAGGTCGGAATACGGTGCGGCCTCGCGCGGAAGCTGCTCGCGGCGCTCCTGCGCCTTGCCGCCGGCAGCGCCAAACACCGCAATGACCGGACTAGCGGGAAACGCGCGCTTGACCGACGAGAAAAGCGAGCGGAACGAAAGCTGGTTGTGCGCGTAGTCGACGACACAAATCACGCGGCCGTCCTTCGACTCCACGACCTCCATACGGCCCGGCACACGCAGTTTTGAGAGGCCCTTCTTGATAGCCTCGATACCGATGCCGATCTCGCGCGCAGCGGCGATAGCGACCAGCGCGTTTTCCACGTTAAAGTCTCCCGCGATACCCAGCAGGACCTTCTCCCCCGCCTCGGACTCGTCGGCACACAGGCCATGCAAGTTGAACTCGATGCTAAAGCCGACTATGCGTACGTCGCTCGCCCACAGGCTTGCCTCGGGATGCTCGACGCCAACGGTCACCAAGCGCTCGGCCGTCGACGCTGCCTCCAGCACACGGTCGACCTCTTCGGTGCCCAGATTCACCACGGCGGTCTTTGCCTGGTCAAAAATCCTGAGCTTGCTCTCAAAATAATCCTCAAACGTGGGGTGTTCGATCGGCGAGATGTGGTCGCGGCCGATGTTGAGGAAGCACGCCACGTCAAACGGCAGATTCTCGACGCGTTGGTACTTGAGCGCCTGGCTCGAGACCTCCATGACCATGGACTGGCGACCGGACGTGCGGCAGTTGGCGATATGGCGCCAAACCTCGGGGGCCTCGGGCGTAGTATTGGTGCTCTCGTAGCACTCGATACCATCGTCGGTACTCACCGAGCCGATCATGCCGCAGGACTCGCCCGCCGCCTTGATGATGGACTGGAGCATAAAAGCGGCCGTGGTCTTTCCCTTGGTGCCGGTGATGCCCACGATCTTGACGTCGTGGTCGGGACGGTCGTAGACCTCCGGCGGCAACAGGGCCATGGCCGTGCGAACACTATCAACAACCAGCATCGCAGCACCGCTCTCCTGCGCCAGCGGCTCCAGAGACTCGACCAGCGACTCCTCGCACACAAATGCGACGGCGCCCGCATCGAGCGCCATGCTCAAAAACGCGGGCTTAAAGGCAGCACCTTTACAGAAGAACACGTCACCTGCCGAGACCGCGCGCGAATCAAACGAGCAACCGGTCACGGCACGCTCGTCAACCTGCTCTGATGCGCGCAGCTCGCCGCACACATCGAGCAGCTTGGCAAGCGTATCGACCGTGGTCACGGTCGCGGAATCCGAATGGTGCATCTTTCACCTTTCTCAGCCATTTGGCAGGGACGGTTTTCATAGTAACTGAAACGTGCTCGCGCAAAAACGGCTCCCGGAGGAGCCGTTACGCGCAGGCATTCGTAGGCCGAGACTAGGCAGCCTGAACAGAAGGCTGGCCCTCGTCGATAAAGAAGCGCTTGTACCACACCAGGAACACGAGCGGCGTATAGATCTTGCGCTGGAAATCGCCCTTGCCCGCAAAGTGCAGATCGAGCAGGTGCATGAGCTCGTCGGTATTGAAGAACTCGCTTGCCCACGGCGCGGTGAAGTACTCCTTGACATAGTCGTACCACTTTTGCTCGCGCAGCCAGTAGACAATCGGCACCGGGAAGCCCACCTTGGGACGGGTGGCCCACTCATCGGGCAGCGACTTGTTGGCAGCGTGGCGGAGTACCTGCTTGTTGCCGTTCTCGTTGATGCGGTAGCGGTCGGGAATGTGCTCGGCGAACTCCATGACTTTGCGGTCCAGGAAGGGCACGCGCAGCTCCAGTGAGTGTGCCATGCACATCTTGTCGGCCTTGAGCAGAATGTCGCCCGGGAGCCACATGTTCATGTCCAGGTACTGCTTCTTGACCAGCTCGGGCTGACCCTTCACGCGCGCATAGATGGGAGCGGCAAGCTCGAAGGCGCCATCGCCGGTGTTGTACTCGGGCTTGAGCACGCCGTCGACCTCGCGCTCCGGCCATACCAGAGCCTGTCCCAGGAACGACTTCTCGGGGATCTCGGCACCCTTGACCAGGAAGTTATGTCCCTTGAAGTACGGCATATGCAGCGCCAGGTTACCGAGCGCGCGACGGACGGGCAGCGGCACCATCTTTTTGTACTTGCGCACCGGGACCGTATCCTCGTAGTAGGCGTAGCCGCCAAAGAGTTCGTCGGCGCCTTCGCCCGAAAGCACGACGGTAACGTCCTTGCGGGCCATCTCGGCCAAGAACCACAGCGGCACGGAAGACAGGTTGGACTGCGGTTCGTCCATGTGATACTGGATGTCCTCGAGCGCACCGAAGAACTCGTCGGCGGTAATCATCTTGCGAACGTTCTCGACGCCGAGCTTATCGGAAAGCTCCTTGGCGTAGTTGGTCTCGTTAAAGTTCTTGTAGTCAAAGCCCACCGAGAAGGTCTTGTCGGGCATGAGGCAAGCGGCGATGTAGCTAGAGTCGACGCCACCGGAGAGGAACGACGCGACCTTGACGTCGGCGATGCGATGGGCCTCGACGCTCTCGTGCACGACCTCGTCCAGCTCGTCGACGTACTCCTCGAACGGCTTCTCGACGGCAGAGTAATCGCAATCCCAGTAGCGCTCGATGTTCATCTTGCCGGTCGGGATATCGACGGTAAAGTAGTGCGCCGGCGGCAGCTTGTAGACACCCTCGAAGAAGGTCTCCTCGGTTGCCGAATACTGCAGCGTCATGTACGGACGCAGGGCCTTTTTGTTGACCGCCTTGTGGAAGTGCGGGTAGTCCAGGAAGCTCTTGATCTCAGAACCAAAGAGCACGCCCGGAGCGCCGTCGCCCGCATCGGCCATGGGATAGTAGTAAAGCGGCTTGATGCCAAAGATGTCGCGGGCGCCAAAAAGCTTGTTCTTCTTTTTGTCCCAGATGACGAAGGCGTACATACCGCGCAAGCGATCGAGTACGGCCTCGCCCCACTCCTCGTAGCCGTGCAGGAGGCTCTCGGTGTCGGCGCCGCAGTGGAACTTGTAGCCCTTGGCCTCGAGCTCGGAACGGAGTTCTTGGAAGTTGTAGATCTCGCCGTTGAAGACAATGACGACGCTACCGTCCTCGTTGGCCATGGGTTGGGCGCCAGCCTCGGTCAGGTCGAGGATCGACAGGCGGCGGAAGCCGAGGGCAACGCGGCCGTCGATAAACTGACCGCCCATGTCGGGACCGCGATGGACGATGCGGTCCATCATCTTGGTGAGCACCTCGGATTGGTTATCCGTCCCACCGACAAAACCGACAAAACCGCACATATACTATCCCCTCTGCTGTTGCTGGGCATCAAATCGAATCAGTAGCTTTTGAGTATACCCGAGGGCGTAAAGAGGGGCGGAATGTTCAGGCAATCTCAACTGAATCAGCTCCGCTGTGACACGCGCGAGTTACCTTTAATGGATATGAGGTGAATGAGGCGATTGTTTTGCTATACTCTCTCCGCACGGGCGATTGGCGCAACGGTTAGCGCAGGTGCTTTACACGCACAAGGCTGGGGGTTCGAATCCCTCATCGCCCACCACTGAATTGTTAGGCTCCCAGCAATGGGAGCCTTTCTTTTTTGGGCCCATCGCAGAGGGATTCGAACCCGCCAGGGTGCGGAGCTGAGGAAACGCGAAGCGTTTTCCAGCGCAGCACGCGAGGGCCGTAGGCCCGAAGCGAAAGCGGGCGGCGTCAGCCGCACGCGACATCCCTCATCGCCCACCACCGAATTGGAAACGGTCCTCGCAAGGGGACCGTTTTTGTTTGCGCCCATCGCAGGGGGATTCGAACCCCACAGCTCACTCGTTTCAAGGGCAGTGGTCAAAAAATGCCAAATATGAGTACTGCTACCTCTTTTGTAACAGCATTTTCGAGGTCCCAAAGGGCAAATCTGACATCAAAGCAACGGCTAACGGTCCAGATGAGCATGTTTTCTGACAGCAAAACTGGACATATGCGGTCCAATTCGTCAAATTGTGTCTAATTTATATGCTACAGAATTAGTGCCCGTACTCATATTTGGCATTTTTTGACCAGAGGGACTTTTGACCATCGCAAATCAGCAACAAAACGGGCTCCGGATCGCCAAATCATGCCGCATATGACACACCCAGCAGTCCGGAACCCGGTCCAAATTGAGTTATTACGCTGCGTTAGCCCAAGACACCCGACAGGATCTCGATCAGGCTGTCCACGTCGGCTTCCTCGCAGACGAGCGGCGGCAAGAAACGCAGCGTATGGGCACCCGTAGCGTTAATCAAGACACCGGCGGCCAGCGCGCGGGCAACAATATCATGTGCGTCGCCCGCGGCATCATCCAAATCACAGCCGAGCATCAGGCCACGGCCACGCACCTCTACCACATGCGGAAGCTTAGCCAGCGCCTGCTCCATATAGGCACCCACCTTGGCAGCATGCTCGGCATAATCGCCGCGCACAAGCGCGGAGAGCGTCGCGGCACACGCCGCGATGGCCAAGCAGCTACCGCCAAAGGTCGAGCCGTGGTCGCCCGGCTTAAACACGTCGGCAATCTCCTTCTTTGCCACGACGGCACCCATGGGCACGCCATCAGCAATGCCCTTGGCAAGGCTCATGATGTCGGGCTCCACGCCATAGGTCTGGAACGCAAACGGCTTACCCGTGCGGAAGATACCGCACTGGACCTCGTCGGCGATAAGCACGGCGCCCACTTCGTGTGCCAGGTCGCGCGCCGCCGCCATAAACTCCTCGGTCATGGGGTGCACGCCACTCTCACCCTGGATCGGCTCGAGCATCACGGCACAAATCTCGCTCCCCAGCTGCTTAAAGATTGCACGCAGCTCGTCCACATCGTTGGGCGTGCAGGCCACAAAGCCACCCGGCAGCGGGCGGAAGCTGTCCTGCAGCCAATCCTGCATGGTGGCGGCAATGGTCTCGAGCGTACGGCCGTGGAAGCCGCCGCGCATGCACACGATGGTGTTGCCGCCATTACCGGCACGCTTGGCGTACAGGCGCGCGAGCTTCATCGAGCCCTCGTTGGCCTCGGCGCCAGAGTTGGCAAAGAAGGTCTCCCAAACCTGCTCATCCGCAGCCGGGGCACCAAGAGCAGCTGCCGTGGTCTCATCGCCGGCGACAACGGCATCGGCAAGCACGCGCGCACCATCTACGTCGTCGTTAGCAAGCTTGGACAGCAGCGCCGCGACCTGTCCGCGCTGCTCGATGTAGAAGTAATTGGAGACATGCATGAGCTTTTTGGTCTGTGCCTCGAGCGCCGAGAGCACAGCCGGGTCGCCATGACCTAGGCTGCACACGCCGATGCCGGCAAGAAAGTCGAGGTACTCACGGCCATCGTCGCCGGTGAGCTTCATGCCGTGACCCTCGACAAACTCGACCGGAGAGCGGCCAAAGGTATGCATAACGTAATGGGATTCAAGCGATTGCTGAGCTGCAAGTGACATGGGATGCCTTTCGTTGGGCGCCAGACGGCGCGGGGCTATGGGTGCAGGAATGGGGCGGCTGCGGGTCAGCTAGACCGTCTGAAGCTTCTCGACCTCGTCAAGGTTTTCGGTCAGACGCGCAGCAAACGTCGAAAGCGGATGCGGATGCGTATCGAACTCGTAAGCCGTCTCGGTGGAATGGATCACGGTGCCGACGCCGGCATCGGTCAGCAGCTCCAGGAGCAGCGAATGCGGCGTAGTACCGTTAATGATGTGGGCACGAAATACGCCGCCGGTAAGCGCATCGACGGCCGCGCGCAGCTTGGGAATCATGCCCTTATCGACCTCGCCGCCGTAGAGCATTTCGTTAACCTCGTCGAGCGTTAGGTTGGAGATAAGCGAGTCCTTGTCGCTAAAGTCCTTGTACAGGCCATCGACATCGGTCAAAAAGATCGCCTTATGCGCGTGGAGCGCCGCGGCAACGGCACCGGCGGCGGTGTCGGCGTTGATGTTGAAGAAACCGCCGTCCTCCCCCGCCGCGACGGTAGCGATGACGGGGATGTACTCGCTATCGAGTAAGCGCTCGATATAGTCGGTGTTGACGTGCGTCACTTTGCCCACGCGACCGAGCTCGGGGTCGAGCGGCTCGGCGATGAGCGTGCCGGCATCGCTGCCCGACACGCCCACGGCCAGGTTGCCGTGGTGGTTGAGCGCCGCGACCAGCTCCTGATTGACCTTGCCGCCCAGTACCTCGCGCACGATGTCCATGGTGGCAGGCGTAGTCACGCGCTGGCCGTTCTTAAACTCGACGGGGATGTCGTAGTGGCTGAGCGCCTCGTTGATAGCCTTGCCGCCGCCGTGCACGATGACGGGACGCATACCGATGATCTTGAGCAAAACGATGTCGCTCATCACGTCGCGGCGCAGCTGCTCATCAACCATGGCGGCTCCGCCATATTTGATAACAACCGTCTTGCCGGTCAGGTTC
Source organism: uncultured Collinsella sp. (assembly GCA_900546455.1). GTDB lineage: Bacteria > Actinomycetota > Coriobacteriia > Coriobacteriales > Coriobacteriaceae > Collinsella. The sequence continues at coordinate 13,754 of URCS01000020.1, read as the reverse complement.
TTAATCCACGGCAGCGCTTCGAACAGCAGCTGCGCGGTTGCTTCGTTGGATTCGCTCGAACGACAATCGCGTGCGAATTTCATAATCTGCCTCGTCTTTCGTATCGTTATCGCGCCGTACTCCGCCGTCCGCAATCGCGGCAAGATGCGCAGCATGCCTGGAATCTAGGAACGGTAGTCGCCGTTGATGGAGATGTATTCATGCGTGAGGTCGCAGGTCCACACAGTCGTTGCCGCGTCGCCTGCGCCCAGGTCGGCCGAGATCACGATCTCGGGCGCCTCGAAACGTCGTAGAGCCTCGTCCTCGTCAAAGGGAACAGTCAGACCGTCGCGACAGACAGGCATGCCCATCATGTCGATGGAAACGTCTTCCTGATTAAACTTCACGCCGCACTTGCCAAGCGCCATAGCAACACGGCCCCAGTTGCAGTCGTGGCCGGCGATGCAGGTCTTAACGAGCGGCGAGTTGGCGACGGCACGGGCGGCGATATCAGCTTCCTCGTCGTTGGCGGCTCCGGTAACGTTGACCGTAACAAGCTTGGATGCGCCCTCACCATCGGCGGCGATATTGCGCGCCAGGCTCTCGCACACCTCGTGCACGGCAAATGCCAACTCGTCAAAGGCATCGGAGCCCTCGACGATAGGCTCGGCATCTGCGGCAGCGGCGCCGGAGGCAAGCATGATGCAGGTGTCGTTGGTCGAGGTGTCGGAATCGACCGTTACCTTGTTAAAGGTCTGCTTGACGGTCGAGAGCAGCAGGGCATGAAGTGCCGCAGGCTCGACGGGGGCATCGGTGGTGATAACTGCGATCATGGTGGCCATGTTGGGCATGATCATGCCCGAGCCCTTGCACATACCGCCCACCGTATAAGCGTTGCCCGCATGGCCCGCAGCCTCGCTGCGATAGCGAACGGCATACTCCTTGGAATGCGTATCGGTCGTCATGATGGCACGGGCCGCATCGGCACCGCCATGGGCAGAGAGCGCCTCGTAGGCGGACGGGACGGCTGCCTCAAACGTGTCGATCGGCAAAATCTGTCCGATCACACCCGTCGAGGCAACCAGGATCTGCTGGGGCTCGCAGCCAATAACCTGCGAGGCGATGTTGCACGTCTCGCGCGCGCAGGCTAGGCCGGTCTCGCCCGTGGCAGCGTTCGCGTTGCCGGAGTTGATTGAAACGCCGGCGATGATGCCATAGCCCTTGTCCGCACCGCCCAGGTTGACACGGCTCACCTGCACGGGCGCCGCGCAAAAGCGGTTGGTCGTAAACACGCCGGCGCCGGGACAGGGCTTATCGGGCACGACGAGCGCATAGTCCAAGCGCTCGGGATTCTTCCGGAATCCCGCATGGATGCCTGCGGCCTTAAAGCCAGCTGCCGCCGTAACGCCACCCTCGACGGCGCGTATCTTAATATCAATCAGGTCGGTATTCATCGTCCCTACGACTCCCTATATCAAATAAAAAAGCGGGCATCGGCTGGCACGCCATACCGGTCGCAACTACTAGACCAGCTTAAAAGTGGCGCCCAACTCGATACCCGACTACCAAATCGCTAACAATCGAATGTGCTACACCGGGCACGCCACTGTGAGCAAGCCTCGTCGCTCGTCAAAGCCAAAAACGATGTTGGCGCACTGGACCGCCTGGCCCGCAGCACCCTTGCACAAATTGTCGATGGCGCCCGTCGCCACCAGCACGCCTGCACGCTTGTTGAGCGCAAGGCCAATCTGGGCGGCATTGGTACCGACGACCGAAGCCGTCTTGGGCTGCTGGCCGGCATCGAGCACGCGCACAAAGGTGCGACCGGCGTAAAACTTCTTGTAATGGTCGACGACATCCTCAAGAACCAGCGCGTCGAGAGCCTGCGGCGCGAGCGGCATCGTCACCGTGGAAAGCAGGCCGCGCTTGAGCGGTGCCAAGTGCGGGGTGAAGACGATGCGGTCGGCCAGGCCGAGTATCTGCTCGATCTCGGGCGTATGACGATGCTTGCCCACGCCATAGGCTTCCAGGTTCTCGTCCGCGCTGCAAAAATGGGTGCGGGCGTTACAGGACTTGCCGGCACCCGTCACGCCGCTGATAGCGTCAACGATCACGGGACCGCTCTCGGCCACCCAGCCCGCACGCACGGCAGGAGCGGCTGCAAGGCTCGTTGCGGTGGGATAGCAGCCGGCGCAGGCGACCAACACGGGCTTTCCGGCGGCATAATCGGATGCGGCGGTCTCCAAGTCCTGGCAGAACAGCTCGGGCAGGCCGAAAGCGCGGGTCTTGAGCAACTCGGGGCTCGTGTGCTCGACGGCATACCATGCCTCAAAGACAGACGCGTCGCTCAGACGGTAATCGGCCGAAAGATCGAAGCAGGACACGCCAGATGCAAGCAGTGCGGGCACCTGTGCCATGGCAGCCGTGTGCGGCACGGCCAAGAAGACGGCGTCGCAGGATTTAAGCTCGGGGGCGTCATGCGTGGTGAAAACCAGATCGCTCACGCCAGCAAAGCTCGGATACACCGCGGACAGCGGCTGGCCGGCATCGGCGTTGGACGTAATGGCAACAAGTTCAAACTCGGGATGACCGAGCACGAGGCGAATGAGCTCGGCTCCGGCATATCCAGCCGCGCCGACGATTCCAACCTTCAAAGACATATCAGACTCCTTGTCTGCGATTTATGCACCGATGCGCATTTCGCAGCGGCCGTTATGAAGTGGGTTGAAACTTTAGCACCAAAAGATGCATGAATACGTAAATGGCTTGCATATTCATGCATTGAAACATTCCCGACACATTCGCTTGAAGGAATTGACAAATGGAGCGGGCCCCGTATTGACCGGCGCTCCTAACGGCACCGGGCAATACGGGGCCCGCCCATGCGAAAACCAAGTTGTTAGGATGAGCCAGCCGGCTAGAGCTCGACCGGCACCCATTCGTCGTGATTGCAGATAAAAGCCTCGGGATCCTCGACGCTAAAGAAGACGAGCGTGGGGTCGTTAGGCCCCTCATAGTGCTCGCCCAGGTGCTCTAGATGCTTCCACCCGGCTTCGCGCATTTCGTCTAAAGCCCGGTCATCCAAGCCGGCACGCCCGCGCAAGATAAGCCAGCCATGGCCCGGCCACCAACTCGTGGCCTCAAAGCGCTGGTTTTGCAGCAGCTCTTGCCACACATCTTTGGTGCGCGCTGTTACAAACCACAGCTTGCCATCCTGGATCTGCGCAAACGAAAACGGACGCACATGAGGCTGTCCGTCAACGCTCGTCGCCAAATACCATGCCGGCACCGACGTCAGATACTCCAACACCGTATTCAATCCGTCCACGTTTCCTCCTGTACTAGTTAGTTTGGGAACCTGGTTTGTGCGAGCTAGAGCTCCAGGCGCTCCTCGCTGCCGTCGATATCACAGAAGCGCGCGGCAATATTGCGGACCGAAAAGAAAGCAAGGCGGCCGTCGTTGGCACTCTCGTGTTCCTCGCCAATGCCCACCATGTGCTTAAAGCCCGCTTGACGCACCTTGTCGCTCGCAACTGCGTCGTCCTCAAGTGCGGCTTCGCCGGTCAATACGATCCAACATTCCCCCGGCTTCCAGCCCGAGAGCTCAAACTTGGGATTCGCACTCAGCTCCGCCCACACATCCTTGTCGCGCGATGTGCAAAACCACAACTTACCGTCATCGACCATGGCAAACGAAAACGGTCTCACGCGGGGCTGATGTCCGTCGGCCACATCGGTCGTGGCCAGATACCACGCCGGAATGCGCCTGAGATACGAACAGGCGCGCTCAAGCTGAGCCGTGCGGTCGTTGTCGGTCATAGGGACCCCTTTCTTGCGCTCGAATCGCGCCTAAACAAGTTGAAGGTTGATGACGATGACGCAGATGAGCAGCAACGCCGTCACCACCGCCGCCAACGCATCGCCGCGGCCAAACGTAAGCGCATGCAGGCGCGTGCGGCCCTGCTCGCCATGATAGCAGCGTGCATCCATGGCAGCAGACAGCGTCTCGGCATGGCGGAACACGCCGGTGAACAGCGGGATCGCCACACTGCCGAGCATGCGTACGCCACCGAGCGGACCGCCCGTCACGCGCGCACCGCGGCTTGCCTGTGCATCGGCCGTCTGCTTCATCTCAGTGGCAAACTGCGGCATAAAGCGTAGCGCGATACCCATGATCATGCCGAGCTCGTGCGCAGGAAGTCCCACACGCGCAAGCGGCGCGAGCAGGCGCTCAAAGCCCGCGGTGAGGTCGAGCGTCGGCGTGGTGAGTGTAATGGCGCTCATACCGGCCATCATCAACGTCAGGCGACACGCCATAAAGGCGGCAGAACGCAGTGAGCCCTCGCTTATCTGCAGAAAGCCGAGCTGCCACAGGATGCGCCCACTCTGATCGGTAAACAAGTTGAGCACCGCGACCACGACGACGATTGCCAGCAGCGGCGCCATCGACGACAGAACGCGACGAACCGGCACCCGAGACACGGCATAGGTCAGCACAACGAAAATTGCGACCGGGGCCAGTCCGCGGAAGCCACTGACCGTGAGCGTCGTGATCAGAAACACAAAGCCCAAGAGCAACTTGGTTCGCGGGTCCAGGCGGTGGATTGCACTATCGCCGGGATAGTAGCTGCCAAACGAAAACGCCTCCATCAGCAGCCCTCCTCTCGCGCGACCGTCTTGGATTTAGCAATGTCCGAGACGTTAGAAGAACCGCCCGAGCGACCGATTAGCAGGTCCACCAACTCGTCTGCCAGCGACTCAACCGTATAGAGCCCGCCGCGACGCAGCGGCACGCCCGCCTCCGTAAGCGCCAGCGCCATACGCTGGGCGGCGGGAACGCCCAAGCCGATCGACTTGAGCTCATCGGCATGCGCAAACACCTGCGCGGGGGTTCCCTCGGCAAACACCGCACCTTCGTTCATTACGACGATACGGTCGCAGCAATTGGCCAAGTCATCCATGCTGTGCGAAACCATGACAACGGTCAGGCCCTCGCGATGGAGTCGACCGATGAGCCCTAGGAAATCCCTGCGCGCAGCCGGATCGAGCCCCGCCATGGGTTCATCGAGCACCAGGACTTCGGGCTCCATGGCGAGCACGCCGGCGAATGCCACACGCCGTTGCTGACCGCCCGAAAGCTCAAAGGGACTCTTGTCGCCGACCGTGGAAAGGTCGAGGCCCACGCGCGAGAGCGATGACTCGACACGACGGTCGACTTCATCTTGCGGCAAGCCAAGGTTGTGCGGACCAAACGCCACGTCCTGCGCCACGGTTTCGGCAAACAGCTGACGCTCAGGATATTGAAACACCACGCCGACCTTGGCCTTAACCGCGGCGGCGTCTTTCTTGTTTGACAGATCGAGCCCCAGCGCGCGAACGGATCCCTCCTGGGGGCGAATCAAACCGTTGAGATGCTGGACCAGCGTCGACTTACCCGAACCAGTATGACCTGCCAAGCCCAGGAACTCGCCGCGACGCACCGTCAGCGATACATCGCGCAGTGCCCACGGACTGCTGGGGTCGTTTCCCCAGAGAGCCTGTTTGCTCGATTTGCCCGCAGTGGCCGAGCGCTTATGCCAGCGGCGGCGCTCGCGCGGACTGAGCGAATAACTGTACGAAACATGGGATAGCTCTATGACGGGCTCCGACGCGTTGCCCTCGTTGTCTACCGGAACAGTGCCGTCAGCGATTTCCAACTGGGATGCGGAAGACTGCCCCGCGGTGCCTGCCCCACTCCGCTCGGCATAAGCCTGCGCAATCTCGGCGACCATATCCGCCTCACGCACCTGCGCGCAAACGGGCACGCCCTTCGCACGAAGTGCCCTACCTAGGCAGCACGACGCCGGCATATCCAGGTTGAGCTGCGCAAGCTCATCCGCCCGCGTCAAGATTTCCTCGGGCGTACCGAGCATGGCAACGTGCCCCGCCCGAAACACCGCGACACGATCGGCCTCGGCGGCCTCCTCCATAAAGTGCGTAATCATCACGATAGTCATGCCACGATCGTGAAGTGCGCGGCACGCTTTCATAAGACCCTTGCGTCCGCGCGGATCGAGCATCGAGGAGGCCTCATCCAAAATGAGCACGCGCGGCTCCATGGCGAGCACGCCGGCAAGCGCCACGCGTTGCTTTTGACCACCCGAAAGCGCATGGGTCTCGTGGCGCTCAAAGCCCACCAGGCCCACGCCCTTCAGCGCCTCGCGTACGCGCTGCGCAATTTGCGCCGATGGCACGCCAAGGTTTTCGGGACCGAACGCAACGTCATCTTCGACAAGCGTTGCCACCAGCTGATCATCGGGATTCTGGAATACCATGCCCGCGGTCGAACGAATGTCATAGACCAGCTCGAGGTCGGACGCATCCATACCGTTGATACGCACCGTGCCCGCATCGGGCTGCAACAGTGCATTCAGATGCTTGGCAAACGTCGACTTGCCCGACCCATTACCACCGAGGATGCAGAAAAACTCGCCGTCCTCGATGTTTAGATCGACGCCGTCGAGCGCCGGCACGGCACCGTCATAGCTAAAGGAAACGCCCCGACACTCAATCATGCGCGGCCTTTGACCTGGTCCTTCTTGGGCGTGATGAGATTAGAGACCGCCTTGTACACCGCCAGCGTGAGTACCGAGTTAAGCACAGTCTTGACGAGGTTAAACGGCAAAACAGCGGGAAGCATGAGCGGCAGAATCACATCGGCCGAGCCATACCAGAACCATACGCCAATAGTAAGGTTTGCGACCATAGACAGCGCTGTAGCGGCAATGACGCCGAGCACCAGGCCAATCACGGCACCCTTGTAGGTGTGCATCTTCTGATAGACGATAGCCGCAGGCAGAATATAGCCCAGCGTGGCAACCAAGTTCATAAGCGCACCGACCCAATCGCCCGTGGTAAGCGCATGGATAACGATCGCCATAGCGGCAACAGCTGTGCCGGCACCAGGGCCATACGCAAATCCACACACCATCGCCGGCACCAGCGACGGGTCATACGTCAAAAACGGCGCCGAAGGAAGGATGGGCAGCTGCACATACATAAACAGGGCGCCCAAGGCGCACATCAGCGCCATGGTAACGAGCTGTTTGGTGCTCCACCTATTCGTGTTCTCAAAATGGATATGCTGCGACTGTTCAGACATAAGATCACCTGCCTCTTTCATCCGGACTCTAACCGTTGGTACTGGGATCTCACCAGTTCAGCCGGCATGCGAACCAACGCACACACGGGTCGCGGACTCATCGGCTCGGTCGCAGGCACTTTACCTGCGCCACGGTACCCCTTTGGCACCGCCCGATTTACCGCCAGTGGGGAATTTCACCCCGCCCTGAAACAGCAATTGCAAGTGTAGCACCAGTAGGCTTTCGCGCAAGTATGCCAAGGGTAATTTGTGGCGGAGATCAGTTGCCAAAACAACCACGTTCCCCACCCATCCCAAAGTAACGCGCCTTTCGCGCAAAGCGCGAAACAGCGAAGGGGACACGTATCCCTATCGACCACATCCTTCTCCGCCCGCCGACCTCAAGGCCGTAAACGCAGGGAATCCGGGGGCGGGACGGGGACTTCTCTCCGGAATATTCCGCAGGACGCAAAGAGGCTCCGCAGCGCGAAGCGCGATGCGGAGCCTCTTTGCATGTCCGAGGACGTTCCGGAGAGAAGTCCCCGTCCCGCCCCCGGATTCCCGGTGGGAGTTCTAGACCTTGTCGGCCTTAGTACATACCGCCGCCCTGCTGACCAGCGGTAGCAGCAGCGATAGCGTCCTCAAGCTGAGTGTTTTTGGGCACATCGGAGACGGTGGCCTCGGTGATGAGGATCAGGCTGGCGACAGAAGCAGCGTTCTGCAGGGTGACGCGGCTGACCTTGACGGGGTCGAGGACGCCCATCTCGATCATGTCGCCCCACTCGCCGTTGGCAGAGTTGAGACCCTGGCCGGCAGGCAGCTCGGCAACCTTGTCGACCACGACAGCGCCCTCAAAGCCAGCGTTCTTGGCGATGGTAGCGACCGGAGCGGTCAGAGCCTTCTTGACGATATCGACGCCGATCTTCTCCTCGGGGTCGTCAAGCTCAACGGCGTCGAGCGCAGGAGCAGCGTCCATGAAGGCGACGCCGCCACCGGCGACGATGCCCTCCTCGACAGCAGCGCGGGTAGCCTGCAGGGCGTCCTCGACGCGATGCTTGATCTCCTTGAGCTCGGACTCGGTAGCAGCGCCGACCTTGATGACGGCAACGCCACCGGAGAGCTTGGCCAGGCGCTCCTGGAGCTTCTCACGGTCGAAGTCAGAGGTGGTGTTCTCCATCTCACCCTTGATCTGAGCGATACGAGCGTCGATGGCCTCCTTGGAGCCAGCGCCGCCGACGACGACGGTGTTGTCCTTGGAGATGGTGACGGACTTAGCGGTACCGAGCATATCGGCGGTAATGTCAGCGACCTTCACGCCCAGCTCGTCCAGGGCAGCCTGGCCACCGGTGAGGACGGCGATGTCCTCGAGGATGCGCTTGCGGCGATCGCCGTAGCCCGGGGCCTTAACGGCGCAGACGTTGAGGGCGCCACGGATCTTGTTGAGGACCAGGGTAGGCAGAGCCTCGCCGTCGATGTCCTCAGCGATGATGAGCAGGCCACGGCCAGCGCGCTGGACAGCCTCGAGAACGGGCATGATGTCCTGAACGCTGGAGATCTTCTGGTCGGTGATGAGGATGTACGGATCCTTCATCACGGCCTCCATGCGGTCGTTGTCCGTGACGAAGTAAGCGGAGACATAGCCCTTGTCGAACTGCATGCCCTCGACGGTGTCGATGGTGATGTCGAACGTCTGGGAATCCTCGACGGTGATGACGCCGTCCTTGCCCACGACCTCCATGGCCTCGGCGATCTTCTCGCCGACCTCGGGGTCACCGGCGGAGATGGTACCGACGGAAGCGATCTGCTCCTTGGTCTCGACCGGCTTGGCCTGCTTCTTCATCTCGGCGACGGCGGCGTTGACGGCCTTGTCGATGCCGCGACGGATGGCCAGCGGGTTGGCGCCAGCGGCGACGTTGCGCAGACCGTCGTTGACGATGGCCTGGGCGAGCAGGGTTGCGGTGGTGGTGCCGTCACCCACGGTGTCGTTGGTCTTGGTGGCAACCTCCTTCACCAGCTGAGCGCCCATGTTCTCGATGTTGTCCTCGAGCTCGATCTCCTTGGCGACGGAAACGCCGTCGTTGGTGATGGTCGGGGCACCGAACGTGCGCTGCAGCGCAACGTAGCGACCCTTGGGGCCCATGGTGACGGTAACGGCGTCGGCCAGAGTGTTGACGCCCTTGGCAAGCTTAGCGCGGGCATCGGTGTTGAACGTAATGTTCTTTGCCATGGTAGGTAATCCTCCAAAAGAAATGTGACTCGCGTCGCCGCTTCCGAGTCCTATGCGGCGGGCGCGTTCAAAGACGAATCAGAGATTCTGACGAGACTAGGCCTCGACGATAGCGTAGATGTCGTCGGCGCGCATCAGCAGATACTTCTCGCCGTCGACCTTGACCTCGTTGCCACCGAACTTACCGTAGATGACAACGTCACCGACCTTGACGTCCATGGGGATGCGCTCACCCTTGTCGTTGACCTTGCCGGCGCCAACGGCAACGATGGTGCCGCGCTGCGGCTTCTCCTGAGCGTTGCTGGCGATATACAGACCAGAAGCGGTCTTCTGCTCGGCCTCGTCGGGCTTGACCAGAACACGATCTGCAAGCGGCTTCAAAGACGACATGCTTGTCTCCTCCTTTTTGGGCCGCGCGGTTATACCACGCGAATTAACCCTTTTTGTTTGCGTACGCGTTGAATGGTACCCACGAATGGCGGGTTATACAACACGGAGTCAAAAAATCTTATTTTTTGGCACTTAGATTTTCTGAATGCCGGGGGATAACTTGGCAGTGGCTCCCGTGTGGCTCCGGAGGGGCGGGGCATAAGGTTTCCTGCTCGGGCAGTCCTGCTCGCACGAAGGCCACATTAAGTGGCCTTCGGCTCGTGCGGAACTCGCGATAAACCTTATGCCCCGCCCCTCCGGCGCCACACGGGAGCTGAGTCGACGTTATCGGGCCCGGCATTCAGGAAAAGTCAGTGCAGCAAAATGGCGATGCGGATAGCGACATGGGCATGGTTTTCGCCACACGCACGGGTCCCCCGGGGAGCACCGTGCATTTTTGGGAGTATTCAGCAGACCAGGACGGCTGCATACGCACTGGACATTCCTTATTGGTCCCAAGGACGCCTTCAGCGGGCGATTTTGGTCGGTGGGCAGACCCCGTTGGGGCAAATAGGCGTACTTCGCGCCGTACCGGACCACAAAATGTCATCGAGCTCCGCGATGCTACCCGACTGCAGCGGCGCCGGCGGGGCTTGCGTTGCTGAATACTCCGTTTTTTGCACGGCCCGGGCGGGGGTACATCAGGACCAGAAAGAACATCCCAGCCTTTTTATGCAATCTGCAATGGAAAGTATGCAAAACACCAAGAGACGGCATTACTGATGTCCAAATTGAGTGCACGGGGCAGCTGCGCCTCCGCCCCGCGTCCAAATCAAGCAGAGCGGGAACGCTCATAACGGGTCCCCACCGATATACAAACGCGGCTCGAGCGCCGTCCCAAAATTAACCGCCCGAGCCGCGTTTGTCGATACGGTACGAGCATCAGCGCTCGTAAATCAAGTTGCCTGCCAGATAGGTTGCCTGAACCTTGGTAGCCTGGAGTTCTTGGGGGTCAATGGTGAGCGGGTTTTGGTCCAGGACTACCAGGTCGGCGTATTTGCCGGGCTCCAGGCTGCCGAGGTTTTGCTCGTCGCCCGCTGCGTACGCGCTGCCAAGCGTGTAGTTGCGCAGAGCTGTAGCCGCGTCGATGCGCTCGCTGGGGAGCCAGCCGCCTTCAGGCCAGTGGCTGCGGGGGTCTTGGCGCGCAATAGCCGTGTAGAGCACGTTCATGCTGGTAACGGCTGTGATGGGGCTATCGGTACCGAAAGCCTGGCGGATGCCGCGCTGCTTATAGGTCGCAAACGGCCACATGATGCGGCTGCGTTCCAGACCCAGGTCGCGCTCCGGGCCACCCGGGTCGAGCGTGATGTGGCAAGGCTGGCTCGAGGCAATGACGTTGAGCTTGCGCAGACGATCGATGTCCTGAGGCAGCAGATTCTCCAAATGCTCAAGCGTATTATGACCGTGCGGCGGCAGACCGTAGAGCTCTGCCGCCTCCTCAAAGATATCGAGTGCGGCATGGATGGCACCGTCGCCGATAACGTGGATGCGCACGGTGTGGCCGCGCTCGGCTGCCGCCAGAACCAACTTGCGCATGCGCTCGACAGGAACCGTCAGGCGCCCCTGGTCACCCGGGAAGCGCGGGTTGGTATAGGGCTCAGTGAGGCATGCGGTATGCTCGCTCGACACGCCGTCGAAGAACTGTTTAAATCCTGGCGCCGAGAGCAGCGCGTTGTTTGCGTAGCGGGTCTGGAGTTCCTCCAAGCGCGATTGGTCATCCAGCAGCGTGGGAAACAGATGGGCGCGGATGCCCAGCTTGCCGGCGGCCTGCAGCTTGTCGTAAACATCGTCGCGAATAAAGTCGCAGCCCGGCATGGGCATGAGCGACATATCGCAGATTGAGGTGATGCCTTGCTCGGCCATGCGCTTCATCTGGTCGCCGTAAGCGCTCGCGATGCGGTCCTCGCCCAGCCATTCCAGGCAGCGCGGCAGCAGCTGCATAGCAGCTGCCTCGTGGGCAATACCCGTAAGCTCACCGTTTGAGTCTTTGTCGTAACTGCCACCCGCCGGAGGCTCGCTGTCACGCGTCACGCCGAGGGCTTCGAGTGCGCGGCTGTTGAGCCACAGCGTATGCCCATCGCCCGAATACATAACACAGGGGCGACCGGGGAAGGCGGCGTCGAGGGAGGCCTTGGTAGGATGCTCAGGCGGATCCCAGCGGTAATCGCGCCAGCCCTGGGTCACGACCCAGGCGTCGTCGGGCAGGCCCTGGGAAAACTCGAGCGCATGCTGCACCAGTGCCGCCTCTGACGTGCCCATATCCATGAGCATATACGGTGAGGAGCCGACCGAGGTATGGAAGAAGTGCAGGTGCGCATCATGGAAACCGGGGCAGATAAATTGTTCGCCGTAATCGACCACCGGCGTGGCGGCAGGGGCGGCGGCAACCACGTCATCGGATGCGCCGACAGCGACGATGCGATCGCCCGCAATGGCAATCGCCAGCTCGCGGGCGGTATCGATGCCGTCTTGGGCGGTAAAAACGTTCTTGGAGCGGATAATCCGATCGATATGCTGCATGGGCATCCCCATCTCTGGCAGGAAATTCAACACCCCCGAGTGTACTCCCCCGCCCTTGTAACAAAACCCCAAGCGGCAAACGGCAACTTTACCAGCCCTAGCGGCAGGTGGCATACTGGAGAGAGCCTGTACGATTTTGCGATCAACCCAGCAAGGAGCAAATCGACCATGACGAAGACCAAGGCACAGCAGATTATGGCGGCGACCGAGGCTCGCGCGGCTGACGACGTCACCGCAGCCATCAAAGATATCGCTACCGAGTTTGAACCCTATATCATCAAGCAGCGCCGGCACTTCCATAAGCACCCGGAGCTGAGCCTTGCCGAGGAGCGCACGACCTCCGACATCGCCAACCAGCTCGACGCCATGAATATCCCCTACGAGCGTCCGCTCAAGACCGGCTTGGTGGCAACGCTTCGCGGTACCGCGCCGGATGCCTACCGCGAGGACGGCACGCCACGCCGCCGCATCCTGCTGCGCGCCGACATCGACGCCCTGCCCGTCACCGAGCAGACCGGCGAGGAGTTCGCCAGCGTCAACGAGGGCTGCATGCACGCTTGCGGCCACGACTGCCATATCGCCATGATGCTCGGCACGCTGCAGATCCTGCGCCATATGACCGACGACATCCACGGCGAAGTCCGCATCGTCTTCCAGCCCAGCGAGGAAAACGGTCAGGGCGCCAAACTCATGATCGGCACGGGCGTGCTCGACGGCGTCGATGGCGCCTACGCCGCGCACATCTGGAGCGAGGTCGACGCCGGTACCGTAAGCTGCGAGCCCGGCCCACGCATGGCAAACACCGACTGGTTCCGCATCGACGTCCGCGGCACCTCGTGCCATGGCGCCATGCCCCAGCGCGGCCACGACGCCGTTATGGTTGCGGCAGAGATCGTCAACGCCCTGCAGACCATCGTCTCGCGCGAGATTAGCCCCTACGAACCCGCCGTCATCACCGTCGGCGAGCTGCACGGCGGCACCGCGCGCAACGTTATCGCCGGCACGGCGTACCTCGCCGGCACGGTGCGCACCTATGGCGACAAAACGCATGAGGAGATGCCCGAGCTTATGCGCCGCATCGTGGAGCACACCGCAGCAGCGCTAGGCGCCGAGGCCGAACTCACCGACTACACCATCGCCAACTACAAGGTCGAAAACGATGCTGCCTCGAGCGAGCGCTGCCGCCAAGCTGTGCTCAAGTGCCTGGGCCCCGCAGGCGAGGGCCATTACCGCGGCACGCTTTCGGGCGAGGACTTCTCGGAGTATCTGCGCCGCGTACCGGGCGTGCTCGCCTTTGTTGGCACGCGCAACCCCCAGATCGGCGCCACCTATGCCCAGCACTCCTGCTTCTATAAGATCGACGAGAGCGTGCTCGCCAAGGGCTCCATGGTAGCCGCTCAGTATGCCATCGACTTTTTGGCCGAGCCCACATAAGGCTCGACGATGGCGCGACGCCGTCGCACAGCGCCAGCTCCCCTG